>JAFGDW010000090.1 GCA_016931935.1 Candidatus Zhuqueibacterota bacterium | reverse complement strand
TGATTTCGTAACGCAATCATCTTGATTGCAAGTTAAATATTGAAGTTATATAAGAAATTACGACAAGCTGGAAGCTTATCGTAATTTCCTGGACAGACTCTAATTAACCATAAATTCAAGCTGTCTATTTAAACGTTTAAAATTCATTAATATGAAAACATCGCACAAAACCTGTCCGGTATCCGGACTCGCCATTATTAAAAAAGATGAATGGCAGTATGAAGCCGCCGATCGCCATTATTGTATGGATGGGGAAATATTAGCTGGCAACATCATCGTGGATCACGTATCCGGGTACGGGCATGATTATGATGTCTCCAGCGCTCTTGAAGTGATGCAGCAAATTATAGATGAACAAGTTCCCCCAGAAGAATCCTTTTACATGATTCATGATTACTCGAAATTAAACGGCTCGACGATCAGTGGGAGAAAAGCCTATAAGAAATGGGCGACAGAACGACTTCATCGCATTCATGCAATTGTGTTTGTTGGACTGAATCCTGTTTTGCGGATTATTATAAACGCCGGAAAGCGCATTACATCAAAGGCCGATCGGATTTTTATCGTGAAAGATTATGCCGAGGCAATTCAGATTGTTTTGGCTGATCAATTAAGCCGTACGAGCCAGAAAACACACGGGATTGTCCGTGCGGATGCTAATTCCATAAATCAAAAGTTTATAAGCCGCTGGCAGTTGCAACGAAAAACAATTGAAGTAAATGATCGCAAGATCAAGGTCATTCAGGATGAAAAGTGGAATCTTTCCAACCCGGATAAAGGCTATCATTTAAAAACAGAATGCATGGATGAAAACATCATCTTGATGCATGTGACTGGATATCTTGACGAACATGTGTTCGATTCAATGAAAACATTACAAACGGTTGTTGAACATACCATTCCTGAAGGCGAAAAGTATTATTTGTTATATGATTTAAGTAATTCAATCGGGGCATCATTAGCGATCAGGAAGCTAATTATTGCCTGGTTTGTAAATAATATTGATTCAATTGCGTTAACCATTTTCTTCGGCTTAAGTCCGGCATTGAAGGGCATCGTGAAGTTTGGCAAATTATTTTCACATAAATTCATGAACAAAATATTTGTCGACTCAGATTTTAATTCGGCAATTATGCGTGTTTTAAAGCATAAAGAAAATAAGCAGACTCAAGAGATAGCACAAAAAAATATAATTCCCAAAAAGAAAAAGGAACTAAACAGTTTTGCCAGGCAACTGTTACAGGAAAAAGAAACAATTATCAATCATCAAAGCAAGCGGATTCATGAATTATTCGGTCTATTGGGGCGATTATCATGGGATACATCAGATGAAAGTCTCATTGATGGTCTCCCGGAACATGATCCGTTTTCCGATCTGTTTGATGCAGTAGCCATGATCCGGAAAGATTCCCGGGATATGATTCTGAATTTTGAGCACCAAAAAAATGAACTTAAATTATTATCCGATAATATCGAAACACAAATTTGGTATCTTGTGAATTATAGGACATATGGTTCTGTGAACAACTCTCATGCACAGTTTCTGGGAAAACAAAAAAGTGATATAGAACATAAAAAAATTTTGCATTTCTTCCCGATGAAAGAGACCAATGTCATTCTCCAGAATAACAGACAGGCGTTTGAATCGAAACAGAAGAAATACACCGAAGAGTGGATCACGAATTGTGAAGGTGAATCCCGGCTTTTGGCAATAACCCGAATGCCCCACGTGAATGAAACTGGCGATGTTGACTATGTGGTCTGTTCGGCAAATGATATCACTGAACAGAAGAAAGCCGAAACCGCGCTAAACGATGAACGGAATTTATTACAGTTGCTCATGGATAATATTCCGGATTCCATATTTTTTAAGGATAACCAGGGGCGGTATTTAAGAATGAATGGCGCTTATGCCACTATGCTAAAGCTTAAGTCACCTGACTCGGTTATTAACAAGACTGATTTCGATTTCTTTTCTGAAAAATTTGCTCGTGACATAATGAACGAGGACCGTGATATCATTCAAACCGGGCTGCACCTTATTAACGACGTACAAGAAATTGAATTCCCGGATGGAAAGTCTAGATGGATGTCGACATCAAAAGTACCGATTAAAGATGACGAAAGCAATATCCATGGAATTGTTACTATCTCCCGGGATATTTCTGATTTAAAACGAAAAGAGCAGGAATTGCAAGCCGCAAAATTGGCTGCTGAAATTGCCAATAAAACGAAAAGCGAATTTCTGGCTAATATGAGTCATGAACTGCGCACACCAATGAACGGCATTATCGGGATGACAGAATTGGCGCTGGACGTTTCGCAAAACAAACAGCAACGCGATTACCTGAAAATTGCCAAACAATCGGCCGAATCTCTGCTGTATTTGTTAAACGACATTCTTGATTTTTCCAAAATTGAAGCTGGCAAAATGGAGTTGGAATCCATCGATTTTGATTTGCGTAAAGTTGTGGATACTGCTATTAGTACACTTGCTGTGCAGGCTCACACAAAAAAGTTGGAATTGCTATGTGATATTCGGCCTGACGTGCCTGTAGAGCTGAAGGGAGATCCTGGACGTTTGCGGCAAATTATTGTTAATTTGATTGGTAATGCGATCAAATTCACCGACAAGGGGGAAGTTGTGCTGACCGTACAACTTGAAAATGATGCCGATCGTAATGGTGAACAACCAACGGATCAGAACCACATCAAACTTCATTTTTTAGTTCGTGATACCGGTATTGGCATTCCGGCAGACAAGCTTGATAAAATTTTCCACAGTTTTTCCCAGGCTGATAATTCAACCACACGAAAGTATGGGGGATCTGGGCTCGGGCTTACTATCTCAAAAAAACTATTGGAGCTTATGGGAGGAAATATCTGGTGCGAAAGTGAAATCGGAAAAGGGAGCCTGTTCCATTTCACAGCTCAGTTAATGCGTGGCAAGGTGGAAAATTCTCAGGTGTATCGTAACCGAATGAAAGAATTTTCCGATACTCGGGTCCTTATTGTGGATGACAATGCTACGAATTGCATCATCTTAAGAGATGTGCTTTCATCGTGTAGATTTGAAACACAAACTGCCTGGAACGGTAAAGATGCGTTAAACGCAATGTATAAGTCAACAGTGGATGAAAAACCATTCGCATTAATTTTATTGGATTTTCAAATGCCGGAAATGAATGGTTTTGATTTCGCTGTAAAAATTCGTTCCAATTCGATATGGGATAAATGTAAAATCATTATGATGAGCTCGATCGTGGAAAAAGGGGATGTCGTAAAGAGCAAAGATATTGGAATTGATGAGTTTTTACAAAAACCTGTGCGTCAGAATGATCTTTTTAGCACGATACTTACCTTGTTTGGAAACAAGAACACATCAGTGGATGTCAATGGTGCCAACAGCCCATTCGATGAAACGAGTGTTCCGTTAAAAATTTTGCTTGCTGAAGATAACCTGGTGAATCAAAAGGTTGCTACCAGCTTGCTGAAAAAATGGGGACACACCGTTACTATTGTCAATGATGGCAAAGAAGCAATCGAACAGCTCAAAGAAAAAGAATTTGATATAATTCTTATGGATGTACAAATGCCAAACATGGATGGTCTTGAAGCAACTCGCTTTATTCGTAAATCATTAAATTCGATGATTCCGATTGTTGCGATGACTGCCCATGCCATGAAGGGCGACCGGGAAAAATTTTTGGATACAGGCATGGATGATTATATCTCCAAGCCGATTAATGTGGATGAAGTGAAAAGAGTCCTGATAAAATTTGCACATATCACTGTTGAATCCAAAAATGGATAATTTTGTGACCAGTAATTAGTGACATCTAAAACTAAATTTATATTTACTGCAGGAAGTGATTACAGGAATATCTATCCCCCGGATAGCCATTCCGATGTACATAAATATATAAACCGTCGCTTGTGAATATTGGGGATGGGGTTCTGCTTTATGAAGATTTTTAATCAAAAATATTGGAGTCATGTAATTAAATTAACGATGATAATGCTGCTTGCATTATGGATATATCCGTCAATCTTGAAATCAGAAACGATTGATCACTATCTGAAATTTGATCACTTGACGACTGATGACGGGCTTTCTCATGCCAATGTAAGGTGCATATTACAGGACGATCTGGGCTTTATGTGGTTTGGTACTTTTGATGGACTAAACCGATACGATGGCTACCAATTCAAGGTATACAGACATTCCTTAAATGATTCTAATAGCATTCAATCCAATCTCATTGAATGTTTGGCGAAAGATGATAATGGAAACCTGTGGATTGGCACTGAAATTGGCTTGTCGTTATATGATCGGAAATTTGATCGATTTATTAATTATAATGACATTGAGGGATTCATCACATTTAATATTCAGTGTATATATCCCGATCGGAAAGGGAATTTGTGGCTCTCATCCCACCACAATGGACTTTACTGGTTTAATCCACAGACGCATGAATACATTCACTACGGTTATGATAAGGATAATCCATCAGGTCTGTTTTCTTCTGATATCAGAAGCATTTTTGAAGATAGTAACGGAAATTTTATAATTGGGAGTGTCAGGGGAGGTATAAATATTCTGGATAGAGCTACCGGAAAATTTATTCATCTCATGCACAACGAAAATGATTCTACAAGTTTGGTAAGTAATAATGTCTATTCAATTGATGAAGATAAACAAGGCTATCTCTGGTTCGGTTGCATTGAAGGAGGACTGTCCTGCATTCACAAAGATGTTTTGAAACACGGCAAGTTTAAGAATTATCGAATTGATCGACACGGTAAATATGGCCTTACGGGCAAATCGATACGAGTAATTAAAGTCGATGCAAGTGATGGGTTGTGGATTAGCAATGAAAATGGGGGACTGAATTATCTGCATCCTGACCGAAAGACGTTTACGCATTTTAAAAGTGATTTCAAAAATCCTGCTAGCATAAATAGTAATGCGATTTATTCAATTTTTCAGGATAAAGCAGGCGATATGTGGTTTGGCACGTATGATGCGGGATTAGATATTATAAAGAACAAAAAGCATGCATTTGAGCATCACAAAAATGTTCCGGGTGTGCAATCCAGTTTAAGTGATAATTCAGTGTGGGAATTCAGTGAGAGTAATGATGGAAAAATTTGGATTGCTACGGATGGCGGTGGTTTAAATTTATTTGATCCCTTTTTAAATACATTTGAAAGATATAATACTGAGACTACGAATCTAAATGTGGATGCTGTGCTAACCGTTTACGTTGATTCTGATAATAATGTGTGGATTGGCACATACGACGGCGGCTTTAGTAGATTTGATCAGGATCAAAAAAAATTTGTTACGTTTACATCAGAAAATAGTGGTTTAAATAACAATCATGTTTACGATATTGTTCAAGACAAAAAGGGGCGATTATGGCTGGCAACAACAGGAGGATTAAATACCTTCTATATAGATGATATGTCTTTTCACAATATCGATTTAAAAAAGTACAAAATGTTTAGCAATCACATAGAATTAGTGGAACTGGCTTCGAATGGAAATCTGCTTATTGGAACTACATTTGGCTTTATTGTTTTTGATCCGGATACAAAAGAAAGCGTACTTTATCAACATAACAAAAATGATATTAACAGCATATCAAACAATTTTATAACAACCATATTCGAACAAGACAGCAGTACCGTATGGGTAGGGACAACCAATGGTTTGAATAAGTTTGATCAAAATGACAAATCCTTTAAACGTTATTTTGATATAGATGGCTTGCCCAATAATCTTATTTATAGTATTGAAAAAGATATGAACGGGTATTTATGGATTAGCACAAATTGTGGCCTTTCCAGGTTCAATTTAAAAACCAATCAATTTAAGAGTTTTACAAAATTGGATGGATTACAGGGCAATACGTTTATTAAAAAATCCAGTCTAACTGCACGAAATGGAAGAATGTATTTTGGTGGTACGAATGGATTTAATGACTTTTATCCCGATGATGTACAAGAAAATACATTCATACCAAATATTGTTATTACAGATTTTCAACTTATGAATAAACAAGTTCCGATTGGAATTGAAAAATCACCGCTGTCAGAAAATATTTTGTTGTCAGATGAAATAACTATATCGTACCGAAATTCTGTATTCTCATTCGAATTTGCTGCTCTTGATTTTACGACACCGCTAAAAAATCAATATGCGTATCGGTTGGAAGGATTTGACAGAGATTGGAATTATGTAGGGAATAAACGAATTGCAACCTATACCAATATCAATCCCGGAAAATATACTTTTCATGTGCGCGGTACGAATAATGATGGCGTGTGGAATAACGCGGGTCGATCAATTCAGATTATAATTACACCACCATTTTGGAAGACAGCATGGTTTCGGACAATAATGTTTTTTGCCATATCGTTCTTTGTTGTGTCCATTTATTACCTGCGAACGCAGAGCATTCGAAAACGCAATCGCTACCTTGAACTAAAAGTCAGAGAACGTACGCTTGAGCTTGAAAATAAACGAAATCTGTTGCAAACAGTCATTGATATTGTACCGGATAGCATTTACGTGAAGGATGTACAAAAAAGGTTCATTTTGAATAATCTAAAGCACATCAAAGATCTGGGTTGTAGCGATCAGGTTGAACTTATAAGTAAACACGACAAAGATTTTTTCACTGATAATCAAATAGATTTTAATACGGTTGACTCTGACGATGACCGTGTGTTGCACAATGGTGAAGCTATCATAAATAAAGAAGAATACGGACGTGCCTTAGAAACGGGTGAACAAGTGTGCGTATTGACATCGAAAGTACCACTTCGCGATAAAGATGGAAAAATTCTTGGGTTGGTCGGTATCCGTCGTGATATAACCGAGCGAAAGCAAATGGAGCAAAAACTCAAGCAGGCTGCTAAGAGTGCGGCACGTGTCAAAAGCGAATTTCTGGCAAATTTGAGTCATGAGTTCCGCACACCTTTAAACGGGGTAATCGGGATGGCAGAATTGGCAGGTAGTGAGCACAATTTGGAGCAAATCCATGAATATCTTCGAGTCGTTGTGCATTCGGCAGAGTCACTGCTTGATTTGTTAAAAGGTGTATTTGATTTTTCACGAATTGAATCCGGTGAAATTGAAATTTCCCAGACAGATTTTAATTTGTGCAAATTAATCGAACGGGCGCTTGTAAGCTTTGCGTCGGCAGCTGCGAACAAACATATCGAGCTTATTTATGATATTGATGAAAATGTACCACGCCACTTGTTTGGTGATTCCAGTCGATTGCATCAAATACTTGTTAACCTTTTGAGTAATGCTGTTAAATTCACAGAACAGGGAGAAATTAAGCTGGGTGTTGAAATCGAGAAATCGTCGCGACAGGTAGCAAATGATTTAATCGCCTTACATTTTACAGTAACTGATAGTGGTATTGGAATTCCCAAGAATAAAATAAATAAAATATTTAAAAGCTTTTCTCAGTTGGATGCATCGTTAACCCGGAAGTATGGTGGGTTGGGTCTTGGACTGACATTATCCCGTCGATTAACACGCTTGCTGGGCGGACGGATGTGGGTAGAAAGTCAGGTAGGTAAAGGAAGCACTTTTCATTTTACAATAAAAGTGAAACCAGGGAATGCATCTGAAGAAATGCACGATGCTGAAACTGTTAATTTGGAAGGCATTCGAATTTTGGTGGTTGATGATAATGAAACCAATCGATTGATTCTCGAAAAACTGCTAAAACGACACGGCGCGAAAGTTAGTGTTACAAACTGTGGAAATAAGGCAATAGCTATGCTCGATGAAATCCACAATCCTGCTAAACAATTTCAGCTCGTCTTAATGGACTGCCAAATGCCTGGAATGACGGGGATGGAAGTTATCGAGCGGATGTCGGAAAACGCGGAGTGGAAAAATATAAAAATTATTTTACTTAGTTCACTCGTTGAAGATTATAAGCATGAAACATGTAAGCGAATTGGTCGCGAAAATTGTCTTGCGAAACCAATACGACATTCGGAATTATGGATGGCAATCAGAAAAAACATCGAAAATTTACAGAATGATCGTCGTGGAAAAGACCAATCAGCAACTTCAAACGAAGAAATTCATCCGATAGACATTCTATTGGTTGAAGACAATCTTATTAACCAAAGGGTTGCTCAGAAATTATTATCGAAGTGGGGACATTATGTAACCATCGCTCAACACGGCGAGGAAGCATTGGAAATTTTGAAAGATAAACATTTCGATTTGATCCTGATGGATATCCAAATGCCCGTAATGGATGGCATTAAAGCGACTAAAGCGATCCGAGCTTCAAACTCACTGGCCGTACCACCGACAATTCCAATTGTTGCTGTGACAGCTCACGCGATGAAAGGCGACCGTGAACGTTTCTTTGAAGCAGGTGTGGATGAATATGTGGCAAAACCCATTAATGTCGATGAAATTATTCGCGTGTTAAATAAATTTGTCGTTCACAAATCAGAATTTGTATCTGCATAAACGCGCATAAAATAAATTAAGAGTCGTTATTGTGAAGAAAATACTATTTCTATTGTTGTTACTGCCCGTCGCTCATGCAGCGTCCGGAGAGCAATTGTCTCTAAAATTTAAACATATTACTGTTCAGGATGGATTATCACAGAGCTGGGTGAAATCCATTTGTGAAGATTCGTATGGCTTTATGTGGTTCGGAACAAATGACGGCCTTAACCGCTACGATGGCTATTCAATTACAATTTATAAATATAATCCGCGTAATAAAAAAAGTATTTCAAGTAACACGATCGAAGCAATTTATGAAGACAAAAAGGGACAATTGTGGATCGCGACTTTTGCAGGTTTGAACCGCTACGATCGTCAGAATGATAATTTTTCGCACAAAACAAGCTGGCCTCAGGAAGGAGTGCAGAATATTGTTGAATTGGATGATGGCCGGTTTTTAATTGGTACCGCTGCACATGGTCTGTTGTTATTTAATCCGGAGAACGACAAAACAGTTTCATTTGTGCCAAATGCCACGGATGAAAGCACAATTAGCAATTATAATGTCGAAGATATAGTAATTGATAAAAATAACAATGTTTGGGTAGGAACTGCGAACGGGCTGAATCGCTTTGATGTGTCGACTCAAAAATTTGTAAGATTGAATAATATCATGAATGCCGCTGGAATTACGGACAACCATATAATTTCACTTCATACTGATAAGAATGGAAAGTTATGGGTAGGCACAAATAGCAATGGTCTTTGCTTGATAAAATATGAACCGGAAACAGCGAAAATACTCGAATGTGTTCACTATGCGCATCGGGATGGTGATGAATCGTCAATTGCCAACGGAGCAATCCGTTCTATATCGGAAGACAGCGGTGGCAGATTATGGATTGGGGTTGAAAATAATGGTTTGGACATCCTGGAACCCGGAAGTTCAAACTCGAATGATGTCTGTTTCTATCATTATCGAAACGATCCGCTAAATCCATTTAGCTTATCAAACAATAGCGTTTATTCATTGTACCAGGATTCTTACGGCAGCATGTGGGCTGGGACCTTCGCTAACGGAATCAATTTCTATAATCAACTAACAGAAAAGTTTGTTTCCTTCTCTCATGAACCCGGTAATCCTGCCAGCCTAAGCAACAACTTTGTCAATGCATTTCTGGAAGATGGTGATTCCATATGGATCGGGACAGAAGGGGGACTGAACCTGTTCAACAAGCGGGATAAGACATTTGCACATTTCATTAATGATCCTCACAATCCGAACACGCTGAGCTCGAACGCAGTCTGGTCGCTGTGTAAAGATGACCAACAGAAATTGTGGGTTGGAACGTGGGAAGGTGGATTGAATTTGCTAGATCGGAAGGATAACACAATCATCCGGTTCAATTCTGAACAGAATAAAACTCTTCCGTGCAAAAATGTTTTCAGTATCCTGAAAGATGGCAAAAACCTGTGGCTTGCATGCATGGGGCAGGGATTAATCCGTTACAATGAAGTGACAAAAACCTATAAGCAATTTTTACACGATGATACGGATAACACAAGCATTTTTAATGACTGGATTCGGACGATTTATAAAAACAGCTATAATGAGCTATGGATATCGACAACGTCATCGATCGACCTGTTTGATCCTGCAAATGAATCATTTACACATTTCAGGCACGATACGAGCAATATAAATAGCATTAGTCATAGCACCGCCATTATTTTTTTTGAAGACAGTCGAAAAAATCTTTGGATTGGCACCGATAATGGATTAAATGTTTATCGTCGCGAAAAAAAAGATTTTCGAGGATATTTTGAAGAGCAGGGATTGCCAAATAATCAAATAAAAGGCATTCTGGAAGATGACCATGCCAATTTGTGGATCAGCACTAACAGGGGAATTGCAAAATTTGTTAATGGTACCAATGTGCCGAAGAATCCGCAATTTATTGTGTACGGCGTAGATGACGGATTGCTAGGTAATGAGTTCAATCGCCGATCATGCATGAAAGCGGCGGACGGTGAAATGTATTTTGGCGGCCCGAATGGTTTCAATGTGTTTAATCCGGAAAGTCTCCGCATAAATTTGGCCAAACCTCCGGTTGTCATTACAAAGTTTCAGCTTTTCAATAAAGATGTGGAAATTAAAGGGGGAAATTCGCCTTTGATGGAAAACATTGTCACGACAAGTAGTCTGACATTGTCCCACCAGCATTCTGTGATCTCGTTTGAATTTGTCGCTTTAAATTACATAGCTCCCGAACGCAACCAATACGCTTATAAAATGGAGGGATTCGATACCGAGTGGAATTACGTCGGGAATCAGCATGATGCGACATATACAAATCTTGATCCGGGTACATATACATTCCGCGTGAAAGCATCGAATAATGATGGTATCTGGAATGAAACCGGCGCCTCACTTACAATTATTATAACGCCGCCTTACTGGCACAGGTGGTGGTTTCGAACGATGGTGCTCAATTTATTGATGTTATTAATATTTGCACTGTATCAGATACGAACCAGAAACATTCGTATCCAAAATAAACAGCTTGAACAAAAAGTTGCTGAACGCACCAAGGATTTGCTGACAGCAAATAATGCACTTGAGGATAAAAAAAACCTGTTACAAACTGTTATTGATCTTGTGCCTGACCCGATTTTTGTGAAGGATCGGCACTCACGGTTTATTCTTAATAATCGGGCGCATATGGAATCAGTAGGGATTACCAGGCAGGAGGACATGATAGGAAAAAGCGATGCCGATTTTTTCCCCGGTGGACATGTGGATGATTACCATAAAGATGAAATCAACATAATAAAAACCGGTATTCCAATCATCAATAAAGAAGAAAAAGGAGTAAATCCTTTAACTGGCGAAATTGACTGGATTTTGACTTCAAAAGTTCAATTCAAAAATAATAAAGGGGAGGTCGATGGAATCGTCGGGGTTAGCCGACTTATTAATGATCGTAAAAAATTTGAAGAAGAATTACAAATTGCCAAGGAGATAGCTGAATCGGCAAATCGCAGTAAAAGCGAGTTCCTTGCCAACATGAGTCATGAAATTCGTACACCGATGAACGGTGTTATTGGCATGACAGAACTCGCACTGGCAACAGATCTTAACCGTCAGCAGCAGGACTATCTGCGAATTGTCAAGCAATCAGCGGAATCGTTGCTTGACTTACTCAATGATATTTTGGATTTTTCCAAAATTGAAGCCGGAAAATTGGAGCTGGAAATCATTAATTTTGATATTCGCAAGGTGATGGAGACTGCGATTACAACGTTAGCAATACAAGCGAATTCCAAAGGGATTGAACTGCTTTATGATTTAAAACATGATGTGCCTGTGGGATTGATGGGAGACCCGGGACGGCTTCGTCAAATTATTGTTAACCTGATTGGGAATGCAATCAAGTTCACCGAAAAAGGGGAAATTCTTGTAAAGGTGTCTTTACTCGAAAAGGATGCAACCCAACATGATGGATTAATCGGGCTTCAATTCTCAGTTTCGGATACCGGAATTGGTATTCCTGAAGATAAGCTCGATAAAATTTTTGAAAGCTTTTCCCAGGCGGATAATTCTACTACACGAAAATTTGGGGGTACCGGTTTGGGCTTGACAATCTCCCAAAAGCTCACTCATTTGATGGGCGGAAAAATTTGGGTAGAAAGCGAATTGGGAAAAGGAAGTGTCTTTCAATTTACAGCCTATTTTAAGCCGGGAAAGATAAAGGAATCCGAAAAATTTGCTCGACGTGTGAAAGAACTTGAAGGCATGCGAGTATTAATTGTCGACGATAATAATACCAATTGTATTATCATGCGCGACGTAATGGAAGCAAACGGATTTCAGCCAACGATTGCCTGGAATGGCATGGAAGCATTAAATAAACTATACGAGGCAACAGTTGAAGAAAAACAATTCAGCCTGATCTTGCTGGATTTTCAAATGCCGGAAATGGATGGTTATGAATTTACAAAGCGTGTTCGCGCCAACACAAAATGGGACAGCATAAAAATAATTATGATGAGTTCGGTTGTAGACCGAAGTGATCTGAAGCGAAACAAGATTGATGGCATCGATGAGTTTCTGCAAAAGCCGATCCGGCAAACGGATTTAATGTATTCCATTTTAACGCTTTTGGGCAAAGCCTGTACCGATTTGGATTGCATAGGGAGATCATTTTCTATCGATGACAAGATGCCGTCGTTGCATATTCTGTTGGCCGAAGATAATATTGTCAATCAGAAAGTGGCAACTAGTCTGTTGAAAAAATGGGGGCACGAAGTAACGGTAGCAAACGATGGCCAGGAGGCGATTAGTATTCTTGGTAAGCGTTCTTTTGATCTTGTTCTTATGGATGTACAGATGCCTAATATCGATGGTATTGAAGCAACCCGGCAGATTCGTCAGACTTTGAAACTGGAAATTCCTATTATCGCCATGACCGCGCATGCAATGAAGGGAGACCGTGAGGCATTTTTAAATGCCGGAATGAACGATTACATTGCCAAGCCAATTGATGTGGAGGAAGTGCGTAGCAAGATTGCTGCATTTGCTATCGTAGGTAACGGAACTGAAAGCAAAACGTGAGCAAACACTGCCCGTTGATAAACCCTAATTTATCGATTCAAAAATATGACCACTTTTTTAGGAACCTGACATCAGCTAACGAGGCTGTATAAAAAGTCAAAATTCGTATAATTTCTTCATGCAGAGCGAAGTCGAAGCATGTTGTTTTATCGTGAGTTATCATCCTTCGACTACGTTCAGGATGAAATTTGACAAGACTTTTGATACAGCCCCACAAAATTCGAAAATACAATGGCGTACATGTTGCCTTCGACAAGCTCAGGCAACTGATCGACCAGGAAAGCAAAAATGTTCAAGTCATGCTAGTTTAAAGTATAATATTGCTAAACTAAAAACGATGTTGAATCATGTGCAGGAATGCAAACATGCAATTGATAGTGATGCGAGTGAATCCATGTAAGTTATTGTAGCGGTTCAAATTTCTTTCTATGAAATGTGCGAGAAGACGACGATGATGTTGTGTGGAATGTTGAAATTTATTATACCATTGTTTACCATATTTTGCTGTTTTCTTGTGTGCCATAAGCATGTAAGAGTGCAGCTTCTTCCGATACATATCAATTTTTCCCACTCAATTATTGTACATCTACTGAACGAACGTGCCCGCTACCTGATGCAAACGCTTTCGTTTACGCACATGCCTGGAATATTGTCAGCACAACATAATCCATGCGAGCATCATTCTATACATACCGGACTTTCGCAAAGATCAGTTTTGAGTATGTGCGATAAAACAATTGCACTCGATGAAAATACGGACGTTGTATGCTGCAAACTACGATGCCAGCCTGGTGTGATGATAAGGAGTATAGTCAAGTGTCTATATTCCTGTATGGTTAAATAGGCTGATTCATAAAAAATTGAGGTGATAGAGATTATGGTTTATAAGTTCAGAAAATTCTTTATGGTATTCCCTTTTATATTGTTCATATTCGGTTTTCAAATCCCCGTATTAATTTCTTCGAATTTAAATAATATAAAATTTGATCATCTCACCACGGATGACGGACTTTCCCACTCCAACGTGTCGTGCATTTTCCAGGATCATCAGGGATTTATGTGGTTTGGCGCCTTTGATGGACTTAATAAATTTGATGGCTATAATTTCACTGTTTATCGCCATAAGCCAGATGATTCCACGAGTATAAATTCAAATTCAATTCGGTCTATATGTGAAGATCAACAAGGTAATTTATGGATTGCTACCTTTCAGGGATTAAGTTGCTATAACCGCGATCGGGATTGTTTTATAAACTACAACAAACAGAATGGTTATAACCTCGAAAGCTATAATTTATGGAGCGTAATCAAAGATAGTCGAGGCAACCTGTGGATTGCCACGAATGGAAATGGATTATTATTATTTGATTCGGTAAACAATCAGACAATTCAATATTTAACGGATCCAAGCGATCCAAATAGCTTGAGTAGTAATACTCTAAGACAACTATTCGAAGATAGTAAAGGAAATTTGTGGATTGCTACGGCAGATGCTGGATTAAATATTTATAATTATGAAACCAAAGATTTTATCCAGTACAAGCATCACGAGAACAATTCTCATAGTTTGTCAGGAAATTCAATTACTTCAATACTTGAAGATTCTGATGGTTATTTATGGTTTGGCTCTCTGGGAAATGGACTTTCATCGATTCACGTAGATGATATAACAGCAAATTATTTTACTAATTATAGCCATAATCCGGAAAACAACAATAGCCTTTCGTTCAATCGAGTATTAACATTATGCAATGATAAAAGCGGATGTATTTGGATCGGAACGGAAAATAGTGGTCTGGATTTTCTTCGAAAGGATAGGAAAACATTTGTACATTTCAATAGTAATCTGAACGATCCATTCGGTTTGAGTAGTAGTTCAATCCAATCTATTTATTGCGATAACATTGGGGATATTTGGGTTGGAACATATGAAGGTGGTATTAATGTTATTCACTACAATAAACAAGGATTTATTCATTACAAAACTAAATCTGAACAAGCCAACAGCCTAAGCCATAATTTTGTTTGGGAATTTAGTGAAGATCAACAAGGTATTATCTGGATCGCAACTGCCGGTGGGGGACTAAATAAATTTAACCCACATACGGAAAAGTTCGAAAGTTATAATTCTAAAAATTCAAATTTAAATTCTGATGGTGTTCTGACAGTTTACGTTGATTCTGAAAATGAATTATGGATTGGTACATGGACTGGTGGAATTAGTAGGTTCAACCTCAAAACAAAAACGTTTCAAACGTGGACATCTGAAAATTCTGCTTTATCAAATAACAATGTTTTTGATATTGTCGAAGATCGAAATGGAAACTTATGGCTTGCAACACAGAATGGTATTACAAAATTTAATAAAAATAAGAAATCATTTAAGGCTTACAATGTTGAAAATAGTGGTTTAATCAATAATTATGTTGAGGTTTTAAAAACGGATTCAAGGGGAAATTTACTTATCGGTACAACGGAAGGTTTCACAATCTTTAACCCAAAAACCGAAACGTTTGTCAATTATACTCATCATCAGGATAATGTCAATAGTTTGTCTAATAATTTCATCACTTCCATTTTCGAAGAGGATAGCAACACTCTATGGATCGCCACCTTAAATGGCCTCAATAGAATTAATAGAAAATCTGGCGCAGTTAAAAGATATTTCACCACAGATGGCTTGCCCAATAATATGATTTTCGGAATTGAAAAGGATAATAACGGATTCCTGTGGATCAGTTCAAATGGCGGGCTTTCCCGGTTCAATCAGGTTAATGAGACTTTCAAGAACTATACCAAAGCGGATGGATTACAGAGTAATACGTTTATTAAAAAATCCCACTTTAAATCCAGAGTTGGGAAAATGTACTTTGGGGGTGATAATGGATTTAATGTATTTGATCCTGATCAAATAACAGATAACGCAATGATGCCACCTATTGTTATTACTGATTTCCAGATTTCTAATAAATCTGTCAAAATAGGTGGGGAAGCATCACCCTTAAAAAAACAAATTACTGAATCTGAAAAGCTTATTTTATCTTACAAACAATCAGTCTTTTTGTTTAAGTTTGCAGCGCTCGATTTTGTGGCGCCTGAAAAAAATCAGTACGCCTATAAGATGGAAGGATTTGATAAGTCGTGGAATTATGTGCCGGCAGACCAGCGGATGGCGACTTACACCAACCTTGATCCCGGTCACTATACGTTTCGAGTGAAGGGATCGAATAATGACCATGTGTGGAACGAAACAGGAACAGCTATTAACATTACGATTACTCCACCTTTTTGGCAAACGCTGTGGTTCAGATTAATTCTCATAAGTTTCACTGTTTTGATGATTATGGTCATTTATCAAATTCGAACACGAAATATTAGGGAGCGAAATAAATTACTTGAACGAAAAGTTGAAGAACGAACGCTTCAGGTTGAAGAAGAGAAAAAACTGCTTCGAACATTTATCGATTTGGTTCCGGATTCATTATATTTAAAGGACACTAACAATCATTTTCTCCTGAATAATCGTGCGCATTATGAATCTCTAGGAGTTAGAAGTCAGGATGACGTTTTAGGCAAATCGGATCTGGATTTTTTCCCGGTTGATAGAGTAAATGATTTTCATAAAGATGAAAATGAAATATTAAAAACCGGAAGATCAATATTGAACAAAGAAGAAAACGGAATAAATGAATCGACCGGCGAAACAAATTGGGTATTAACATCGAAAGTTCCATTTTTAAATAATAATGGAGAAATACAGGGAATTGTAGGAATCAGTCGTCCGATTAATGAGATAAAACGAATTGAACAAGAATTAAAACAAGCAAAAGAAATTGCTGAAGCGGCTAGCCGTTCAAAAAGTGAATTTTTAGCCAATATGAGCCATGAAATTCGCACGCCGATGAATGGTGTTATTGGCATGACCCAACTTATGCTTGATACGGAATTGACAAAGCAGCAGCATGATTATTTGAATATCGCGAAACAATCCGCAGAATCACTTTTGGACTTACTCAATGATATACTTGACTTTTCAAAAATTGAAGCGGGCAGATTGGAATTGGAGGAAATTGATTTTGATTTGCGCAAAGTTTTTGAAACAGCCGTGACAACACTTGCCATTCAGGCAAACACCAAGAAACTGGAATTGCTATTGAATATAGCGCCAGATGTTCCGCATGCACTCAAAGGCGATCCTGGCAGGCTCCGACAAATTGTTGTCAATTTAATCGGGAACGCAATTAAATTCACGGAAAAAGGAGAGATTGTTGTTCAGGTTCAACTGGCTGAACATAAAAAGGATGGATTCATCGGCATTCACGTAGCTGTTAAAGACACGGGCATTGGAATTCCAGCGGACAAGGTGAATAAAATTTTTGAAAGTTTTTCTCAGGTTGACGCCTCAACGACCAGGAAATATGGCGGCACCGGACTTGGACTCACCATCTCTCAAAAACTGTCTGAATTGATGGATGGCCAAATTTGGGTAGAGAGTGAATTCGGATGTAGTAGTACTTTTCAGTTTACGGCATATCTTAAGCCAGGAAAAGTGGTAGAAATTAATGATTTTAAAAAGCGATTTACAGAACTCGGCGACATGCGTGTACTCATTGTTGATGATAATAATACGAATTGCATAATTTTGCATGATGTTCTGAAAGTCTATGGGATTGATGCAACAATTACCTGGAATGGAAAGGAAGCGTTAAATAAACTCTATCAGGCAACTGTTGAAGAAAGTCTGTTTGATTTAATTCTGCTCGACTACCAGATGCCGGAAATGAATGGTTTTGAATTCACTGAAAAAGTGAGAGCGAACGTCAAATGGAGTGGTATTCGAATTGTTATGATGAGCTCGGTTGTCGATCGTGGCGATTTGGAACGTAGTAAAGTAAACGGAATTGATGAATTTCTCCAAAAACCGGTACGGCAAGTGGATTTGATACAAACAATTTTATCGGCATTTGGAAAAAGGGAACAGACTGATGGAAATGGCTTCATCAATTCGGACAATACTGAAATGAACCGATTGGAAATATTACTTGCAGAAGATAATTTGGTGAATCAGAAAGTAGCCGCCAGTTTGTTTAAAAAGTGGAGGCATAATATAACCATTGCGAATGATGGTAAGGAGGCTTTGGAGGCTTTGGAATTGAATTCATTTGATATCATTTTCATGGATGTACAAATGCCGAATATGGATGGAATTGAAGCTACCCGGACAATTCGAAACTCTAAATTGCTCAATTTAAATAAACATATTCCCATTATCGCTATGACCGCACACGCCATGAAGGGGGACCGTGAACGATTCCTGGATGCCGGCATGGATGAATATATTTCCAAGCCGATCAATGTCGATGAAATTAAAAGAATATTACATAAATATTCGATTAAAGTGAAAACAGCCACAACAAATAAAATTTAGTAACAGACGAATAATTTTCTGTCCCTTTCCATCACGGCTGATTTTCAATTGGTACAAAAGTTTTGTTTACTACTGAAGTCACAGAATAACACAGAAAAGAATACGCGAATTTACCTAATCTTTTTCCGTGTTAATAAGTGCATTCCGTGGTTGGAATTCTTATTTTGGCTCTGGCTTGTCCAGGTTGGGATAATGATACAAAAATTACCTTACTAACTATTATGGAGAGATGAATATGAAAAAATTTAGGTGGATAATTCCTACTAAAGATTTTTCCAAATGCGTTGTACTTTTATTGTTGCTCTCACTGATAAACTGTCAGCAAAACCCGCAGCAACAAAAGGTACGTAAGGTGGGAATTTTATGCGGACTGGATTACATTTCCAATGTAATCGATGGATTTAAAACCGGGATGAACGAAAAGGGATATATTGAAGGTGAAAATATTGTTTACGATATAGAAAAGACGAACTTTGAACCAGATAAAGAAGAGCAAATCCTGAAACAGTTTGTCAAGAGCAAGGTCGATCTTATTCTGACATTCCCGACTGAAGTGTCAATGACAGCCAAGGCGATCACGCAAGGTAGTGACATTCCCGTGTTATTTTGCTTCGCCAATATTGAAGGCACGGATCTTGTCCAAAGTGTCAGCCATCCGGGCGGGAACGTAACTGGTGTTCGTTATCCGGGGCCGGATATTGCAATTAAAAGATTTGAAATAATGCTGGAACTCGTGCCAAATGCGAAACGAATATGGATTCCCTATCAGCGCGGTTATCCCATTGTCGCCAGTCAAATCAAGGCATTGCAACCCGCAGCTCTATCAAACGGAGTAAGTTTGGAAGAATTTCCTGCGGATAATGCGCTGGAAATTCAAAACTATTTAGAGAAACGTGGGCGTCAAAAAGATATTGGCATGGATGCAATTTTGTTTGTGGCTGAACCCCTTTCTGTCACTGCCGATGCCTTTGAAGTCATGGGTAAATTTGCCTATCAACATAAAATTCCGATTGGCGGCGCACTAATGTCGGTCAATGGCTATCGATCAATTTTTGGTGTGAATGTCGATTTGATTTCCACAGGTAAGCAGGCAGCGTTATTGGCGGATAAAATTTTAAAGGGCACAAATCCTGGCAACGTTGCGGTTGTCTCGGCGGAGAGCTTTTTCGAGTTTGATTATAATACGTCCAGACATTTTAAACTGAACGTAAGTGAAGGATTGTTAAGTATGGCGGATAAAATTATTCGATAAGCATATCCATCGTTGGTGCGACGATGTATCATTACTAATATTGTACTTCAAACGGTCATATTTCAAACATATTAATTGAGCGGCTCGTTCAATACCTATCCTTAACACGCTATTAGCTGTTGGCCATTAGCTAATAGGCAAAGGTTAAAAGCGATCAATATTATGTTCATAGTTTGGCTTATTTAGATGTTTAATCAATGGCCGTGTTCAATATAGTAATTGTAGAAAAAATTGAAAATTTAGAAATTTGAAATTGTATGGATTCAAAAATCCTTAATTATTGAATGGATACGTGAAATTGAAAAATCAATTGTTATGCTCATAGCAGAGCTGTGCGATGAATAGCTTCGAAAACGACATTTTTTTTTGAGTCTACACAAAATCGACACTGCAATGAAAATTAAAATATGATAGAACAATCCGCAAAACAATTCCATAGTTTGACGAGAACTTTAAAAATAGCATTCTTTTTAGTGATTGCAATTGTAATGCTGATTTTTAGCAGTTTTGAATTGTATTTCAGTTACCAAACTCAACAAAAGGTAATTGACGGGCAATTGCAATTAATTGTTAAAGAAGCTGCTGAGCAAGTAAGTTACTATATAGATGATAAATTCAAGCAACTGGAAACTATTGCTTATGTTGGTGGCTTAGCAACCGCCGGGAGTGAATCACAGGAAATGTTGCTTGAAAAGTTGTTGGGATCTGAAATAGCTTTCCGGCAGATAGCTATTAGGAATAAGAATAGCCAAAAAATCTTGAAAGTCTCGCGCTTATCCGGATTATCAGTTAGCCAGTTGGCATTTCAAAAAACAGATGAAATTGCTGCGGTTCTGGCGACTCACAATAGATACATAAGTCCATTATATTTCGATGAGGTAACAAGTGAACCTCAGGTTATTATTGCTGTACCGGTTAAAGATGTTTTTGGAGATTTTCAGGGTGTTTTCATGGCCGAATTAAATTTGAAATTCATGTGGGATTTAATTGAAACAATAAAAATTGGCAAACATGGATCGGTTTATGTAGTTAATTTGCAGGGTGATCTTATCGCATTTACAGATATCAGCCGGGTGCTTAAACATGAAAATTTGGCCAATCTGAAAGAAATTAAGGAATTTGTAAATGGCAGCGAACAGGTTCATCATAGCGGCGCTGAAATTTCAAGAGGAATTATCAATACTGTCGTTCTTACAACTCACGAACATCTTGGCATGCCTAATTGGGCAGTCGTAGTTGAACTACCGCTTTGGGAAGCCTATGAAACTGTTTTTACCATTATTATTATGTCGATAATAACAATGGTTTTTAGTTTTGGCCTGGCTATTGTTGTCAGTTTCTATCTCTCAAAAAGAATTACCAAACCCATTATAGATCTCAGGGATGCGACTAAAGCTATTAGCAAAGGTCAGTTGAATGAAATTATGGAAGCACAGACCCAGGATGAAATCGGGGAATTGACAATCTGTTTTAATGAAATGGTCAGAAATTTAAATACAACAACCGTTTCACGTGATTCGCTTCAACGGGAAGTTATTGAACGAAAAAAATATGAACAGTAACTAGAAAAAGCAAAACAAGATGCGGAAGCTGCAAACAAGGCAAAAAGTGAATTCCTGGCAAATATGAGCCATGAAATCCGTACCCCGATGAATGGCATAATTGGCATGGCTGAACTATTGTTGGATTCGGAGCTTACAAACCAACAGCGTGAACATCTTAATATTTCCAAACAATCAGCGGAAGCCTTGCTTGATATTTTAGATGATATCCTTGATTTTTCGAAAATCGAGGCAGGCAAGCTGGAACTTGAAGAGATTGATTTTGATTTGCGAAAAGTCCTGGAAACAGTTGTAACCACGCTTGCTGTTCAGGCACATGCGAAATCGCTGGAGTTATTATGTGATATAAAACAAAAAGTCCCCTCGGCGATTAAAGGGGATCCAAGTCGATTACGCCAGGTTCTGATTAATTTGATAAGTAACGCCATCAAATTTACAGAGACCGGAGAGATTATTCTCCGCGTTGAGATGATTGAGGCAAACAAAACGGGGGACGAAAACATACTCGAACTTCATTTTTCGGTCGTGGATACAGGCATTGGCATCCCCACCGAAAAGCTTAATACAATCTTTGATAGTTTTTCCCAGGTGGATAATTCAAATACGCGAAAATATGGTGGCACCGGTCTGGGTTTAACGATATCCCGACGCCTGGCGGAATTAATGGGCGGGAATATTCAGGTTGAAAGTCAGATGGGGAAAGGTAGTGTTTTTAAATTAAGCGCAAAGTTTAAACCAGGCAATATTGAATGCACACAAGTCTATCGTAATAACCTGAGC
The DNA here is from genome assembly GCA_016931935.1 of Candidatus Zhuqueibacterota bacterium. Lineage (GTDB taxonomy): Bacteria > Zhuqueibacterota > Zhuqueibacteria > Thermofontimicrobiales > Thiofontviventaceae > Thiofontivivens. The sequence goes on along the minus strand of JAFGDW010000090.1, from coordinate 42,797 downwards.
AGGATGGATGGAATTAAAGTTTTGATTGTTGATGATAATGCTACACATTGTACTATCCTTAAGGATTCATTATTATGTTTTGGTTTTAATGTTATCTGTGTTAATAGTGCGAATATTGCGTTTGAATTACTGAATAAATCATCAGGAAGTGAACAGAAATTCGCGCTGATGCTTGTCGATGTTCATATGCCTGGAATGGATGGAATTAAGTTTTCGGAAAAAGTTCGAATGAATACGGATTGGGACAAAACTAAAATTATCCTGATGAGATCGGTCATTCACCGCAGTGATGTCCGGCGCAGTAAAATTATCGGAATCAATCATTTTCTCCAAAAGCCTATTCGACAATCCGATCTATATAACTCGATATTAGCTGCACTCGAAAAAACGTCAGATGATTGTTCAATAACAAATGAGGAAAAGACTAATGACAGTATGACGCCGTTACATATTCTGCTGACAGAAGATAATATAATAAATCAAAAAGTTGCCACAAGCTTGTTAAAAAAATGGGGGCATGACGTGACAGTTGCTAACGATGGCCGGGAAGCTGTTCACCTTGTAAATTCAACAGACTTCGATATCGTGCTGATGGATATACAAATGCCAAATATGGATGGTATTGAAGCAACCCGGATTATTCGGCGATCATCCAAATCGAGTATACCCATAATCGCCATGACAGCGCATGCCATGAAAGGCGATCGCGAACGATTTTTGGATGCCGGTATGGATGGTTATGTTTCCAAACCGATAAATGTCGACGAAGTCCGTAATCTCATTATGAAGTATGCAGCCATAAAGATTAATGCCCAACCTCGATAAACCAGAACCAAGCAATAGAAATTAACAGGATTATATGGATTTCCACCAGTTATCCTGTCCAAAATGCTTTTGAATTTTCTGCCAATTGAAAATCCGCTAGGGTGGAAATATGGCAGAAAAAACTTCTCAGATACTAATTTCAACTTCATTGAATAATCCGATAATTACATAAGGATTCAACGCCTAATATAAGAGCTTAGTACAGTGTTTCACATTTTTTTAAGGGTGTGGACATAATAGTATCCATTCAATAAATGATGGTGGCTGTACCCTTCGACCACCGTTCGTGCTGCGAGACGGCAAGCTCAGGGTACGGGACATACAGTTGACTGAGCTTGTCGAAGTCAACACAACCATCCAATATCGAAAGGATACAATTAATATTATTCACATCCTCAAAAGTCAAGTTTATATAGTCCTTCAACAGTCTTCACAAATTGGTTATCCCAAAATTAAATTCTGCACTGATAAATCGAATCTGGAAAAATGCGGATCTATTTTGAATCGCATACATGCACCGAAATACAGATGAAATTTAAAAAATCTTGTACGATAGGTCTGGATAATTTTTAAGTCAAACCGATAAATAGAATAGAATTATTATATACCCCCGAATTCAATTATTGCAATTGTTTTATATGATTTTGTCTGGAGTTGTGGTTCATGAAGCAGATTGCCAAATTATTAGCCTTGATTGTTCTGGTTGTTTACAACAGCACATCATTGGGTGCGATTGATGTTAGCAATCTTAAATTTAAGCATTACGGCACCGCCGATGGATTGTCCAACAGTATTGTGACCGATATCCAGCAGGATGCCGAAGGATTTGTGTGGATTGCCACAACAAATGGGTTGAATAAATTTAATGGCTATAATTTTCAAATCTATCGTAGAAGCCATCGGGATACCACCAGCATTTTACATAATTATATAAATATTCTGTACTACTCTTTATGCTCGGAGCTATGGATTGGCACTCAGGATGGCATCAGCAAATACAATCCCAAAAATGATAATTTTACAAATTATATCCGTCAAGCTGATGACAGCGGCCATTTATCCGATATTCGTGGCTTTTTTGAAAATCGCAACGGTACATTGTTTGTGATTAACGATCGTGGGGTACTGTATACACTGAATCGGGATAATCAGGTATTTAAATTTGTCGTCGATTTAAAAATACATGTTGAATATATACTTCAGGATGAAAATGAAAATCTCTGGATAGGCGGCAAAGATGGATTATTTGTTTATTCCTTCCAGGAGCATAAGCTCTCGCCATATATCCCCGACAGTGGCTGGAAAAATTATTCAATTACGACGTTGATGGAAAATGACAAAGCTATTTGGGTTGGTACAAGAGAGAATGGTATTTTTATTATTGATAAAACATCGTTAAAATTTCAATCCGTTAAATCGAGTACTGGTTATATAAAGACTATCTTCCAGGATAAAGATAGCCATGTTTGGGTGAGTGATATAGATAGATTGCGAATTTACAATCAACAAGATTTATCCTTTCAACAATATGTGCATGACATTCGTAATGAATCATCGCTTTCCGGCATTGCGATAAATACCATTTATCAGGACCGACAGGAGAATATCTGGCTGGGAATGAACTTTGGCGGTATAAGCTTGACGAAGAATCAGCAATCATTCAAGCACATTAAATATACGCCACCCGAAAAAACAGATGCAATTTCCGGCACAGTGTCTGCGATTACGGGAGATCATGATGGTAACTTATGGATTGGTTATTATAGCGGTGGTATCAACGTCGTCAATCGGAAAAATGGTACTGTAAAATATTTTGCACCCGGGGATGGAAACAAGGATTTGAAACGTGGAAGTGTCTTTGAAATTTTCTGTGATAGCGATGGTGAAATATGGGTCGGAAGTTATGATGGCGGATTACAGCGGTTCATTAAATCGGAAAATCGTTTCAAAAATTATGAACCCAGTCCTCGTAACAAAAAGAGTATTCCGGGGTACGACGTTCGTTCCATTACGGAAGACCAAAATGGTAATCTATGGATTGTCACACATGGCACCGGAATCAGCCGGTTTAATAAAGAGGATGAAACGTTTATAACCTACAAATCAATTCACGACGACCCCCATGCAATGGCGAGTGAATGGGGATTTCATATTTATGCTACCAGTGATGGCAGCATCTGGATTGCTACTGTGGCAGGATTGTCCAGATTAGATAATGAAAATTCATTCACCAGCTACTTTTTTGATCCAAATGATTCAGCTTCGATCAGTAATAACTATATCATTACGCTTTATGAAGATTCCCGCCACAATGTTTGGATTGGTACATCGGATGGACTTAATAAATACGATCGACAACGAGATGCGTTTGTTCACTATTATAAAAACAATGGCATAATCAGCAATTATATTTGTGCTTTGCTTGAAGATAATAATGACAATTTATGGATCAGTACAAAAGAAGGTCTATCTCGATTGAACCTTAATACTCAACACTTCAAAAATTTTGATTTGGATGATGGATTGGACATAGCTGAATTTTTTGAGAATTCATGCTTTAAAAGTAAAGCCGGAGAATTACTTTTTGGAGGAGTCAACGGGATTATTCAATTCAATCCAGACAGCATACGGTCGAATACGGAACCGCCTGCTGTGTACCTTTCGGATTTTCTGTTACTAAATAAATCTGTTCCGATTACCAACGATAATGCGCAATCCGTACTCCCACAACATATTCGTTTTACTCAACAACTAAAATTGTCGCATAATCAGAAGATGCTTAGTTTTAAGTGGGTTGCGTTGAATTTCATCAATCCTGAAAAGAATGAATATGCCTATAGAATGGAAGGCTTTGATAAAAACTGGAATTATGTCGGAGCGAAACGGGAAGCAACCTATACGAATATAAATCCAGGGACTTATACGTTTAATGTTAAGGCATCAAATAACGACGGAATCTGGAATGAAACCGGGGCGGCAATTAAGATTGTGATTACACCGCCATACTGGGCAACATGGTGGTTCCGTTCCATAATTATATTTGTTTTGCTGATATCATTTTTCATTGCTCATCTCCTTAGAATGTATACCGTAAAACAACATAATAAACATTTGGAAAAAATTATTGAGCGACGCACTCAGCAGTTGGCAAATGAAAAAAATGTCCTGCAGACAGTTATCGATATGGTGCCGGATTCTATTTACATGAAAGATAAGGAGAACAAATTCCTGCTTAACAATCTCACTCATATACGATCGTTAGGAATGAAAGATCAACATGATTTGGTTGGTAAAACAGATATGGATTTCTTTCCGCCCGAATTTGTTAATGAATTTCATCATGATGAAAAGCGAATAATGGAAACAGGGCAAGCGATTTTAAATAAAGATGAAAAGGCGATTGATCCGATTTCCAGACTGGAAAACTGGGTGTCAACCTCTAAAGTGCGGATATTGGATAGTCATGGAAACGTCCAGGGGATTGTTGGCATTTCACGTAACATTAATGAACGCAAACGATTTGAGGCTAAATTAAAGAAGGCCAAGCTCGATGCTGAAGCTGCAAGTCAGTCAAAAAGTGAATTTCTGGCTAATATGAGTCATGAAATTCGCACACCCATGAACGGTATTATTGGCATGACCGAATTGGCGCTGGATTTAGCCCCCAATAAACAGCAACGCGACTATTTGAATATTGCGAAACGATCGGCGGAATCACTACTTGACCTGTTAAACGATATTCTTGATTTTTCGAAGATTGAAGCCGGAAAACTGGAGTTGGAAGAAGTTGATTTCAATCTGCGTAATGTCATCGAAACTGCACTGACCACTTTCGCTATTCAGGCGCATACAAAGGGCGTTGAACTGTTATGTGATATTAAAAATGATGTTCCTGTTTCAGTGCGGGGAGATTCCGGACGTTTGCGCCAAATAATTGTCAACCTTGTCGGGAATGCCCTTAAGTTTACGGAAAAAGGTGAAATAATCGTTCGTGTGGATTTCGACTCATTTTTTAAAGCATCAAACCCGGATCAGATAGGGCTTCACTTTTCTGTTTCTGATACGGGAATTGGTATCCCAGCCGACAAGCTCGATAAAATTTTTGAAAGTTTCTCCCAGGCTGATGTCTCGACCACTCGAAAGTATGGTGGTACTGGCCTTGGACTTACGATCTCACAAAAACTATCTGAATTAATGGGGGGGCGTATTTGGGTTGAAAGTGAAGTTGGAAAAGGGAGCGTGTTCCAATTTACCGGAATTTTTCATCCTGGTTCCGATGAAGAATCACCGGTTTATCGAAATTGGTTCCATGAAATGGAAGCGCCGCGCGTGCTGATTGTCGATGATAATAATACAAACTGCATCATTTTACGTGATGTATTAATTTCATGGGGATTTGATCCGGTAATTGCAATGGGTGGCAGTCAAGCGTTGAATAAAATGAGTGACGATTCCGATAACAAGAAATTGTTTTCGTTAATCTTGCTTGATTTAAAAATGCCGGAGATGGATGGATTTGAGATTGCAGAAAAAATCCGTGCGAATCACGCCTGGGACGACGTGAAAATCGTTATGATGAGTTCGATAAATGAAAAAGGCTATCTTGAGCGCAGTAAAAATATTGGTATAAATAACTATTTACAAAAACCGGTACGTCAGGACGATTTGATTCAAACAATATTGTTGACACTTGGCAAGGTGGATGAAGTCGATGGTTATGAAGCCGCGGAAGGATCAAGTAAAGTTGAAAATCCATCGTTGAAGATATTGTTGGCAGAAGATAATATCATTAATCAGAAAGTTGCAATCAACTTTTTGAAAAAATGGGGACACCAGGTGACAGTTGCCAATGATGGAAAAGAAGCTATTGAAATCCTAAAACAGAAACAATTTGATTTAATACTTATGGATGTTCAAATGCCGAACATGGATGGTGTAGAAGCCACACGCATAATCCGGAAAAGCGATGAATTTTTATCAAATTCCGGAATACCGATTATTGCAATGACGGCGCATGCAATGAAAGACGATAAGGAATCATTTCTTAATGCAGGAATGGATGATTATATTTCCAAACCCATCGACATAAATGAAGTGATGCAAATGCTGAAAAAGTATGTTCCGGTCGCCATGCGAAATGTGTAGCTGTCTGAACGAAAATACATAGTACGTGCTGAGTCGGGAGTATAAAAAAATTACAGTGAATGTCACCTTCTGATAAATACGGAGGTTAACACTTAACATTGCACACGAATTGAGGGCATATCAAATTTATAAAGTTGTTCAAGTGTTTCGTTTTTCCCGCTTCAATACTACGAGACAAGGAATGTAGGCTGGGCTCACCGCGGTGGGCCAACAAAGCCGGAAAATATTGAGCGGATGCAAAATGATGGCAAACAAATTAAGGGCAAAATAATTAAAAATAATTTCCGAGAGGAGTTCACAACTCATATCTGAATAGTGTTTACTTAAAAATAATTTGTATCTGTTCAATAAATGATGGAGAGAGTACCCTTCGGCACCGTTCGTGCCGCGAACTGCGGCGGCACGCCGTTGCGAGACGGCAAGCTCAGGGTACGGAACATACCGTTGACTGAGCGTGTCGAAGTCAACAGAACCAACCAATATTGAAAGGATACAATAATTTTGCCCTAAATAGTTTTGCCTGTTCCATTGATAGATCGTTTACTAAAAAACTAATTATAGCAGTACGTGAATCTCGTGATAGAACATCGCAGCTGTCAATTGGCAGGATGCCTGAATAGGTAAATTTTATATAATTTACATTATAATTTTATCAACTATTTTTTAATTATAGCCTATGATGAAAACAAAAATTATTCTCATACTATTTTTCATTTCTCGATGTCTTGACCTGTACGGATTGAATGAAAATATCCGTTTTCAGCGGATATCGAAAGATCAGGGTTTGTCTCAGAGTTCCGTCATCTCTATCTTCCAGGACAGTAAGGGGTTTATGTGGTTCGGAACATATGATGGCCTGAACCGATACGATGGTTATAATTTTAAAATCTACAAAAATGATCCAAAAGAGCCGAGCACGATAAGTAATAACATTATTAATGTCATGTATGAAGATCGGGATGCCACGTTGTGGATTGGGACCGAAAGCGGACTCTGCAAATTTGATCGGGGCAAAGATTGTTTTATCATATACAATGCGAATCCGGGAGTCGACAACGGGTTGACAAATGACAGAATCCAATCGATTGTTGAAGATCAGGATGGCGCATTGTGGATTGCGACCTATGGCGGCGGAATCAATATATTTTCAAAACCTAATGCAGAACACGATACGCGGACAGGGAGTAATCCCGAAGGACTTTTTAGGCACTATTGTTCCAACGCTGACAAACCAAATGGTCTATTTAATGATAATGTCACTGCAATTTATAAAGACAGCAACGGAACAATCTGGATTGGAAATGATGATGGTATCAGCCGATTTGACAGAAAAAAAGAACAGTTTATAAAAGTAGACATCGATCCCAACGTTACTAATTTTCGAAAAATTACCATGATCGAAGACCGGGATGGATTTTTATGGATTGGCACCTGGGGCAGTGGTTTATATCGATATGATCTGAAAACAAACGAAGTGAAACGCTTCCGGGCAAATCCCGATGATCCCACTGGTTTGCGTCACGACGTCGTCCGTTCAGTATTTGAAGACATCGCAGGAAATATTTGGATCGGTATGAATGGTGGCGGCTTAAGCATGTTGAATCGTCAATCGGAAACGTTTATCCATTATCTTAATGATCCGAATGATCCCAATAGTTTGAGTAATAATTCCATTTGTTCCATTTATGAAGACAGTGCCGGTTTGCTGTGGATCGGAACGGATTTCGGAGGGGTGAATAAATTTAACAAACGTAATCTGCAATTTCATCACTATACACTTAATTCGGAAAATGAATTTGGGGCCAACAGCAATATCATCACAGCGATTTATATGACAAAGGAGCAGAATGATGATATCCTTTGGCTGGGTACGCTTGAAAGCGGATTGAAAAAAGTAAATTTGAATACCGGTCAATATACCTATTACCAAAACGATATGAATAATCCCAACAGCATTTGTAATAATTTGGTTCGTGCTTTAAGCATCGATCAGGCCGGGGATTTTTGGATTGCTACCAATAATGGCATTAGTCGGTTTAATCCTGCAACTGAACAGTTTACAAATTATATGAACGATCCGACCAATCCCGGAAGCTTGAGTGATGACAATGTGTTTTCGATTTATGTCGATCGGTCAGATAATGTCTGGGCAGGTACCTGGGGAACCGGTTTACATAAATTTGATCGGAAAACAGAATCGTTTACACAATACAACCACGATCCCGATGATCCACAAAGTGTGAGTGACAATACGATCTGGTCGATTCTTCAGGACCGTCAGGGAGATATTTGGGTTGGGACAAATAATGGTGGCTTGAATAGGCTGGTTCCATCAGAACCAGAGCTTGATGAAGGTGTCGAGAATGAAACTCATGAAAACCAGGGCTATACATTTATCAATTACACTACTGATCCGGCAAATGAATTCAGTATTAGCGATAATAAAGTACTTATAATCTTTGAAGATTATAGGGGTGATTTATGGTTAGGCACAACGCGCGGACTCAACCATTTCAACCGGACCACAGGGCAATTTAACTGTTACACAACCAAGGATGGCTTAGCGAGCAATACCATTCATGGTATACTGGAAGATGAAAACAGAAACTTATGGATCAGCACGAATAATGGCTTGTCCCGGTTCGAGCGGGCAACTAAAACGATTCGTACTTACACGGTAAATAACGGATTACAAAGCAGTGAATTCAGTGTTAATGCCTGTTTTAAAGATGATCATGGGAAATTATATTTTGGGGGAGTAAATGGTTTTAATGCCTTTTACCCTAAAGAAATTCAGAATGATCCACATATCCCACCGATGATTATTTCCGATTTTCAGCTTTTTAATAAATCGATCTATCCAGGAATGCAAACGAATGGTCGTACTATCCTGGAAAAAACAATTGAAGAAACGAAACATCTGGCATTATCCTACAAAGATCGTGTTTTCTCATTCGAATATGCAGCTCTTAATTATAATTCGCCAGAGAATAATAAATATGCATACAGGTTGGAAGGATTCGAAAAGGATTGGAATTATGTTAATGATCGGCGGTTTGTAACCTACACAAATTTAAACTCCGGCCACTACAGATTCAATGTAAAAGGGACAAACAGCGATGGATTATGGAATGAATCCGGGAAAGTCCTTGTAATTGATATTGCCCCACCAATCTGGCAGACATGGTGGTTTCGTGTTACAGGCCTTATCAGTGTTTCACTATTACTCGTCTCCTTTTATCAATATCGGACTTATAATATTCGCAAGGGCAACAAGTTGCTAAAGAAACGGGTAGATGAGCGCACAGCCGAATTAGAAGCGACAAACGATGAATTGCGGACCGCAAAAGAAATGGCAGAAGCGGCGAATCGCTCAAAGAGTGAATTCCTTGCAAACATGAGTCACGAAATCCGAACCCCGATGAATGGTATCATCGGTATGACCGAGCTGACTCTCGATACGGAATTAACGAAGAAACAGCGAGACTATTTGCAGATCGCCAAACAATCCGCAGAATCGCTGCTCGACTTGTTGAATGATATCCTTGATTTTTCCAAAATTGAGGCAGGCAGGTTGGAATTGGAAGAAACCGATTTTGATTTACGAAAAATTGTTGAGACAGTCACGGCAACAATGGCAGTTCAAGCGCATTCAAAGGGGCTTGAACTATTATGTGATGTTAAACCCGATGTACCAGTAGCTTTAAAGGGCGATCCAAACAGACTTAGACAAATAATAGTAAATTTAGTTGGGAATGCCATTAAATTCACTGAAAAGGGAGAGATCGTCGTGCGAGTTCAAATAGAGCAATCTCAGCCTGATAATGACGAACTGGTCAATTGTTTACATTTTCTGATTACCGATACTGGTATTGGAATTCCCGAAAATAAATTGGGAACAATATTTGAAAAATTTTCGCAGGCGGATAATTCAACGACGCGTAAATATGGTGGCACAGGTTTAGGACTTACCATTTCACAAAAGTTGACTGAATTAATGGGTGGGGAAATTTGGGTTGAAAGCCAGGTTGGCGCTGGCAGTACGTTTCATTTTACTGCTTTATTGAAATCGGGATGGCGCGAAGAAAGTTTGGTTTATAAAAATAAATTACAGCATTGCGCGAAAATGCCTGTGCTCATTGTTGATGATAACAATACAAATTGCATTATTGTGCGCGATATGCTGGCTTCGTGTGGATTCACATCAGATATCGCGTGGAGTGGCAAGAATGCACTGAAATTACTGAAAACTGCTGAGGAAAATCGTAACTTGTATTCACTGATATTGCTCGATTATCAAATGCCCGAAATGGATGGCTTTGAGTTCACCAGAATCGTACGATCGCGACCGGAGTGGAGCAATATAAAAATTATCATGATGAGTTCAGTTGTTTATAAAGATGGTATGGATTCTTACAGAGCGATTGGTGTCAGCGATTTTCTGTACAAACCTATCAGGCAGGATGATTTATACTACAGTATTTTACAAACGTTGGGATTAGCAATCCAGCCAACGGAAGAAAATGCGATCACCAATTCAATAGGTGAAGCAGTCCCGGCACTCAGAATATTACTGGCCGAAGATAATATAATCAATCAAAAAGTAGCGCGAAGCCTGCTTAAAAAGTGGGGGCATCGTGTTACAATCGTAAACGACGGCCAGGAAGCCATTAATATGTTGGAGAATGACGATTTCGATCTGGTCTTAATGGATGTCCAAATGCCCGTTAAAGACGGCATGCAGGCAACTTACGAAATCAGAAATTCAACATCACCCGGGATAAACACTAAAATTCCGATTATTGCCATGACAGCGCATGCCATGAAAGGCGATAAGGAACGCTTTCTGGAAGCAGGAATGGATGGCTATATTTCAAAACCACTGAATGTGGAAGAAGCATTCCTTGTTATCAAATCGTTTGCAGTGCGGATCGCCAAAAATGCTGAAGTCGTGCATAATACATAAATGCGACAAAGCCAGTGTCATGTCAAGTTTAAAATGTACGTTTCGACAAGCTTGGCGTACGTCCCCTGAGCTTGCCGAAGGGAACATGAAAGCACCAAAATAAAAATAACAGCGCACTTGGTGCAAAGAAATGTCACGCGACAGAAATTAAATTTTTTTGCATGTGAAATGAATGCGTTATTGAAAGATATAAATTAAATGTGATGGTTGGCGGAGAACGATTATGCGGCGAATTGTATATATAATTGCTTTAATTGTTGGTGTTCAGAATCAAGTATTTTCAGCGTATGAAAATATTAAATTCGAACATATAACCAACGAGGATGGGCTTTCAAATAGTGGTATCACATCAATTATTCAGGATAGCAAAGGTTTTATGTGGTTTGGCACGTTTGAAGGGCTTAATCGATTCGACGGATATTCATTTAAACAGTACAAATACGACCCCAATAATCCCAACGGTATTACTGACAATACAATTAAAAAAATTATTGAAGTGAATAGCGGTACGATGTGGATATGTACATATAGCGGTAAATTATACCGTTTTAACCGTTCGAAAGAAAATTTCATTCGTTATCAGATCGATTCTATTGATCCACAGAATATTAATACCAATCGTGTGAGCGATATTTATGAAGATTCCAAACATCGACTGTGGGTCGGGACGTTTGACGGGAAATTGTATCGTTACAATCCAGACGACGATCGTTTCACATTTTTTAAATTATTACCGGGAGAAATAAACGTAAACAAAATTAACACCATCTGCGAAGATGCATATGGAAATTTGTGGACAGGCGGAATCGAAGGTCTATTCTGTCTGGATCTGAACACCGGAAAATTTAGCCATTATAAGCATGAACCAGGCAATCCTTACAGTGTGAGTGGCAATGAAATTCATATAATATTCAGCGATAAAACTGGCAATCTGTGGATTGGCACCAGTTCAGCGGGGTTAAACAGGTTCAGTTTCGAGAGTCAACAATTTACACGATATCAATACAATCCACATGACCCAAATAGCCTCAGCAATAATCAAATTAAAACAATTTATCAGGACAGGCATGGTAATCTGCTCATCGGTACACTGGGTGGAGGCTTTAATGTGTTCGATCAAAAAACACAACATTTTACACGAATTATGCGCGATCCGAATGATCCTAATAGCCTTTCACATAATTATGTCCGGTGTATCGTTGAAGATCGTAACGGCAACCTATGGGTGGGAACAGAAAATGGTGGAGTTAATAAATACTATTCTCGCTGGCGATTTTTTACAACATACAGCAATCGGCCATATCAAACGGATTGTCTCAGTCTCAGTACGGTGAAGGCAATTGTTGGCGACAGTAGCGGTGCAATCTGGCTAGGCATAAAGGGCGGTGGTCTAAATCGCCTTTGTCCGAACGAATATCCAAGATTTAAATGGTTTAAAAATGATCAGCATAATTCGAAAAGCATAGCAAACGATTTAGTTCGTTATCTATATTTTGATCGGCATGGTATGTTGTGGATTGCCACAGAAAATGGTTTGGATGAATTTGATCCCCGGACCTATGAATTTACACATTACAAGTTAGATCCGGATAATTCATACAGCCTACGTGAAAACGTCATTTGGTCAATTTACGAAGATAGGCAAGGTGATTTATGGATAGGCACCTATAATAAGGGAATTCATCAGTTTGATCGGAAATCCGGAAGATTTGTTCATTACGAAGTAGATATAAATAATCCATACAGTATAAGTGATAACACTATTTGGGCGATGTTAGAAGATCGTAAGGGTAACTTTTGGATTGCTACCGGATTCGGTGGTTTAAACAGGTTTGACCGCGAAAAAGGTGAATTTGTACATTTCAGGCATAATCCCGATGATCCTCAAAGTATTAGCGATAATAAGGTGCTCGTTTTACATGAAGATAAAGCTGGTAATTTTTGGCTTGGTACCGGGAACGGTTTAAACAAGCTTATGTGTCAGGCTGATGGATATTTGATATTTAAAAACTATCAAGAAAAGGACGGCCTGGCAAACAATACGGTACAGAGCATTTTGGAAGATGATCATGGAAATTTGTGGATCGGTACAAACAAGGGGCTTTCCAAATTTAATCCGACAAAAGAGACGTTTTCAAATTACTATACTACCGATGGTTTAATCAGTAATGAATTTTTTGTAAACTCGTGTTGGAAGAATATACATACCGGAGAAATGTACTTTGGGGGTCCAAATGGTTTTCAAATATTTCATCCCGATAGCATCCGTGATGATACATATACACCGCAAATTGTGTTCACCGATTTAAAAATATTCAATGAACCGGTCATAATTGGTGACGATGCAAATGCTCGATTAAAAAAGTCAATTACCGAATCCGATGCGATAACATTGAATTACAGCGATAAAATATTTTCCATCGAATTTTCAGCCTTGCATTATGCGTCGCCTGCCGAAAATGAGTATGCCTGCAAATTGGAAGGATTTGAAGATAAATGGACATACCATAATTCATCCCGGCGATTTGTCACCTATACCAATCTTGACCCCGGAAATTATACACTGCGAGTAAAAGCGTCCAATAATGATGGCATCTGGAACGAAGCTGCAAAATCATTAGCCATAAAAATTATTCCGCCGTTCTGGCAAACCTGGTGGTTTCGTACTATTGCCATGCTTATATTTTTACTTACCGGGTTGATATTCCATTTTGTGCGCACCTATAGTATCCGCCGTCGAAATCGCGAGCTCAAAACGATTAACAACGAACTGCACGCTGCCAAAGAGCTTGCAGAATCCGCAAACAATGCCAAAAGTCGTTTCCTGGCAAACATTAGTCATGAATTCCGAACACCAATGAATGGAATCATCGGCATGACAAATCTCACATTATCGACTAAACTCACTGAAGAACAACGTGAATTCCTCAACATTGTGCAGCGGTCAGCAAATTCATTGCTTGATATACTGAACAAAGTTTTAAGTTTCACCGAAATTGAATCGAGCAAATTGACACTTAGTAAACAGACGTTTGATTTCCATGAGTTAGTAAAAAATACTACAGCGTTTCTGTTGCCGCAGGCACAGGATAAAGGATTAATACTTACAAGCACAGTCGATCCGCACGTGCCCCGTTTCCTTTACGGCGATCCGGATTTTATCAAGCAAATTATTCTAAATGTCATTCGTAATAGTCTGAAATTTACGGATGCTGGCGAGATAGCGTTAACTGCAAAACGTGATCAGCAAGGCATCGTTCCACATAGCGAAGTGCCGGTTCATGTTACCGTCTCCGACACGGGAGTTGGTATTCCGGATGATAAACTGGAAAAAATTTTTGAAATGTTTAATCAGGCGGATAATTCATTCACACGAAGGCACGGTGGCATTGGCATCGGATTGACTATATCTAAAAAGCTGGTGGAAATAATGGGCGGCAAGATTTGGATTGAGAGTAACGTCGAGACAGGGACGACGTTACACTTCACTATTAATCTTGATCTTGTCGAGCAACGTATGGTAGATGATGTTGATGATGTAACAGAAACTGTTTATTCAGAATCATCGTCATTCGGGCTTAAAATATTACTTGCGGAAGACAACATAATCAATCAAAAAGTCACGGTGAAATTGCTTGAAAAATGGGGGCATTCTGTGGTCGTCGTCGAGAATGGAAAACATGCAATCGAATCATTGAAAGAGCAGCCATTTGACCTTATTCTTATGGATATCCAAATGCCTGAAATGGACGGACTTGAAGCGACAAGGTTAATACGGAATTCCTTATCGGGTGAATATGATTCTCATACTCCGATTGTTGCCCTAACGGCGCATGCATTGAAGGCTGATAAAGAAAAGTGTTTTGAGGCAGGAATGGATGATTTCTTAACGAAACCAATTGAAGAAGACGTTATGCAGCGCATGTTGAATAAATATCAAAAAATAAAACATACGGTAAATGCACACAATTAAAAATGGCGTTTTATGTGGACTTAATGCATCATCCAACATACGAATAAAAAGAATAAGCAGAATTTGCAGATATTATCATCACGAATACAAAATGATAATTTATTTTTGAACAATTACTAAGTCAATGCCATTAAGTCAAGAAAAAAATTAGTTGTTTGACTTTTTCACACTTTGACGGAGTATTTCCTGAGCATGACGAAGGACTCAGTGTGAAGTCAACGACCGCTTCATGCTGAGCGAAGTCGAAGCATATTAGGAATCTAAGATCAAGAACGATCAGCTTAACTTAATGACATTGATTACTAGGTAGAAGAATGACCTTGACCAACTAATTATGGGACCTCGAAATTTATGGGACGAAAACTAGTGTTTATCTCGATGTTTGTATTATTACATGCCAGTTGTGTCTTTGCAGGGGAATTGGAGTTTCTACGTTCGAATACGGATCAGGGCTTGTCATGTAGCAATGTGACAGACATAACCCAGGACCAATACGGATTCATCTGGATTGGTACGGATAATGGTCTTAATATGTACGATGGTTATCAATATAAAATCTACAAGAAAATACCCGGCGATTCGACCAGTCTAATTCATAATATGATTACGGCATTGTTTATGGATAGTCAGCATCGCTTATGGATTGGCACTATTTGGGGGATTAGCCAATATAATTCACGATTGGATAATTTTATTAATTACTCCATAAGAGGGAATAGTGGCATAATAAAGCAAGTAAGCAGTATTTTTGAAGATAGTTTGAATAATATTTGGGTAGTTTTCGGTGATGGTGAAATTCATAAAATTGAGAACACCGGAAAAGAATTTGTACTTTGCTACAGTTTGAAAAATAATGTCACAAAAGCTACTATTGACAACGATGATAATTTTTGGATTGGTAGTCAGAATGGATTGTATTTTTATGATCGAGAAACAGATAAACTCACAAGTTATCATTGTCAACCACAGAATGAAAACAGCCTGAGTAATAATTATATATTGAGTCTGTTCCATGAGAAAGACCAGTTGTGGATTGGTACAGCCGACAAGGGCATTTCGATTTACAATAAGAACACTCATAAATTTACACGAATATTTCCCGAAAAAACAAATATCTACTTTATTACACGCGCTAGCACGGGACAAATCTGGTTTGGCACAAGCCTGAGTTTGATGCGATTCAATGATAAAAGCAACAATGCGTGGGAATATTTGCATTCACAGGATGATAACAAAAGTCTTTCGGCTGAAGGCGTTTCATGTTTTTTTGAAGATAGTCAGAAAAATATATGGGTCGGTGTAAAATATGGTGGAATTTGTATTGTTACTCATAAAAAACCATTCCATCATTTAAATAAGAATACGGATCCTAAACTCACAAAAAGCAATATTTCAGCCATTTGTGAAGATCGTCATGGAAATTTATGGATTGGTTCATATAACAATGGAATTGATGTCATTAATCGAGCAACACGGCAAAAAAAACATTACGAACCTGATAATAATAATCCGTTCAGTTTGGGCGATGGCACGGTACATGTTATTTTTAAAGACAGCCAACATCGTATGTGGCTGGGCACCTACGAAGGCGGATTACAATTATTCGATGAAAAAACCGGAAAAATAATCTCGTATCGACATGATCCCGACGATCGCAACAGTATTAGTAGCAATGATGTTCGATCCATTGCCGAAGATAGTCACCATAATTTATGGATTGCGACCAACGGAGGGGGGCTGAATAAATTCAATCCAAACAATCAGACGTTTACCTGCTTCCGACAAAATGTTAATGATAATTACCATTCCCTGGCGAATGATTGGAATTTTAAAGTACTGGTCGATGCCGAAGATAACGTGTGGGTCGGAACGGCTGATGGGGTGACGTTTTTAACACCCAGCCTGGAAATTACAAACTTCCGCAATAATCCAAATGACCGATTTAGTCTTAGTGACAATTTAATTATTACAATATTTCAAGATACCAAACATCGCATTTGGATTGGGACAGGAGAAGGGCTGAATCTGTTCAATTCGGAAACAAAGAATTTCAAACGATACCTATGCGAAGACGGATTCCAAAGCGATCGAATTTGCGGGATTCTCGAAGATGAACGCGGCGAATTATGGTTAAGTACGAATAGCGGCATTATTCGTTTTAATCCGGAATCCGGGATCATAAGAAATTTTGATAGCCGTGATGGTATGCAATCAAACGAATTTTTTGCAACAGCATGTTTGCAAAGTCATGATGGGGAGTTGCTCTGGGGTGAAGTAGATGGCATCACATATTTTTACCCGGACAGCATACGTGATAACCTGTTCACTCCACCTGTGTATCTCACCAATTTCAAAATTTTTAATAAGTCAATTCCCATTGGCGGGCAAACTGATCAAAGTATCCTGCACACAAATATAAATCAAACGAAAGAGATTAAATTAAATCATTTTCAGAATGTCATTTCATTTGAATTTGTGGCGCTGAATTACATTATAACTGAAAAAAATCAATATGCATATATAATGGAAGGATTCGAGAAAAGTTGGAATTATGTAAATGAAAAACGTGAAGCGACGTATACTAATCTTGACCCGGGCAAGTACGTGTTCAGAGTCAAGGCATCCAATAATGATGGAATCTGGAATATTGAAGGTGCATCGGTTAAAATAATAATAACGCCGCCATATTGGGCTTCGTGGTGGTTTCGGTTAATGATTATTTTTGTGCTTAGTTTAATTATCATTGGCGTTTATAATCTGCGCACGTATAATATCCGCCAGGTAAACAAGCAGCTCGGCAAAAAGGTCGATGAACGAACCCGTGAATTAGCGAATGAAAAAAATCTGCTACGGACACTGATCGATTTAATACCCGATTATATCTTCATTAAAGACAGGCAAAGCCAGTTTGTACTTAATAACAAATCGCATTTACACCTGTTAGGTGCCAAAAAACAGGAAGATGTTCTGGGGAAAACTGATGTGGAAATTTTTTCTAATGAATATGGTGAAAAATATTATCAGGATGAACAAAAAATGCTGGCGACCGGAAATTCACAAATTGATAAAGAAGAAATTGTTATCGATCAAACCGATGGTAGTAAATTTTGGGTGACTTCCACAAAAATATTGTATTACAATGATGATGGCGATGTTCAGGGAATCGTGGGAATAAGCCACAATATAACACAACGAAAAAAGTTTGAAGAACAACTTAAACAAGCCAAAGAATTTGCCGAAGCTGCCAATCGGGCAAAAAGTGAATTTCTGGCCAATATGAGTCACGAGATACGGACACCGATGAATGGTATTATTGGCATGACCGAACTGGTGCTTGATACAAAATTGAGCAAACAACAGTCCGATTATCTAACAATTGCCAAAGAATCGGCAGAATCGCTTTCCAATTTACTTAAAGATATTCTGGATTTCTCCAAAATTGAAGCCGGAAAGTTGGAATTGGAAGAAGTGGATTTCGATTTACGTCAGGTAGTGGATTCAACCATTACATCGCTGACAATTCAGGCGCAATCGAAACGAGTCGATATTTTTCATCATATTGAGCCGGATGTACCGCTCAATTTACAGGGTGATCCGGGACGGTTGCGGCAAATAATATTCAATTTACTGGCCAATGCTATTAAATTTACTGAAAACGGAGAAATTGCAGTCCATGTTGCATGTGACGAAACCGATACGCAAACCAATGAAGATTATATGCAATTGCATTTTTCGATATCGGATACCGGGATCGGAATTCCCGAAAACAAGCTGAAAACAATTTTCGAAAGTTTCCGCCAGGCAGATAACTCGACCACACGCAAGTATGGTGGCACCGGTTTGGGATTGGCGATTTGCCGCAACCTGACGGAACTGATGCACGGTCGAATCTGGGCAGAAAGTGACTATGGTAAAGGAAGTACGTTTCATTTCATTGCTCGGTTTAAGATTGAACATCAAAAACCTCATGAAACTAATTCCTTGCAAATCATGGATTTCAATGGAATGCGGGTGATGATAGTGGATGATAATAAAACAAATCCAATTATATTGCAACAGATGCTGGATTCATGGAAATGCAGTGTACAAGTCTACGCCAACGAGCGAGACGCCTTCCGGGCTATGTGTACTGCAGCAGATGAAAACCGACCGTTTAGCCTGATTATTTCTGATTTTCAAAGTCCCCACCTGGATATTCGTAGTTTTGTGGAGAAGGTACGGGCGGATCAGCAATTTGACCAGGTAAAAATTATTCTGATTAGCTCCATCCTCGATCAACGGGAATCGACGTGGCAACAATGCGTGAAAATCGATAATTATTTGCCGAAGCCGATTCGCCGTGATGACCTGTTGCGGATTCTGCTGGAAACAATGGAAAATCAGGTTGATTCCCGAAATGATAATGAAGGGCAGATTGTTGAAAAGGAACGACCGGGGGAAATACGCATTCTCCTGGTGGAAGATAATATAATAAACCAGAAAGTGGCGATTAATCTTTTACAGAAATGGGGCTATAACGTTGCTATCGCAAATAACGGCCAACAAGCAATTGAATATCTCCAGCAAGAAGCATTTAATCTTGTATTGATGGATGTGCAAATGCCTGTTATGGACGGTATGATGGCTACCCGGATAATTCGCGAATTGCCTGCATCCAATAGTAATGCCCGAATTCCAATTATTGCCATGACGGCCCATGCGATGAAAGGCGACCGCGAACGTTTCCTTGAAGCCGGGATGAATGATTATATTTCGAAACCGATCAATGTGAATGAAGTGAAAAGCACTGTTCAGAAATATGCTAAAATGGTGGTCGAATCGTACGGATAATTTGTTCCATTACGAATAGTTCTATACGAGATTTGAACTATACTAAGGCCGAATTGGTTTTCGGATTTAATCTTAAATTCCCTTCCTTTTGAAAGAAGGTCGAAGGTAAGGGTAGGTTTATAAAAAAGAAATCCGAAAACCAATTCGTTACCAGCATAATTCACTCTCGGTTGATTTTGTTTATGAGAAGACTCGATGAAAAATAAAATGCTGATACTATGCATGATCCTGGTTGCTGCTGGACCGTCACTTCATGCACAGACACGTTCACTCATATTCAAGCATCTTTCCAAGGAACATGGGCTTTCCAATAATAATATTCATTGTATTCTCGAAGATCATGAAGGATTTTTATGGATTGGAACAGATAAAGGATTGAATAAATACGATGGCTATTCCGTTGCTGTATATTTGTCCGAACCGAATAATCAGTCCAGCCTGTGCAATTCATACGTTCAATCATTATTTGAAGATAAAAACGGCGTACTGTGGATTGGCACATTCAATGGTTTATGCAAATATGAGCGTGAAACGGATTCGTTTACAACTTATTTGAAAAATCAACTTCATACAAATATTGTTTCCATTGTTGACGACAAAAAGAATAATCTCTGGATTGCCACCGATGGCGTAGGATTTTATAAATATGACAGCCGAGCAAACACGTTCACCTTGTTTGAAAATTCAGAGAATATAAATAGCCTGATTAATAACAATATCAAATCGCTGATAATTGATGATGATGATAATCTGTGGATTGGCACACCAGCAGGTCTTGATTTCTTCGACACTCACAGTAATTCGTTTACACATTTTCAGCATAATCCCGAAAGAAAAAACAGCCTGCCGGATAATAATATTTCCGCGCTCTATTTCGATGGCAATAAAAATATTCTGATCGGCATTGTCCGCTACGGATTATCAATTTACGATCGGACCTCCGGAAAATTTACCCGAATCCAAAAAAGTAATGAATATAACTTTATCCGTTCCTTCTATAAAGATAGCAAGGATAAAATTTGGTTGGCAACCGGCGAAGGCCTCAAATTATATGATATCGGTAAAAATATTTTTCAGACATATGCCTATTCCGAATACAACAGCAACGGTATTAAGAACATGCATGTTTCATGCGTGTTCAAGGATGGTAAAGGAAATATTTGGGCGGGTCATGATAACTTTGGAATTAGTTATCACTTAAAGCAAAAAGCGTTTGAGCAATACATTCGGAACGTGACTGATAAAAATAGTTTAAGCAAAAAGAAAGTCAATACAATTCTGGTCGACAAAAATAGCAACCTATGGATAGGTTACATGGCCGGGGGAATTGATGTGTTTAATAGCGATGGTGTGAAAATAAATACCTACGAACATGATCCGAAAAATCCACACAGTTTGGGATTTGGTCCGATTTACTCCATTGTTGAAGACTTGTCCGGACGTATCTGGATTGCCACTTATGATAACGGACTTAATCTGTTCAATAAAACGGGTGATTCATTTATTCGTTATGTGCACGATCCGAAAAACAGAAACAGCATTGCCGGCAATGATGTTCGGGATATTTATGTGGACCACAATAATAATTTATGGCTTGCGCTTGAAAATTTCGGTGTGGATTATTTCGATATAAAAAATAATGTGTTTACCCACTATGAAGGAAATTCTAACGATACAACAAAAATACCCAGCAAATGGGGCGGACAGATTTTGGAAGATTATGAGCATAGTGTTTGGATATCGACAACCTATGGATTGGCCCGGTTCGACAAAAATTCCGGATTATTTGCAGTGTACCACAACAAAGTCAATGATGAATCAAGTCTGAGCAATGATTTTATTTATACGATTTTTGTCGACTCATCCGGGAAATTGTGGATTGGTACCCGTGATGGATTGAATCGATATAATTCCGAATCGGATAACTTTACAGTTTATACTGAAAAGAACGGATTATCCACAAATATCATCATGGGTATTCTGGAAGATGACAATAATCAGTTATGGCTGAGTACAGATAATGGCTTAACGCGGTTTTCAACAGATGACGAGACTTTTCGAAATTACGATGTCAATGATGGATTATTGGATCAGCAATTTTTTAAACGTTCCTGTTTTAAAACAGCCGATGGTCGATTATTATTTGGTGGCGAATATGGCATTACTGCCTTTTATCCCGATGAAATAATTGATGATTATAGCAGCCCCACGGTAATTATTAAAGATGTCAAATTATTTAATACATCTATTCCTGTTGGCAGCATGAAAGATGGCAGAACGATTCTAAAGGAAGTCGTTTCAAAAACGCAGAAGATTGAGCTGTCGTATAAAGACAATATTATATCGTTCAACTATGTCTCATTAAATTTAAATTCCTCCAATAAATGTGAATATGCGTACCGATTACTTAATTTTGAAGAAAAGTGGAATTATGTCGGAAAGCGCAGATTTGTCACCTATACAAATTTACCAGCCGGATATTATGAATTTCAGGCAAAAGCAACCAATGGCGATGGCATCTGGTTTGATCGGAAAACCTCATTAGGCATTGTTATTACCCCGCCGATGTGGCAGACATGGTGGTTTCGTGTAATTGTAATTGTCGTGATTGCCGGATTGATCGCGTTTATTTATAAAATCCGAACATACAATATTCGTCAGCAAAATAAATCGCTCGAACAGAAAGTATCAGAACGGACAAAAGAACTTGCCAATGAGCGCTATTTATTGAAATCAGTCATCGATATTGTTCCCGAAAGCATTTTTGTCAAGGATGTAGATAATCGATTTATTCTGAATAATAAAACGCATATCAGAAAAATGGGGAAGTTATGCCAGGAAGATTTGCTAGGGCGGACGGACATGGATTTTTTTCCGAAAGAAATTGCCGAGCAATTCATTAATGATGATATAAAAATCATCAAACAGGGTGAAACAATCATTGATAAGGAAGAATACGGTGTTGAACCCCTGACCGGCAATAAAGTATATGTGTTGAGTTCGAAAATCCAATTGCGTAACCAGAACGGCGATGTGCAGGGATTGGTTGGTATCAATCGCGATATCACCGAACGTAAACGTTTCGAGCGTGAATTGCAGGCTGCAAAAAAACTCGCTGAAGATGCAAATCAATACAAAAGTGAATTTTTAGCCAATATGAGCCATGAAATCAGAACGCCGATGAACGGCGTTATCGGTATGACCGAGTTGGCTATCGGAATGGCTGATAATAAAACGCAACGAGACTATTTACATATGGCCAAACAATCAGCGGAATCGTTACTCAAATTGTTAAATGATATTCTCGATTTTTCGAAGATTGAAGCCGGAAAAATGGAACTGGAAGAAGTCGATTTTAAGCTACACGATGTAATTGAATCCGCCATTTCCAGCTTGGCGATTCAGGCAAAATCCAAAGGGCTGGAACTTCTTTATGGGATTAAACGGGATGTACCGACTGCTTTGAAGGGCGATCCTGATAGATTGCGACAAGTGATTGTTAATTTAATTGGAAACAGTATTAAATTTACAGAAAAGGGTGAAATTGTTGTTCGGGTCGAATTGGTGAGCGAATCGAAAGCGCGAACAGTAGATAAAATGAAGCTTCGATTTGCTATTGTTGATACAGGAATTGGTATCCCACAAGATAAAATAAGTAAAATCTTTGAAAGCTTTTCTCAGGCTGATAGCTCCACGACGCGTAAATATGGGGGCACCGGACTTGGGCTTACGATTTCACAAAAAATTGCTGGCTTGATGGGGGGCGATATTTGGGTTGAGAGTGAAATCGGAAAAGGAAGTACATTTTACTTTACCGCCTGTTTTGCGTCTGGTAATTTTCAGGGGTGCGAAAGTGTTGAATTGCCAGCCTCACATTTAGTTGGTACGCGAATATTAATTGTGGATGATAATGAAACCAATTGCGCGTTTGTAAGCGATCTTTTCACGCAGTGGAAATTGAAACCCACCGTTGCAATTAATGGCGCTCATGCATTGGAATTATTGAGTCGTGCGATAACAAATGATAAACAATTTTCATTGGTCTTGCTCGATCATCAAATGCCGGAAATGGATGGCCTGGAAGTCGCACGCGCTATACGTGCTCGTGAAGAATGGAACAACATCAAAATAATTATGATGAGTTCATTAGGGCATGATGAAAATCATGGACAGCGGCAGGAAATCGCCATTCAAAATTTCATCCAAAAACCAATCCGTCAGCAGAATTTATTACATGCAATCCTTGAGACACTGGGTAAGATTGATCAGGCTAATGCGGGTTCAGGTGATGGGCATGCCAATACAGATGTGAACAGCTCGTTGAATATTCTTTTGGCGGAAGACAATATCATTAACCAGAAAGTGGCAATAAATCTTCTGAAGAAGTGGGGACACCGGGTGCAGGTCGCAAACGACGGCCAGGAAGCGCTTGATTTAGTATTCGCTGCTGACCGACATTTCGATCTTATTCTCATGGATGTTCAGATGCCCAAAATGGACGGGATTGAGGCAACCAGACGAATTCGGCTTTCCGATAAAAAAGAAATCCCGATTATTGCGATGACCGCTCATGCAATGAAGGGAGATCGTGAAAAATTTTTGAATGCAGGTATGGATGATTACATTTCCAAGCCGATAAATATAGAAGAAGTACTGGTAAAACTGTCAAAATATGTCGTCGTAAAAGTATTATAAATTGAATTTTATATAGTATTATGGGTGGAGACGATGAAAAAAATTTTAGCTGCGATACTTGTTTTTATGTGTTTTGAAACCGGTTATGCACAACCATTTCAGGTAAAATTCAGGCACATCACGGTTCAGGATGGATTGTCCCAAAGCTGGATACGGTCAGTATGTCAGGATAAATACGGATTTATGTGGTTTGGGACGTTCGATGGATTGAACAGGTACGACGGCTACACACTGAAAGTCTATAAACACAATCCCAAAAATCCGAAAACGTTAAGCGATAATGCCATAGAATCCATCTACGAAGACAAAAATGGCAATTTGTGGATTGGCACTGAAAATGGTTTGAATTTTTATGATCGACAGCGGGATGAGTTCATCCATAAAAAAAGTTGGCCGGAAGGTCAGCTTACTCACTTTTTAGAAACGGAAGATGGAAAGCTTTTTATTACGAGCCGTTATCATGGATTGTATTTATTCGATCCGGCAACCGATGCTTCTCAACGTTTTGCCCATGATGCCAATGATCAACACAGTATTCTAACGAATAATATTAATACAATTTTAAAAGATAGCAAGGGCACAATTTGGATTGGCAGTCAGGATGGATTGTGTTTTATTCGGAATGTAAATAATAAGTTTAAGTTTGTTAATATCGATACGAAAGATCCTCGATTTGGTGATGGTCAAATACGGAGTCTGTTTGAAGACAGTAAAAAACGATTATGGGTCGGTACAAATAGTGCCGGCTTGATTTTGTTAAGTTATCCACCTGCAAATCCTGAACAGGTTACCATCAGGCAATACGTGCACAAAAATGGGGACGAACAAACAATAACCGAAGGGGCGATTTTGGCGCTGTTGGAAGATCGACATGGTTGGCTATGGATAGGTGCGGAAAATGGCGGTTTGGATATGCTGGACCTGAACACTTTTCGCGAAGATAATTGCACTTTTTATCATAATCGGTTTAATCCGTTTGATAGTCAAAGTCTTTCCAATAATTCGGTGCAGTCGTTATGGGAGGATACGAATGGTGGCATATGGGTTGGCACATTTGGTGATGGTATAAACTTTTACAATCGACTATCCGAAAAATTTCTGCATTTCAAGCAGGAAGCTGGCAATCCGAACAGTCTGAATAATAATTTCGTGAATGTCTTTCTTGAAGACGGGGATGATCTTTGGATTGGGACTGAAGGCGGAATAAACCTTTATAATAAATCAAACAAATCGTATACCCATTTCACGCATGATCCCAAAAATTCTCGAAGTATTGGCTCTAATGCTATTTGGGCGCTTCACAAAGACAGTCGCGGTAATATCTGGATCGGCACCTGGGCCGGGGGGCTTAATTTGTACAATCCGGAAGATAAAACATTTACACGGTTTCTGCATGATGATAACGACGATCGCAGCATCGGTTGTAATAATGTGTTTGCCATTCTTGAAGATCGGGATGGTGATTTGTGGGTCGGATGCATGGGGCAGGGATTGAATCTGTACGATTATGAATCCGGAACATTTAAAAAGTATCTTAATGATCCGGACAATCCAAAGTCGATTTCCAATGACTGGGTGCGAGCTTTGTATGAAACGTCCTACGGTGAGCTGTGGATCTCTACAAGTTCAGCAGTGGATATGTTCGATAAAGACAGGAATGAATTTACGCATTTCGTAAGAGATACCAGTGATGCAAATAGCATCAGTTATAATGGGGCCATTGTTTTCTATGAAGACAGCAAACGTAATTTCTGGATCGGTACGGGAAACGGCTTGAACGTGTTCGACCGAGAAACGAAAAAATTTGCCTGCTATTCAGAAGAACAGGGGCTGCCTAATAATCAGATCAAAGGCGTGGTGGAAGACAATCGCGGAAATCTTTGGATAAGTACAAACAAAGGCCTTTCAATGTTTGAAAATGGTACATCCCTTCCCGAAAATCCCGTTTTTAAGAATTATGACATTGGTGAT
Organism: Candidatus Zhuqueibacterota bacterium; assembly: GCA_016931935.1. Classification (GTDB taxonomy): domain Bacteria; phylum Zhuqueibacterota; class Zhuqueibacteria; order Thermofontimicrobiales; family Thiofontviventaceae; genus Thiofontivivens. The sequence continues at coordinate 16,392 of JAFGDW010000090.1, read as the reverse complement.
GGCCTGCAGGGCAATGAGTTTAACCGGCGCTCATTTTGCAAAGGCAGTGATGGTACTTTATATTTTGGCGGTACAAACGGTTTTAACCAATTTAAGCCGGAAGAACTTAAGATCAATTCATTTAAACCACCGATTGTATTTACAAAATTTCAATTATTCAATAAAGATGTGGAAGTTGGTGCGGAAGATTCTCCTTTGCAGCAAGATATCAACCTTACATCTCATTTGACACTCTCGTACAAACACACGGTATTTAGTTTTGAATTTGCCGCCCTTAATTATGTAGTTCCCGAAAAAAATCAATATGCATTCATGCTTGACGGTTTTGAAAAAAACTGGAATTATGTTGGTACACAACGAATTGCATCCTACACGAATCTAAATCCGGGGAATTACACGTTTCGTGTCAAGGCTTCGAATAACGACGGTATTTGGAATGAAGCCGGTACAGAAATTAAAATAAGTATTGCCCCTCCATTCTGGAAAACGGCATGGTTTAGAATTCTTATGATAACAATCGTTATTTCTAATGTTTACTTCATTTATAGACAGCGTATGAAAAGTGTCGAGTCAAATAAACGGGAACTTGAACGACAGGTTCACGAGCGGACTCAAGAGATTGGAAAACAGGCCGCGGAACTTGAACATGCAAATGAAAAAATGAATCAGCATTTGCTTGAGGTGGAACAGGCGGAGAAAAATGCACGGGAAAATGAAGCTAGATTTCGTGACCTTTATGCGAAAATGAACGCTTCGGTAGTTCAATTGACAAAGGGGGTTCATAATTTGACCGAGCTTGCAGAATCCGTTGCGAATGGGTCACATCAGATTTCCACTTCCAGTGATCAAATTGCGAATGGCGCCAGCAACCAGGCGTCATCGATTGAAGAAATATCCAGTAGTCTGCAAGTCATTTCATCGACTGCTCAAACCAATATGAAAAGCTCCAAAGATGTCCAGAACCTGACAGAGTCGACTCGCGAGCGCGCCCATCAGGCGTTGGAACGTGTCGAAAAATTATCAACGGCTGTATTGAAAATTCAGACATCTGCAGATCAATCAACAAAGGTGATCAAGACAATCGATGATATTGCCTTCCAAACAAATCTGCTTGCGTTGAATGCCGCCATCGAAGCCGCACGAGCAGGTGAAGCTGGCAAAGGATTTAGCGTGGTTGCCGATGAAGTTCGTAGTTTGGCAATGAGAAGCGCTGAAGCAGCCAAAAGTACAGCCGTTCACATAGCTGAAACCAAACAGGATGCTGATCAAAGTGTGGAAATGAACCGGGAAGTTATCCATAGCTTGCAAGATATTCAATCGCATATGGATAGAATCAATGATATGTTATCTACCGTTGCCAATGGTTCGGCTGAACAAAATGATGGAATTGCTCATTTAAATATCGCGATCGATCAGGTCAATATGATTATTCAACAAAATGCATCCGCTGCCGAACAAACGGCAGCCGCAGTTAACGAAATGGCCGGAAACGCTGAACATATGCGCAGCCTCGCAGTTGCGTTTAAGAAGACACTAAATTCGTTAACAGGCGCAAAATCAAATACTGCTCAAGCGAAAGCATTCGTTTCGCAACAGCATCAGAAATCTTTAAAAAAATGATTGCGTACTTTATTCAGCTATTGATTATTAGAGTGGGTGTTTTCAGAATTAGCTGTAGTCCATCTCAAAGATGGCCTACAGTTTCGTTTCCATTTCGCTATTTATTTAGAATGGAGAAAATGTTTCAAGGGTTGTGATATGTACATAATCATTAAAATTAAATAAGCGATAATCTGATTATAAAAAAAAGTGTTATATGTCCCGTTGCATGGGTCAAATTGTCGAATGGATTTTGATTCCCGTAGGATGGTGGTCAAAATTATGCGGATTTTACTTTCTGCGTATTCCTAATGCGTGAGGACATTTTTTTCGACATTCAAAACACTTCTTAATGATATAACCTTTCTCATTTTTTGCGTTCGAAATTGGCCGACATTTTGATTGGATGACTGTATCGCCAGTTAAAGCCTGCTGTGGGCAACTATTAAGACAAATTCTGCATTTCGGGGGACATACCTCATAATCTGCAAGTGGATCAGGCTCAAGCTTGACATTAGTTAGTAGCGCCCCAATCTGGATCATATTTCCATAAATTTTATTGATAAGCAAATTGTTACGTCCCAATTTCCCCAGGCCAGCGAGCTCTGCGGCATGGCGCATCGATAGAATTGCCTGACCATGTTGATTCCCGGCATCCCAATATTCGTAAGGATCATCCGAAGGAATCAGCACATTTTTAATGCCTGCCCTATCCAGCGTGCTTGAAATATCAAAGGAAATCATATCCATCTTTTGGGTCACCAGCGAGTTAACATGAGTATAAGGTACCGGACTTTCTGCGAACATTGATTCTGTCGGTAACCTAATGGCAAATACAATCACCGATGCTGTTTTGGAATAAATATCCCGCGGATGAAAGCCTGCCGGAGCGTGAACAAATCGATCAATCGAGGCAATACCAAATAAATCTACACCGTTATTAAACGCAGTATCCCGGATCTTTTGTCTCTGAAGCATCGATGTCATATTTCCCTTCCATTGATTGGGCAATTGGTCCCTGGTCTGATAAATAGGCTGTTCTAATACATGAATTTCAAAACCACTTCGTTACGACTATTCTTTTAGCAGCAGGTGACGATCTGAAAGTTGATACCTCTTTATACACCCAAAAATTCGTCATCTTTATGGCTACTGAGCATTTTGCTATAGTACTCGGTGATCTCCTGCATATTCGATTCCCCTGTGGCAGGTCGATCAACACCGTACACTGAGAGCGGAAAATTTAGTTCCTTTTGAATCTCCCACAACTGCTCATGTTGGTCCGGTGAAAACAATTGGGCCGGATTGCCAACCGCAATCCAGTTAATCGGTACCATAGAATTGGGCGGTAATAATGTTTTTAGATGAACGATGCCGTTTATCCGCACTTCGGAATTATACCCGATCCGTGCACCGTGAAAAATTGCTGCGCCGGTTGCGATAAATACACATTCCTCAAGCGAACAGCCAACAAGATGGGCATTCGGGCCAATAAGTACGTTATTGCATATACTTGTCGAATATTTCGCAGTACTACGAATGACCGCATTTTCAAGCACAATGCAATTATCACCGATTTCAATAGAGCTACCTTCCGCCACGATTGAGCTGTTGTGCATGATGCGCGAGTTTTTGCCGATGGTTACATCACCACATATGGTTGCCGACTGTGCCACGTATGCCGTTTTATGAACTTGTGGAATCTTGTCGAGATGTTTAATGATCATAGATTATTCCCTTTAAAAATAATAATTGCATTTAATCGCTTGAATATGTGCAATTCAGCGGGACAATCGCTAGGTAATTTCTCAACTAGATAGTAATTGTCTAACGCTAATCCACGTTAAGGAGTTTCCCACACCGTGGATGGATCAAGTAAGCTTATGTTGTGGCTTTCATGATAGTGTTTATTATTCCGCGATAACTTTAAACGTCCAATTACTTGCTTGTAAAATTGGTTTCAGCTATCCGGGCAAAGAATTTCCCTACAACATCTTATCCTTAAAGCATGTCCAACAGTCGATATTCTGATGAACCTGTTTCTCCTTGAGCAAGTTAGTAAACCAGCGATGTCGATTTTCTCCTATCTTCATAGCTTCACATTTAGTGTTTACAGGCAACGTTAATGGTCGTCCACGAAGTGAAATTAATATGTTTCAAGTTGTCGCTGCTTAGTACTAGTACGTTCGATTGCATAAAAAAGTGCATGATTTACAAATTCGCTTGGTCGCATTTAAATTTATACAACAATAATACTATTTGTGACAGGCTGAAATCAGCCATCTGATTATTATCATCAAATCATAGGCTGCAAAGATCAAAATTCTAAATTTCTGAAATAGCAGTGTATTTGCTTAGGCCGGCTAACTTTAATAATACCTAATGGTTTTATCTGTTAGTATTTTTCGGCAGTTTTTGGTATATACTTTGCATGAAACGGTGATAATAATACAATACAGAAATGCTTAATAAAAGGGATGTGAATTATGAAACGATTTTTTAGCAAAATGATAGCATTAAGTGTCGGCATTATCGCGTTGGGAAGTGCATCATTCAGTTCTGCAGTCGAATTGCCAATTGAGAAACAAGCAGATATGCTAATCAAAATTATGGGATATAATAAATCCATTGAAAGCAACAGTCGTGAAATTCGAATTGGGATTTTATATTCGGAACAAGTCCCAAATATTGAGAAAAAAATTCAGCAACTGGATGATATTTTTTATGATTATATTTCCAACAACCGGACAGTAAAGGGAAAATCGATTCAGTATTCATTCATACCCGTTTCGTCATCAGAAAATTTAAAAGAAAAAATTAAACTCTTGAACGTATCTGCGTTGTATGTCTTTTCAATTTCTGATCAGAATTTGCAGCAGGTTATCAATGTTGCAAAACAGGAAAAAATATTTACATACTCTGGTACGAAAAGTTATTTTAATAAAGGGGTTGCTGTGGTAGTCGATGAACAGGAATCATCACCGAAAATTTTTGTAGATGTTCAAAATGCGAAGGATCAGGGAGCACAATTTAATGCGGAACTTTTAAAAATAGCGAAACTATCGATGTAAAGCTGCTGGCAGATTTGTAACACGACGATAAACCAATTAAATAAATTATTAAGAGTGAATCCCACAGGAATCGGATTGGCAAACGGTTTCTGTGGGATTTTTATTTCAAGTTATTAGTTTATGGTTCAATCAGATGCTGTTTGGATTTTTTCAGTTAGCATTTTTCCATCAATAAAATATGTGCTGGCGACACCTTTGGGCATGGCGTCGATACATTTCTTTATCGCTTCCGGATTGCCACCGGTATGCACCGGCACCACAAGCGCAGGTTTAATTATTTTCGCCATTTTAACCACATTCGCAACATTGCCACCGCAGCCATATACCAGCGGGAATAGCACATCTGCTGTTATTGATTCCATCTCCGGGATAGCTTCGGTATCGCCGGTCACGTAATAGCGAGCATTGTTGATTTTTAAAATATATCCCATCCAGCCATTCGCTTTCGGATGCGAATCACCGCGTAAGAAATAGGCGGGTACCGTTTCAAACTTTACATCTGCAAGTGAGTAGTCTTTGCCAGGTTCCAGGGATTTGGTATTATTTATATCTGAATCAGCAAGCACTTGTACAATATCTGGTGGGCCGGCGATAATAACTTTAGGGTTTATTTTTGAATATGCCTTAAGAATTTCCATTTGGAAATGATCGCTATGGGCATGCGTAATCAAAATTAGATCTGGCGTTATGAAATTACATTGTTTTATGATTTCTTTTTCAGGGCCTGACATTGGATCGATAAAAATGACAATGCTATCCTTTGTTTTGAAGCGAACATCGTTGTCCGTGAAATGCGCAACGCCTTTTAGCAATTTGCCACAGTCGATTGATTTAGCATTTTTTTCTCCTGCCTGTGCCACCAACGGGAGTATCATCAGGGCGACTAGAAGTAAGGAAATTTGTGTTGTTAATTTGTGCATACAATATTCCTTTCATTGGTTAAATTGTTTAAACGTGGAAAAGTGAACTTCAGCAATTATTTACATTAAATTCAGTTTCATAATTCCGTTTTCCTTTGGCTTTTTTACCGGATTAAGATTGTCATCGATACTATCGTACCAGTGACATTTTTTTTTGAAGAGTAAAACCATCGGCTTCAATTTTATAAATATACATTCCTGAACTCACGGGATTATTTTTCTCATCCGTTGCATTCCACACGACCGTATAGTAACCGGGTGCCTGTTGCTGATTGATCAATGTCTTAATAAGTTGGCCGTTTAAATTATAGATGGTTATTTGAATCAGTGATTGCTGCGAAAGCGAATAAGCAATAGTTGTGCTCGGATTAAATGGATTCGGGTAGTTCTGAAATAGCTGAAAACCATCCGGTTGGATTTCGCTTTGTTTCATATGCGTCAGATATAGGCGATCCAGGGCCTTGATGTCCACCCAATAGATATTCCCGTCGTCGCCGCAGAAGAACAGATAGTTGCCATCCGGAGAAATTGAGGGGAACCGCGCATTGCCCGCAAAACCGATCGTGTCATTTATTTTTTCCGGTTCCGACCATGTTTCATCTGCGTTTTTGAAACTAATGTACAAATACATATTTTCATTTAAAGATGGACGGCTGGAAGAGAATAGCAAGAAATCTTCGTCGGGAGAGATATAGGGCGTGTAATCGATATATTGAGAATTAATAACTGCAGCAAGGGCATGAATGTTGGACAGTCCATTGGAATCATAATCGGCACAGTAGATGCCCCGCTCCCAGGAGGTGTTTGCCAGATAATCCGAATAGTAAACTTTTCCGGTGTTGGTAAATGAAGCTGAGCCATTTACGCCGGATTCATCATCCTTCGGCTCACTCCAACCACCATCTATTTTTTCTATATACTTGACCGTCCATTTCGAATTTACATCCGCTCGGAATTCAAAACTTAGTTTCGTGCCGTCCAATGAAAATACCGGATTGGCTGTTAAACCGTTCTGAGCGAAACTACAAATCTCCGGTGATGACCAGGCGCCGTCGGCGTAAACGACGTGGTAAATGTTTATCGTGGTTGTGGAAAAGTTTACCGAATTCCATAACAGTTCGTTGCCATCGGGAGCGATCACAAGCCTGCCATGAATATTACCGTTTGAGATGATATCCTTTGCAAACAGAACAGCGGTATTATCTGGATGGGGTTGCTCCAAATATGCATGAGAGATGTCCGGCTTCCAGAAATTACCTGTCAGCGCCAGCATATATAAACAGCGCAGCGATAGATTGAAATACTGATTATCCCAGCCGCCATTATTGAGCGTGACCAGCCGTTGTGAAAAATTATTGACGATTGCCTGACTATTGCACATCGCACCGACGGCAAAACCACCGACGAACGCGCTGTTGTTGTATTGTCCGCGCGTAGTGCCATCCAGATTGTAACCATCCACAATACTGGCAGCACCGATACCATTCGCAAAGTTCGTGATTTTGGTACACCATGCCTGAGCTGTGGTATTGCCATTCCACAAAAAATCCAGCGACATGCGCCAGGGTGTACGGCAAGCATCGTAGCGGTAGTAATCATTACAGCCACTTGGCCCGCATTGAGCAGCGCCATCCGAATTCAGCCAGTCGGGAACAAGCCCGGTTGCATCGTCGGCAGTTTTATCCAGCAGGATATAGGTATCCGTTACAACAGTCTCCCAAAACGAATCGCCTGTCACATCGGCAAATACTCTGAAATATCCGGGTGTGTAGTATGATAAATCTGTCAAATTACAGCCACCGAAATGTCCGCCCGGTTTCATGATCCAAATACCCCGGCAATTTACAAAATAGTGTTCTTTCAGGATGGATAATATCGTTTTCGCCTCATTGAGATAGTTCCCGCCCCACTGGCAATGAGCCACGATTAATGCAAACGCCACATCCAGATCGCCGTCGGTCGCGCTGCCCGGATCGATGATGCCGTCGCGCGTAACCCGCCATGCCATCAGATTGTAGGCGTTATCTGTTCGCTTGCTTTGATAGAATTGTAACAGACCATCAAAAATTTCTTGCTCGCCAAAATACGCTGTTAGCAACATGCCGTATCCCATACCTTCGGAAATCGTGATCGTCGTATCGTCGTCGCATACGCGGTACATCCCTTGATATGTTTTAAGAAATGAACGCTTCCATTGATTGTAAGCATTCTGTAAGTGATTTGTCGAAATTATCGATGTTTGGTACCCGTTTGGATAGCTGACATTTTGCGGGAAAGGTCGCGTTTGAGCTTGAAGAAGGCTTGTTGCACACAGCAAAAAGATTGCAAAAAATAATATTCTTTTCATGAGCTTATTCTTGTTTGAAATAAAAATTTTTGACACTTTCAGAAGCGTTCCAATAAGCAACTCATTCATAACAAAGTTTGCATAATCGCTTTCACATTAGGTGTATTCTGGTGTCGCAGCGGTCATCACCGAGCAAAAAGGCTTTGGTTATCTCGACGTTTACTCTTTGACCCAACAGCATCCCAAACAATTGCTGCTGGAAATTTTTGCAGCAATAGTAACACAACGATTTCGGCGGATTGAGACAATCTGCATAAGCACACGCGCATCCTGCAACTTTTCTGCCGGTGAGTGACAGGATTGTTCGATCCTCGTTGAATTCCAACCGTTCCCAGTATTTCGATTTCTTCTCCACATTCACCCAATCCAGGAATGCTTGTACATGTCCCACATAACGCACAATCCAACCGTCAAGACTCCGGGAATGAAAACACTCATAGCCCAATTGGCTAAAAATCTTTTCTCGGACTGAATCATCAAACGATGTCTCGATAAACTTGATAACCTCCTGTACCTGTTTCTGGCTCATCGATTGTGCGGTATGCTTTTTTTCGGATTGCTGCTGATCATTTGTTTGTCCGGCAAATCCTGATGCGTTGATGAGAGACAGCAAACCATAAGCACAACCGCATTTGATGAATGTCTTTCGTTCCAAATTTACCTCCTCATGAGAGAATTATTTCATTTGATACTAGCGAACTAACACCATTTTCCTCTGTAAACTATGATCATCCGTCTCCAGCGAACAAAAATAGATTCCCGAATTAACAATTTTATTTGAATCGTCGGTTCCGTTCCATTCGATGACATATTCACCCGGATTTTGAATTGTATTGAATATCAGAGTTTTAATTTCCTGTCCGAGTATATTATATATTTTCAAATTGACATTACTAAGCTGCGGCAGTTGATATTTAATTGTGGTTGACGGATTAAACGGATTGGGATAAATATTGAGTAGATTAAAATGAAATGGTAAAGCATGACCGCTGTTGTTATCCTGAACTGACGTAACAAACGAGCTATCGGTGATCGTCAACTGTTCCATTGGCGTTCTCATAATATATACTGGCGGAATATCTGGCAACGAGCTGATGATGTTTTGATAGTAATCATATTTGGTCATATCCACATGCATCAACACAATGGCTTTGGGATGCAGGTAATGAATGATCTCCTGGCCGGTGGTGTTGTCAGGATCGAAGAAAAATTTGGCGAGAAAGGCAACATCGATGTTTGCTTCTGCCAGGTTTGCATTTTGGAATGCCTGGATATCTGTGGAATTAGCATCACCGCAATGAAATATGGTGTATCCGTTCATATCGAAAAGAAAGCCGATATTTTCAATGTTGCCAGCCGGATTGTTGGCGTGCGGTAGCGCAATGGTTCGAAAATTCATATTCTGAACAGTGGTGTCAATATCCGGCGTAGCTACGTAGGAAATGTCGATAATTCTGTCGTTGATTGCATTGTAACCGTTAACTGCTTTCAGCAGCGTATGTACCTGTGATGGCCCAATCAGCATGCAGGTGGTGTCGTTTTTCAGATGGTCAACAGCATAGCCTGCATGAAAATGATCCGGGTGCTGGTGGGTAAAAAGTAACGCCGTTAAATGATCGAATGGCGCGATTGCGTTACGTTCCTGAGTCAGCACCTCGGTGGATGGAACCGGATATTGCCCGTAGCCCTGATTATAAATACCATCAATCAGCACACGGCCATTGACGCCCGTGATTAAAAAGCCTTCATTGCCGATAAACGTGATGTCGACTTTTTTTCCGGATGAATTCAACCACACTTCTGCCACTCGCCCGCGGGGAACGTACCATGGCTCAGCCGTTAATTCATCAACCTTGAAATTTGCGGCGAAAATATCAGTCCAACCATCATTATTCACATCGCCAAGCGCGACATCCCAACTCCATTCGCTGCCCAGCCGCAAGCCACTGTCAGTGAAAACGCCAGCACCATTATTGAGCCATACTTCGCTGGCGCCAACGCCTGCCAGAAAAATGTCCACATCGCTATCATTATCAAAATCAGCCAGAGCGACTTTTTCGACGCTGGCGGTGCCAAGCGTATTTCCGGCTGTAAAATTGCCTGAACCATCATTAAAATAAAGTTTCGCATAAGGTGCTAGCTGCATGATCAGAACAAAATCGAGATCATTATCCCCGTCGAAATCGCCCAACGCGACACAGTGCGAATGACGCATGGCCTGATCAAACGTCTGATTTGTTGCTGTAAAATTACCTGCACCGTCATTCAGCAGCACACGATTGGGACAGGGCGCGCCGCTGGTATTGCGCCAGCCGCTGACAAGCAAATCAATATTGCCATCGTTGTTCACATCACCAAATTCTCCGGCGCCTATTATGCTTAACCGAATGGGCTGCGATGTGTACTGAAAATTGCCCTGACCATCATTCAAATAAATTCGTCCTTCGGTCGACATGTTGTTGAAGATGATGACAAACGCATCAATGAATCCATTGTTGTTAACATCGGCCAACCGCATGTGCATGAACGTGCCATTGTCCGAATCGACAAATCGCGAGCTATCAGCGCTGAATGTGCCGTCGCCATTGTTGAACCAAATGATTCTGCCAACGATTGCATCAATTGCTCCATTATTATTGATATCGTAAGCGCATGGTTTTGTACCCCAGACTGGTGTATTGGGCAACCGTATACCGCTATTGTAAAACAGCCCATGACCATCCCCATAATACAGGCGATTGTCTTTGCCATCCGGCCCTGCTTCATTGATCACAAACGCATCGAGTACATTGTCCTGATTGAAATCAGCAAGCGCTACACCCCGGCCCGCTAAATTGTTAAGCTGTTGACCGTTATTAAGAAATGTAACCTGGGCGTAACTGCCAGTGAACGGACATAGCTCAATGAACAGAATGATAATGCACCAAAGTGTGGATTGAAAATATTTGCGTAGCCACAACTGTTTGTGTATTGTGCGTGAAGTAAAATATCTCAAATTTATCATTCGGGTGATCCTCATCGAATTAAAAGCATTTTGTTGTAAAGAATAGCTGCATTGGCCTTAAGGCGGCACATATAAATACCTGAACTTACCGGGCTATTATTTTCATCAGTGGCATCCCAGGTCAACGAATAGTTACCGGCATTTTGGTGCGAATTTTCAAGTGTTCTAACCTCTTGCCCCCGCAGATTGTAAATTGTCAATTTAAACGGAGATGGATGTTCAAGCGAATAACAAATTGTCGTCTCAGGATTAAAAGGATTCGGATAATTTTGCGGAAGATTAAATTGTTTGGGTTTGTGAAATCCCGATTTATCAATTGATGTCAATGAATCTGACCATGAAAATTTTGCGATGAAAGCATCTCCACCCCATGGTGTATTACCACCGTTATAGCTCGTGTCATAAGCACATTGGGAAATTGGAAAATCGCGCGACGTTGTGTTGCCCGCAATATAAAGGTTGTGCTTATTCAACGCCATGACACCATATTCCTGTCCCGAGCCGCCGAAGTAGGTGGAATATTTTAGTACGGTGCCAGTTGGATCGAACACGGAAAGACAAATATCGCTGTTGCCACCGTAACTGACGTTGTTAGCATCGGGCGTGACGGGAAATTGAATTGATTCTGTCATACCTATTAATAATACGTTCGATGATGAATGTATAGCAATGCCGCGGGGAGTACCATCCCACCGGCTGGCATACAGCAGTTGATCAAGCTGGGCATTTAATTTTGCCAGAAAGCCACTCATTTGCATATCATGGCTGAATGCAATTGGTGCAATCGGAAAATCAACTGAGGCGGATAATCCGCCGACGTAGATATTGCCGGTTTCATCACGGGCAATACAAAAGGCAAAATCATCGCCGCTGCCACCAATGAATGTCGCATATTCTATTGCTGATCCGCTGGCGTTAAATTTAACAACGATGCCATCACCGGCGCCACGAACGCCGGAACCGCCATTGTACGATGGATCGTAGCTGTCATTTGTGACGGGAAAATCCGGCGATGCTGTGGTCGCTGCAAAATAGACGCAACCCGCTTCATCGATCAGAATATTGTCGCCGTATAATTCGGTTGCTGAACCGCCCATATATGTGCAATATATCAAATCACTACCGTTCGCGTTAAGTTTGGCGACGAAAATATCATCGCGGCCGTCGCTGTTGCCGCCGTTGAAGCTGGTATCAAACGCACCATTAGTAACCGGGAAGTTTTGTGACGATGTGGAACCGAGAATGTACGCGCAGCCCTCCGCATCAACCACAATTTTACCGCAAATATCCATGCCGCTGCCACCGATGAACGTAGAGTAAATGATTTCATTTCCCTGGGGATTCAGCTTCACGACGAATGCATCCCCATGTGAATCCGTGCCGGACGTGCCATTGTAGGTACGGTCGAATGCGCCTTCAGTAGTGGGGAAGCTGGCATTGGTAGTATTGCCAGCGATGTAAATGTAACCGTCATTGTCCACTGCCACACCGTGCGCGTAATTGGCGCCGCCAGATGCACCCAGATAAGTGGAGAATAAGAGTGAGTCGCCGGTTGTACTCATTTTCGCCACATAAATTCCTGTCGCCGTCGTTTTTAATGCGTCAGGTGTTGTCGGAAAATTTGTAGATTGAATTGGCGCTGTTACTATAACGTTGCCCTGTCGATCGATTGCGAGACCATGTGCTCTGTCGTCGGAACTGCCGCCGAGGTAGGTGGAATATTCCAGATGTAGTGTTTGTGCCAAGGTAGGCGAAAAGGTAATTATGAACCAAATTATTGTCGCCAATAAGCTATGAATAAATAATACAACTCGTCTCATAAGAATCCTTTCGAATATTGTCAAAGATAAATGATGTAGAGTTCGGTTATCCAGTTTAGTCCGAACGGTCTATTTCTAAATAAATAAGAACTTAAATCGTTACGCCGGTCTCCGGCGGAATTGATTACGGACGCTCTGCGTCCAGTCTTAACATTCTAAAGTAAATGAGATTATATATAATCTCTTGTATTGTAATCGTCGCAGCGCGACGAAGCTGCGTTCCGCCAGGGGACAGGCGGAACGATGATTTTGCTTTGCTGAGTTAACTGGATAGCCGCAGATGTAGAGACTTAACTGATTATATTTTAAGGTTTGGAGCTAATAAAATAAGAAATATTGATAAAAAAAATATCATGAAATTACCTACTATGTAAAAAATTAACTACATTGTAGTTATGGTATCCCTAAAAATAGAGAAGACAATCTGCCTACATAATTTAGTTTAGCAGTGGTTTCTCGTGTTAAGGAAAATATTTCAATAGGTTCTTAATTACTGCTTCGATGAAACCATTTTAACCCATCGTAAAGACTGGGAAATGGAACATGATGTTCATCATCGTACATTTTGTACATGATCCGGTTCGAAACAGGTATTGATGTTTTAAGTGTTTCGATGAGCATTTCCCCATTATGTCTTATAGCGCCGGTCGGATCATAGCTATCTTTTTTTGCATTGGTAAAAAACAATGATCGGTTTTCAATGACTTTAATCTCCGAAGAATTGCTGATACTGTTCAGGAAGTCATCCTTAAAATTATTCGGGCAACCAAAGCTACAAAGAACATACAGATTGAACAAACCCGGATCATTCAGAAACGAATAAAACACAAAAAGTGTGCTTGTGGATTGACCACATAAAATTCTTGAGTCAACAGTTCGATAGTTCGAATCAATAAAAGGAATAAGCTCGTTCCTGATGAACAGATGGAAATAGTTTCGACCGGTTACCATGTCGCGAAATCGGTCTGTGTTCGGGATTGCAACCACAATATAGCCAGGGATTTTTTTCGCCATCGCATGTAAATATTCAACCATTGAGACAGATTGAATGAAAAAGTCGGTTTCCCCGTCTAATCTGTACAACACCGGAAATCTTTCATCTGAGACTTCGTAATCTGTTGGCAGGTGAATTAATACTGTGCGCTGCTCACCAAGAATCTTTGAATCTATTGTCCGGTAATGACCACAGGGAATGGGGGATTTATCCGTCTGTCCAAAAGATATTCGTTGAGCACAGATTTGAATCATTATTATAGCAACGACCGCGATACGTTTTTTCATCACATTAATCCTTTTTTACATGCCTTATTAACTTTTTCTGAAGTGATAAATAATCCGCCGGATCCTGCACCACACCATCCTTTAGCACCTCGAAATGCAGGCAAAAACCGGTACCGCCAATTTTCTGACCCTGAGTCACAATATCTCCCGGGGTTACCGAAAGTGAAGTCAGATGCAAATAACGGGTCTTGTAACCATTCTGATGTTGAACTGTAATTTCCCAAAATTGATGAAAAATTTCATCCTGACCTGTGGAAACAATTGTGCCTGCCGCAGCGGCAAGGATGTCGATTTGGTTGCTGCCGTTAACAATATCCACACCCTTATGGAAATAAAAGGCTTTGCTATCTCGATCCCAATCATTACCACATTCCAGGACTATTTGACCATCAGGAACAGGGGAGGTAAGTATGAGTTTATCAGATTGGGGGTGCAGTGCAAAATGCGATTTATCGGCCATAGGAAGGAGTAGAACTGCCAAAATCGCGAGCGCTGAAACCGAAATAATTACCTGCGATTTATGGATCAGTGTTGCATTCTTGATGTGCTGAATTCGCTGTGTTAGCAATTGTTTTCGATTGGAAAAACCTGGCTGGATCAGCAGGTGATTCGATTCCGGCAATCCGATTTGTACGACATTCAATAGGCCATATCCGTAAGCTTTTTTGGATAAAACCTGTTTCGATAACACAGCAGCATCACACATTTCTTCCCGAATCTGCTGAATCTGCCTTCCTGCCAACCATACAACCGGATTGAAAAAATAGATAAACTGGATGAAATTCTGCAATTTTATCCATAATGTATCATAATGTTTGATATGAGACATTTCATGAGCAATCACAGTTTCAATAGTGTTTATGTCATATTGAACGTGGAAAATGTACGGCATGTAAATTACTGGCCTACGCATTCCCATAGTAAATGGGGAAATTTGCTGTTCGCCGAATCGTAATTGCACATGTCGATCGATGCCAAATAGATTCTGCCAGCGAACCACTAAAGAGTTTATCTGATTGTTCGTACATGCTATCGATTGCCGGATCAGTCTGCGATAGGCAGCTAATCGTCTGAGATAAGTGCTGCTTAACATAACGAAACCAGACAGCCATAAAATAAACAGAACGAGCGTTAAATGTCCATCTGCTGGATGCAGCACGTTTTTTTGACTAGTGTTCAGAATTTGAACTGATTCTGCCTGGGTGCCTAATGATTTTTCATCAAGTGGTTGCGCGAGCGCTGCTGGTCGGTTGATTGCCGGGAAAATTTGCTGCAATAGCATACGACCGGATAAACCGAATGAAAGGTCAGGTGGGAGTAACAATCGAATGAAAATGAATGTCCACAGGCCAAACAGTAAAAAATGGGATTTGAGCTTAAACAGTTTGATCAGGCTAAAAACACAAGCAAACAGAATGAGGGAGTAAACGATCTGCGATGAGAAAAAATGAATAACAATTGCAGATATGTTGGTTATTACATTCATGATGGTTGAATTCATCGGTGTTATTCATCCTCATCGAGTAATTTTTTTAATTCATCAATTTCATCCGTGCTGAGTCCTTTAGTATTGGAAAACATAGCCACAACCGTGTTCGTGTCAGTTTCCAACACCCGGTCGGCGAAAAACCGTACCATCCGTGCCAGGCCGGCAGGACGGGAAATCATCGGTTTGAAAATGAAAACGCCATGATAATTCTCTTTTTCCAATAAACCTTTATTCGCCATCCGATCCATCATGGTTCGTACGGTGGTAAGCGCCCAGCCTTGTGTGTCCTTTAGTGCATCGTAAATTTCCCGCACAGATTGTTCGCCGTGTTTCCAGAGAATGCGCATGATATCATATTCGGCTTTTGTAAGTTCAGGAATAGATTCTTTCTTTCTCATTGTGATCCTTTGTATATTGTCGTTATATAACTACACTGTAGTTAATAATATTAAAATGCATTGAAAAAGTCAAGACGATTATTGTAAAAGATTGTAACTTCAGGACAGACAAGGGGGCGTTAATGATTGCGCATGAGTAGTAATTCTATGAATTGCTATTGGCTGTGTTGGTTATTAGCTTATAATGGCATGTGTCTAAATTTACATGCTCCAAATAGGAGTGCTTCTATCAAATAAAGCGGTTCCCGGAGGTGTATCAAATCCGAAAACCGCTGACGTGCTATTTGGAGTTAGTGTTATTTCAATGCCATTATGTTTAGATTATTTTTTTGATAATGGGAGTGAAATCCCTTTATGGATTTCACGTAATTGGGGCTGTATCAAAAGTCTTGTCAAGCTTCATCCTGAGCGTAGTCGAAGGATGATAAATTACGATAAAACAACATGCTTCGACTTCGCTCAG
>JAFGDW010000089.1 GCA_016931935.1 Candidatus Zhuqueibacterota bacterium | reverse complement strand
TTTATTCTAAATATACATAATTCTTTTTTTGATCTATTATGTAACTATTGATCTTGTAATTGTCCAATTTAATGTTGAGCAGCTCCTTAAGTTTCTTTATATCCCATGCCTTTATTTTGTCATCTGTCTTTTCATAGATCATAGTGATAGTGTTATATGGCCTAAGAACAATTAATGAGCTTTACTTCTCCATTATGTCACCATAATATTTCTGCAATACAAAAAAGGCTTTCTTTTTTTCTCCTTTATTAGAAATTAATCCCTTTCTGTTCCATCCGTCTTGTATATTGGGTAACGGTCGACGCGGAGATCGGAAATCCATAAGAATCCATGGAGTAACTCCACGTAGAAAATCAATTTTTTTCAACATTTTAACCTGACGTTCATAAAGATATTCCTGATACTCTTCCGACCAGCGAGTTAAATTATCACCATGAAATCCATATAAGGCACCTGCTCCAAATTCACTTATGATGAGCGGTTTGTTGTAAACTGTTTTCCATTTGATGTGATCAATTTTAGCGGGCAGATTGTCATACCATCCGATGTATTCGTTGCACCCGATAACATCAAGATATTTGCCCAACGGATCATCTATCATTTGTGTATATTCATCAACATAGTGACGTTCAAGCGCCGCAGATACAAGACGCGTGGAGTCCATTGAACGTGTTTTCGTAATAAGATTTTTGAGAAATTTGGTGCGTGATTCTAAAATCGGTGTTTCATTCGCGACGGACCAAATAATAACGGATGCCCGGTTTTTATCACGTGTTATATTTTCCACCAGTTGGGTTTCAGCATTATGATAGGTATCGCTATTCTCCCACAGAATTGTCCAATAAACAGGAATTTCGGACCATACCATAATTCCCCATTCATCTGCAAGCCGCGTCATATATTCATTGTGTGGATAATGAGCAAGTCGCACAAAATTACATCCCAGCTCTCTGGCCCAACTTAGCAATTGAATTGCATCATCCCGACTATATGCCCGGCCACCACGATACGGTGCTTCTTCATGAATACAAATGCCACGAAGAAAGATCGGTTTTCCATTAACAATAATATCTTGATTGTGCGTTTCGACACTCCGAAAACCCATACTCTCACTCACATGATCGGTCAAACAGGAAAATGTAACTTCATGCAGTTTTGGATTTTCCGGTTCCCATAATTCCAGGTCCGCCTTGAACGCAATTTTGGCATAACCATTTTCATTTGTAAATAATTCCAATTGGTCTTTCAACGCGTGGATATCTATTGTCACTGTTTGCTGTAACTGCTCGCCATCCAATTGAACCCATCCTTCAAACTCATCCGATGTACCCTTTTTTAATTGCAGGCAGTAATCGCGAATGAATGTCGGCCGGGTTTCCACAAGAAAAACATCACGTGTGATGCCACCGTAGTTCCACCAGTCCGTATTTACCGTAGGAACTGCCTCCCGATAACGCTTGTTATCCACTTTAACTATAATGTCATTATTTTTTTCGCGGACGAAAGACGTAATTTCAAAATTAAATGGTGTGAAGCCACCAATGTGTTCCCCGATTTTTGTGCCATTTAAATAGACAATTGCGTGATAGTTTGCTGCTCCAAAATGAATGAATAATCGATTTTTTCCGAGAGTCAGGTAATCAAATGATTTTTTGTACCAGATGGTACCTTCATAATACAACAGATTTTCACGTTGTGAATTCCAGTCACCAGGAACTTGTAGCGTGCCGGAACGATCAAAATCATATTCGACCAAATCCGACTTATCTTTGGCTTTTTCATCTTTAAAATATCCATTTTGCGAGGGTTCGTAACGGTAGTTATAATATCCGTTTTCGTAAGGATCAACTATAACATGCCAACAGCCATTTAAGCACGTTGTATTTCGTCCAGGAAGATTCGTTATTTGGGGGTTAGCAAGCACATTAATTTGTAGAAGTAGTAACGGAACAAAAATTACCACATATTTGTGCAGCATATATTAGTCTCCTTTCATTTATATGAATATCATTAATATATGCTTGTATCGAAGTGGTTTTGAGATTCTTTTCGTTAAGTACCTACTCTTAGTCTCCTCCTTTGAAAGAGGAGAAATTATGGACAATCTCAAAACCACTTCGGAAGCAGTATATTAAGTATTGAAAGTAAAATCAATTTAAATTCGGTTATCCTGCTTAGCCAGCAAAGGATACATTTAGTAAAAAAGAAGGTGCAAAATTCCGCTCCGACTGGTAAGTGACAGAACGATTCCTGTATCAGTACCAAGTCCCGGAAATTGTCAAAATTTACCAATCGCAATATTTATCAACATAAAAAAAATCAATTGAATTATTAAAAATAATATTGTAAAATCCGTATGTAATTTTCCATAGATGGAGAAAAATTATAAGTTGTTAATTGGATTTCATTAATTTAAATCGGAATTTTGAATGCGAATAAACGACGACAAGTATCTTAGTTATTTCAAAATCAAATGGTCTGTAGTGATTTTTCTATCAGGTTTTTTGTTTGGTTGCCTTGTCACCTTGCTTTTTATCCATATATCCTGGGATGAATTAATCGGTGATTTGCGTCCTCCCGCGCAAGTAACACTTGACCCATTTGAAAAATTCAAAGCACCTGTCAATGATAGAATCGATGAGAAGATACAATTTTATCTTAGCCCTCACAGAAAAAAAGATCTTCTGGCCAGATATAAGCGCGCAGGACGTTACCTGCCAATGATAAGCGCAATTTTCGAAGAATACAACTTGCCACAATATTTAATTTTCCTGCCAATTATTGAAAGTGGTTTTCTGCCAACCAGCAAATCCCACGCAGGTGCAACCGGACTCTGGCAATTAATGCCAGCAACTGCAAATGAGTATGGCCTGCAATACAATCGCTGGATTGATGAACGTAGAGATCCGGAAAAATCCACAATTGTCGCCGCGGAATTTTTGCGTTACCTGTACGCTCAGTTCGGCAGTTGGGAACTCGCGTTGGCTGCCTATAATTCCGGGAATCTCACAATTAAGCAAGCACAGGAACAGGAAAATACATCCGACTTTTGGGAGCTTAAAACAATTCCGAAAGAGACGTACAATTTTGTACCGAGCTTCTATGCTATTTTACACCTGCTTGCTTATCCGCAGCAATACAACATCCATTTGCCAGATTTATCCAAACCGTTGATTTATGACAGTATTGATCTTGACGCCCCTTACTCTCTTGAACAAATCGCCAAGTTGGCGCATGTGTCGCCCGATGTTATCAAGCGTTACAATCCGGCCCTGATCGATAAAATCGCGCCGAATGGTACATACACAATCAGGATGCCACTTGGAGTAAAGCAACATTTTCTTGAACAGATCGAAGAAAATCCGCCCGAGCGAATTGAATTTATATACACAAATTATCGCGTCCGTAAAGGCGATACACTTTACAAAATTGCCAGGCAATTTGGCACATCAATCGATGCAATCAGAGCTGACAATAGCATTAGAAATGTTAATCGTTTAAAGGTCGGGCAGGTGCTTCGTGTGGCTTCCGTGACAATTGTGGATCAGTCCGAAAAGGTTATCGACGATTCATTTAACACAAATAGTAATTACACAGTACCCCAAAGTATCGATCAAATCCGATTTGTGCATACAGTTATGCGGGATTCAATTTCCATTCAAACACTGGCACGTTATTATGCAATTTCTGTGGATGAGCTAAAATCATTTAATCCCCTGCTTCGAACTGATCGATTACGGAAAGGGCAAGATGTGATAATTTACAAAGCTGCTGACAAGGTGACAATTTATACGACACAAAACGGTGATTCATTATGGCGATTGGCACATGAATACAAAACCTCGGTCGCTAATCTGAAACGCTGGAACCAACTTCGCAGTTCGCGGATTCGACCGGGGCAAAGCTTGGTGGTAAAACTTATCTAATGATCTAACGCATTCATGAGAATCGATTTCCCGAAAATTATTCCTGACTGATTTTTAGAACAATGGCGGTCAAATTATCTTTGGCTCCTTTTTCATAACAATTTAATTTGAATTGCTCGCAGGCAATTGGGAGCATATTTGCATATTGATTAATCGCATCAAGCAAATCAACATCGGAGTTGTGACTATAAATACCATCCGTACAAAGGATGAATATATCATTGTGTTTCAAAATTACTTTTTGGATGTCCGGATACACAATGGGATCGGCTCCTAATGCACGGGTGATGACATGACCATCGCTATAATTATTACGGGTAATGGTTAACTGTGGATTTTGATCCAGCAGTTCCTGTAGTTTCGAATGATCCTTTGTCAATTGAACTAGCTTTCCATCGCGAATAATATATATCCTGCTGTCGCCGACATGTCCAATGACAGCATAGTTTTGATCGATCAGTACAATGGCGAGCGTCGATGCCATCTGTT
The DNA here is from genome assembly GCA_016931935.1 of Candidatus Zhuqueibacterota bacterium. Classification (GTDB taxonomy): domain Bacteria; phylum Zhuqueibacterota; class Zhuqueibacteria; order Thermofontimicrobiales; family Thiofontviventaceae; genus Thiofontivivens. The sequence goes on along the minus strand of JAFGDW010000089.1, from coordinate 44,313 downwards.
TGTTTTTCCGTTTGCCTTTCTGATAAACAACATTATTTGCCGCTTTAATTAAAATCTGTAGGAAACGTATTTTATTATCACCGGATCGGTGCCCGAACTGTTCGACCCCTTTCTTAATTATCCCCAATGCTGAACTGCTGGCAACATCCCCGGCGTGGGCGCCACCGACACCATCGGCAACTGCAAATACATGTTCGTCCGGCATGATCAAATAGCTATCTTCATTCACGGTGTATCGAGGATTCAAACCCCGATCGGAGATATAAGCGAAATCAATTTTCATACTTATGCTTCCAGCGTCTTTCTTCCATTACGGTGAGATAGCCCCATCAGAAATCCGATAATGATAAATGAAATGAGAAACGAAAATCCGCCGCGACTAATAAATGGCAGCGTAATGCCGGTAAGGGGAATCAATTTTATGACCCCGCCAATGTTAACAAATACCTGAATTGCCAACATTGAGCTGAATCCAACGGCTAAAAGTTTTTCGAAGTCGTTTTTTGCGTCTATCACAACACACATACCTAACAAGAATAACACCAAATAACAAAAGAGCAGCACAAACGCTCCGATAAATCCCAATTCTTCGGCAATAGCCGCGTACACAAAATCGGACACAACCAGCGGCACATTGGTTGGATAACCCAAACCGAGTCCTGTTCCGGTCAAACCGCCGGCTTTAAGCGCAAAGAAGGAATTCATAATTTGATATACGTTGTCCCACCATGCACTATTATGCGGCAACGCCCAAAGATCGGACCAGATTTTAAAGCGCTGCATAACATGCGGCGGCAGAAAACTTTCTGACAGCATGATTAGTTTAGTACTTATGATTGTAACACCTAATCCACCAAACAAATAAATATATCTCCTGGTCACAACAAATATCATCACCACAACCAGGCCGCCATAAATAATAACCTGACCAAAATCTTTCAACAACACAAATAAAAATTGCGGAATCATCCAGATGGCAATAAATGGTCCCCACGGAATCAATAGACGCTGAATTCGTTTGCCCTTAATTTTCGGACGTTTCCGTAGCAAATCATCTTTATATTGGGCAAAGAATCCTGCCAGGAAAATAATAATTGTAATCTTAAACGCTTCCCATGGTGTCATTTGATATACGAATCGGCCGCGAGTCTTTACTTCACTCAGAACCACAAATAGCACGAGCAACATTATGGTCAGCGCCACCCAGAAAAACGGTTTGGATAATGAATCCATAAATTCATCGCGCGCGCATTTTTTTACAATATAAACAATCGAAAACAGCGCAATTAAAAAGGAAACAATCACGCGTGACCAGCCAGGAACACTTCTAAAAAATTCTCCGATTACTTGATTAAATCTGAACGAATCAAGCTTTAGGAATTCCTTCGCTTCACTTTTTATTGTGTTGTAGCGCGTTGTTTGGGAAAGATTAGCTTTCAGCGAATCAACGTGGGCTCCCGCTGCATTTAATGAATCGGCCTGCATTTTTTTTATCGCTGCTGCGGAATATTGGTTGATGAGTGTTTCCTGAAAATTTACATTTATTGCCGCACTAATTCTGTATTGCACCACGAAACCGAGTCCGGTGATAAATGCAACAACAACAAGAATGGCAAAATCACCTTTATAATTTGGCTTCAGGATGAAATACACAAGCAGGAACGCGCACATCATTAACGCATTGCGCATGAGTACTACAAAACTTGGGTTGAAGCCACGAGCGTTTCCGGCAATATACACAAGTAGCATGCCAAGTATCGTGACCATAATCGTTGCTATTATTCCAAAAAGCGGATTGATTTTTATATTTGATTTATTTAGGTGCATGATTAAAATAACCTGATTTGTACGCTTTAAGATAAATTTCTTTGGCAACCGGCGCAGCAGCCGCACCACCATAACCGGCGCCTTCAGCGACAACAGCAATCGCGATTTTTGGATCGTCGACCGGCGCAAAAGAAATAAACAGAGCGTTATTGCTTATCACTCGTTCTGTTGTGCCATCATCGTGTTTTATAATACGTGTGAGTTCGGCTGTACCGGTTTTTCCGGCAACTTCAACCTCCTTCATTCGCATGCGCCATGCCGTACCGCCTTTCCCCCAAACAACTTCTCGCATCATCGCCTGGACCTTACCTGCGGTCTCTTCGCTTATCACTTCGTGCCACATTTGTGGTTCCTGGTTGAATTCTAACCGCGGTTTCATTAACACGCCATTATTGGCAATAGTTGCAGCGACCAAAGCCAATTCCAACGGTGTAGCAAGCACTTTTTCCTGGCCAATGCACGACCATGCAAGTTCATGCGCGTTTACGGTTGGCGGAAACGAACTTTTGTACGCCACTATTTTGTCTTTTAATTCAGGCCGGATTATATTCCAGTCGACCGGTTGATTGAACCCAAAACGCCAGGCAATGTCGTGCATCAGCGAATCACCGACCGATACGCCTAATCGGGCAAAATATGCATTACTGGATTTAACCAATGCCTGGGTCATGTCCAATTTTCCATGCCCATGCCAGATTCTGCCGTGATCGCGATAACTCGCCCGTTCATGATCGTACACACGTTTACGACTAACACCAGGCGGTAGATAGCCATCGGCACCAATCTCCCACAATGGATCGAGTCCGGCTTCCAGAGCTGCCGAGGCGACAATTGTTTTAAACGTTGAACCTGGCGGATATCGTCCCCAAAGCGCACGATTATACAGGCGTTGATTTGTTTCGTCTGTTACAATATTCCTCCAGGCCTTATCGACTTTCACCGAATCAGGGTGATAGCTTGGAGCACTTACTAAAACAAGAATGTCACCTGTCGACGGTTCAATGGCAACCACAGCGCCTTTGTTGTCACCGAATGCTTCGTACGCACATTTTTGCAATTCATAGTCGATTGTAAGCGTAATGTCGTTGCCAATCGGTTTGATACGAAAATATTTATTATTAAGATAATTGCTCTTTTCTTCGTCGTCAAAACGTGTCCATCCCATCAAACGATCGAAATAGAATTTTTCCAGTCCGGCCTTGCCCCGTTCCACATCGGAATAGCCTAATAAATGCGATGTGGCCTCGCCAAGTGGGTAATATCGTCTTGGAAGCATGTCAGTAGTCGTCTGGCGGTATCCGGCAAGCATTAGACTGTCGGTATGATGCCGATCGTAAATTTTTCCTTTTTGAGTCGTCGCTTCAACAATCCAGGGACGGGGGTCATGCAAGTTTCGGGTTTCTGTAAAATATTCATTATTGATAAAAAGCTGCCAATAGCTTTGGTAAGATAGCAAAGCGGCAAAAGCAAGGACAAACACCCAAATAACAACGGAAATCTCCCCTCGTTTCGCAAATGAGAAAATCCCACGCAGGTGTTGTATTGTCGAAATGAAAATTCGGACCACAAAAATGGCGATCACGCCAAGTATCAAAAATTTTAAAATAATAAGTACGAGTAGCATATCACGTTATTCTGGCTTGATGGCAAGGATGATCGGATTTAATTTACAAAGCCGGATACGATCGGTTAACTGAATCTCCCGACTTCCTTTAATCGGCTGTTCTTCATTGTTGATAAACGTGCCATTGGCGCTGCCTTCATCAACAAGTTTAATATCTGAATCGGATAGAAAATAAAGTGATGCATGATGTTTTGAAATATTATCGTATGGCAAACAAATATCCAGTGTCGACAAACGGCCGATTTTATACATAATTCCGGGACTCACATTCCAGCTTAACCCCTTTCCATCCCCGGCAAGTATTGTCAATGTGTACTTCTTTCGCTGAACCGATGTCTCTTCCAGCGTTTCCTCTACAGAAAACCAGCAACGAATTTGTATCCTGCGTTTCGAAACCGTTGCCGATGAAATAATTTGTACTTTAATTCGTGGCTGTGTTATTTCATAATCTTTGTTCGCTACATATTTTTGCAATCTATCGGCTACCGCGGTTTCAAGTTTTTTGATAGAATGCGCATGTTTAATATAAATAGTATTATTCACGGATACATCAAAATTATCCGGCGCGAGCAATCGTTCAGGATTATTGGCATCGATATTCCGTTCAAGGGCATCGACCAATTGGCCGTATAGCCGTTCATGTTCCAGTGGATCGAGAAACCACCAGAAGATGGAATAAACAACGTTCTTTATGGCGTGATCTATGGCGGTTATGAGGCTCATCGTTTTTTATTGTACTCCGTATTTAGTTGCTTGCAGTTTATATATTAAAATCACAGAATCTTCAACCTATAATTCATTATCATTACCTCATCTCCAGGATTTATTTTAAATTCCTGATTCAGCTCTAACTCAGTTCCGTTTAAAATTGTGCCGTTTATCCCAACTGGCGTTAAATAATAGCCGTTGTCTTTTATTGCCAAAGTTGCATGTGCCCGGGAGATTGCAAAATCGGGACTCTCCAGAATCACATCATCCTTGCTGCCACGCCCAATTGTAACAACAGGTTTGGTAATTTCGATTTCCTGTTTGCCTTCGCCGGAATCGACCAGCAACGTATAAAGTACCTGTGAAGTCGGTCGTTGCATAACAACTGTCTTTGCATCATCCGGAGTTACCTGATGTGTCTGTTCAATTACAGTTTGCTTGAAATCATTATCATCACTCACAACTGTGTCTGGAACGGCTGTTTGAATTTGTGGAGTACTTTCTGTTACTTGCGGTTTATTGATATGATATTCAATCCGAAATTGACCATCAACAAGATTAATATCCGTTTGAATTTTAATGACTAATTCCCGCTTATTCTGTTCCGGATTGATTTTGCGCATCTCGTGGTGCAATTCTTCCTTTAACTCATCGCACAGCACATCTTCGACTTCAATTCTTATGTTGCGGTCAGCCTCATTAAAAAATATGGCATAGTAACTCGGGATAATTATTCGCCGGCCAACAACATCCACATTTTGCTTCATCACTTCTTTCAATTTTTTGGAAATTTCTTTATATGGTATTCGCTCCTTCCCACCAACCTGGTTGTCCGCAGTCTCCATGTCATCATCAATCACGGACACCCGTTTCCACATACCTTTTGCTTTGTCTTTCAAGCCCATATTATAGCTCCATATCTTTATTGAAAATCTTCTTTGACGTACATAAGATTTCATGGTATAGCTCTGAGTGCCTTGCGCAGGGCGAAACTTACAACATTATAAAAAACATACTTTCCACAACATACCGTTACGCCCAATACCGGGACATCAGTTCCTTTAGGTGAACGTATCCCGGATTGTTCGATTGTGCGCGTAAAAATTCTTCCAATGCAACGCCCATTTCCAGTGCGCCGTGATAACGAAATTCCTTGTCAGCAGAGACGGCTGTTCGAATAATTCCCTGCAACTGTTCTGGCACAGAGTTTAAAGCGTCAATTAACGATTCAATCTTTCCTTGCTTCTTCGCTTGAATAAGGTCATTCACATTCTTTTGTGGAAATGCCCGCTTACCCGCAAGCAATTCATACAGAGTAAGGCCCAGCGCATAAATATCGGTTTTATGATCCAGTTCCGTGCCGTGAATCTGTTCCGGAGACAAATATGGCAGCGTCCCCACAATATTACCCGCATCTGATTCATGCAAACTGATCGATACGGGCCGGGCAATGCCAAAATCGGTAAGCTTCACTCGCCCGCTGCGGCTAATCATTACATTGGCCGGCTTTAAATCACGATGAATGACTCCATTATAAGTTTTGCCATAAATCTGCATCACATGTTGATGAGCATAGTTTAACGCCCGGCATATCAGAATCCCAATGACTGCTGTTTGCTCGGGCGATAAAATCCCGCATTTGCGAATGATTTGTTCAAGTGATGCCCCATTCACATATTCCATTTCAACGTAAGGCAGCGAGTGCCATTCCCCCACACCATAACAATGTACGATATTCGGGTGATCCAGCTTTGAAAAAATCCGTATTTCTGTTTCAAATCTATCGGCAAATGCTGATGTTTGATCGGGCTTCAGCACCTTTACTGCCCGGTACAGTTCCAAACGCGGATTCCATACGAGATAGACATCTGCCATTCCCCCACTGCCCAAAACCTTGACGATAGTTCCATTGCATAAATTCCTGAATTCATCCATTTTTGTATCAGGTAAATCGATACGACCAGGCACATCACTACCGGATGAACTGTCAGATTGTCTGGGCAGAAGCACTGTGGCTTGTTCATCGTCTGCGTGAACGTGTGTTGTTTTATTACGATCAAGAATGACTGTTTTTTGTTCAGGGACAATTGTACTTAATACATGATGTGCCGTCAAGGTCTGCGGTATTTCCGCTAACGTCTGATTTTCTAACGGAGGCGCCAGAATATCATCGACGGCATCAACAGAGGACTCCAACTCTAAATTATCAACGAAAGTAACAATTTCACTTTTCTGTGTAGCAATCCACATCAACAAAAAAAGCCATGCAAAAATGTGATGAACGGGATTCCAGAAATAACTGTATTGCCGAAATAAAACAATACCGATTACAATGCTTCCAATGAGCAGTATAGTTCCAATAACAACAGCGCGTTGTTTGTGAGCAGCGCTTATCATGATTGGCAACAACGGGAACAGAACCAGCGCCAGTAACCAATTGATGATGCCCCACAATCCACCACCTTTTTTAAGCCACGAATTTTCAAAGATATCGAGCGCCGCGGTTGCCCATACTTTAACTCCGGGATATTGCGAGGCAATCGGCGTGGTAAAAAAATCCGATCCGGCAGCCGGATCATCAACACCGACAAACACAAGCTTACCTTCAAGCTTTTCCCGTGGGACATTTCCGTTCAAAATATCAAGCGCCGAGACCGTAACAATTGGTTTATCCTGCGAACGGAAATTAATAAACGAACTGGCTGCATAACTCGAAAACGGTATTGACTTGTCACCCAACCACACTTTCGCTTTCCCATCCAGTATAAACTCGTCGGGTTTCAGTCCTCGATACATTGCCACGGATGCGAGTGCAAATGATGGGAAATATTCATCACCGGCACGAATCACGTGGAGTACTTCCCGTATTTTCTGACTTGTATTACTAGTGGAGACGTTAAGGAATCCGCTATAGCGCGAGTATTGTGTAAACATCGGGTCCGACGCATCGAAACCACTGATCTCATAAAAATGAATGGACTTAAGTTGCTGTTGATTTTTCAATCTTAAGAAACGATAACGAAATACACTTTCGGGTATTGCAGGAGCAGTTATTTCACTCTGTGAAAAACGAACCGCACGAAACGGGACAACACAATTTCCCGCACGATCTAAAGAAGCTGCTAATGCATTGTTGTGTACTTCGCCATCGCGTTTGGGTAAAAGAATATCAAGCGCAATAACACGCGGGCCTAGTGCGTCGATCTTGTCGATTACTTCAGCAAGTTTCGATCTGGTCCACGGCCACCCACCAACTGTTGAAATACTTTTAGAATCAAATGCGACCACCGCAACGGAATCACTTGCTACTTTTGGTGAAAACGCAAAGTTTAAATCATAAAACAGATTGTCCAAAAACCGCAGCGGTTCTATGAATATAATAATCATCAAAATTAGCGTACATATAACTAACAATGCTATTTTCATCCGACTCATTTATCGCTACTCCGCAAACATTTCCGCAATTCGTTTGTCACGCTCTTCGTTCCATTTTTCCCAACTATCATTTGGATTTTTTTGAAACGAAACTGCATTAGTGGGTTTTCCTTGACTATCAATCCGAATTGATTGCATTGCCCGGACAATAGTTGTCCACTGCTCCATCGTTACTTCGTGCGGCCCGGGAACTTGCTGCGGACCTGGGACTTCGTGCAACGGCTGCAGCGTCGTGGGTTTTTGAGGCTGTTTACCACTCACCGCGACCTCTCCATCGTAAACCTTCACTTCAGCGGAATGATCACTATTCACTGTTGATTGATAGACCGTTCCATGTACGCCAGCAATTGCAGTCGGCAATTCCAGTTCGAATCGACTGACATTGTCTTTAAATTGTTTCATTTTTGTCCACACAGAGCCGAGCGAAAAGTTAAGGGATGTTTTTCCATTATCCTTCGCCAGATCGCGATAGGCCTCAATTGTCAGTTCAGAATTTTCTTTCATGCGCACAACTGATTCCCGATTGATTATCAGCTCAACACGGCCGTCACTGCCGGTTTTAATCATATCACCCGGATATACGACGACATTCGCCAATAATTTTTCAGACTTGGTTGAGTCTTTTTTTGTCAGATTAGCCTGTCCTTCCACATAAGTCACGACGCCCTGAGTTGCATTCACTTTTTTCTGAAATACCGACTCGACTTCTTTTTCCTGCTCTGTCGGCAGCGTTTCTTCCGAAACCGGCTTTCTGAACTTTAAATTCTGTCCTACATATATCAAATTAATATTTTTAACATCCGGATTATCTTTCGTAAAAGCAACACCCAATTCGTTACTGAAATGACCATAAATCTCGATACAAAGTAAACTGACTGTCTCACCTCTTTTTACAATATGCGTGATAAAATCGGACTCGTCTGGCATGACCATCGCAGCAATGAATATAAGTGCGATACTTGCCGAAACAACAGTTGCACCAAATATTTTTTTTTTGTGCATTTTTATTTCCCCATTGATATGTATCGTGATAATTTCAATTGAAAGTTGTGATGAATTCTATAAATGTGCCCATTCTAAAAACCGCGAATTACGCGAATGAACGCGAATAGAAATTTATTAAGTTTTATAAAAACAATTGGTGAAACTTAGTGAAATACGTGGTTAAGCTCTTTTTAGAGTGGACTTATAAATAGTACTATTTTACATTGGTTCATAAAAACTAAATCAGAAGTGATTACTATTGAACCCACGGTTTCTGGGAAAATAACATTTTCACATTATTTGAAGGAAGGAAATGCTTGTTTTAAACCGGGCATACTATCGAGCTGGCGGAACAATACTCAGTTAACAAATTGTAAAGGAAGAAAATTGCATTTTATTTGCTCTTCACATATATCCCTGGCATTATAAACAGCGTCCTTTCCTATAAAATGTTAATTCAAGAAATTATGAACGATAGAATAAAAAAACAAACGTTGACACCAATTCACAATTTATGGATTAGTATCAATGTCTGGCAGCTAAACCAGGAATAACACTTTTCGGAATTATGTTATATATGAAATCAGTAATTAATACACTGAATCTAATACATTAATGGTCGAAAAACAAGTACTTTTTATAGAATACTATAATCATTAGGTTCAAACATTTCATTTTTCTAACGATACAACACATGACTTAAATCCTTAGGTAATTAAAAATAACTTTATTATTATTAGATACTCAAATGGAAAAGACCTTATTACAGACTCTCAATAAAATCCGATTGCTTTTTAAGATTTTTTTTTATAACATCATATCAAATAGACGTGAGCATCCACCGACGTATACCACTATTATTCGTTCCCTGCAAACTTTTTCTCTACCTATTTTTTCTGACTGGCATACGACAAAATTTACCGACAGTATCAAGCGCTGAATTCTCACAAAATATACAACAGAAAAAGTAACTATTCAGCATGCCATTGCCTGAGCCTGTCCCTGGGAAGCCGGGACAACATTTCCACACAATATTGTTTGTTTGTCGGCTTCGACACCGTTCGTGTTCCGATGCATCGGAACGACACGTCGGTACGAGACGGCAAGCTCAAACGACGCTTAAATCCATGCCATACCTGAATAGTGTCAGAGATTCGTCTAAAACGAATCTAATTCGATCTAAAAACTTTTAAAATGCTCTAAATTTGAGCGAATAAGACATCCGGATTATTCTTTTTCTATATTATTACCATCCAACGATTTGTTTTATTTACGAAATATGTGGAAGGAGATTCCGGTATTCCGCCCCAAAGCGGCGAAAACCGGAATGACACACTATTATCTTCAACTGATTATTGATAGAATTTAAAAGCATATTTCAAGTTTCTTGAGAGTTACCAGAAAAATTAGTTATACTAATTCAAAGGAGAATTTATGATTGCAGGAATAACCGTGCAACAGCAGATCAATAATTCAAGCTGGCTATCTGATACATTAATTAGCCAAATGAAATTGTTGCAAGTAACGCATGGACTCAGCTGTCTAATAGATGATGTAGATTTGCTTTTTGCTGATTTATGCTATCAGCGACACATTCCATACAGCGTCATTGTATCGAGTAATGATTTTGAAACGTCCTTTGCTGAACCGGATCAGATAAAACTGTATCACACCCTGGTAGATCATGCCTTATATCTTTACCGTTTGGGATTTAGTCATCCATCCAGGGCAGCTATTTGGGCTGCACAACAGTACATGGTCGATCATTGCGCATTATTATTTTCAGTTTGGGATGGAAAAACCTCGCTGGGCACTGAGGTCGTCGAGAGCGTAATGGAATATGCTCTACACCATAAAAAGAAAATCGTACAAATCAATCCGGAAACACGGGAAATACTTCCGATTAATAGTTAATTGGATGGGTAGATTCTCAAGTTGGAAATATAATACGACTCTGCGCTCCTTAAAAATATGCGCTATTTCCATATCCAATTATGAGTATTTTGATAATATATCAGAGTTTCATTTTGTTTTGTTAGGAAACCCTCCCGAACTCTCTGCTTAACATCATCAGAGAAATTGTCTTATTCTAACTGCAATTTCATATCTCGTTCGTTTATTTTATTTTCCAGCAAAAATATTTTTATGGATTAAGTTGAATAAAAGAAAACATGATTCACGTTTTGTAATAAACTCAATTCATTGGCTATAAGAACCGATATTAAATATCTACACTCAATTAGAATTGTTTGATGACAATAGGAGAATAGAATAAACGTCTTTACAGGAGATTTCGAAGATGATTGTTATTCGAGCAGAATTATGTCCGCAAAACCACCCATGTCCAGTACTTCGCGTTTGCCCGGTTGGTGCAATCAAACAGGAAGGTTTCTCCGCACCAGCCGTGGATAATGAAAAATGCATTTGCTGCTGTAAATGTACACGTAGCTGTGGAGTATTTACGCCGATTGGGTGTTGTGACAAATATAAGCACCGACATATGAATATTATTTAATCATAATTTTTTTTCAATTTCTTAAATTAAGCGTATTGCACTCCAAATTGGTAACATAGACATTTAATGTAAGGAAAATTGAATAAGATTTCTTTATTGTTCATAGTTTGCTGTATATTTTGAGACGAAAGATGCATTAAATATTTACAGCACAACCTTCAATTTAATCTGGTATTAATCCATTTCGTAAAACTATTATCGCATCTATTGACAAAATTTAAAAGACTTTAAAATTCTGGCACCTATTTTTCTCAATTTTAAACTATTATAAATATTCACGATAATTTCAAACCTGACATTTTTTTATGTGGTACTCAAATTGCACGTATTCATATGCTAATTCTCGATTACTCAATCTAATTCTATAAGGGGGAATTCTACATGAAAAATCTGCTATTTGTACTTTTAGGATTAATAATCGTTACTTCTAATGCTTTCTCTACTGGCCTGGTTGCTCATTATGAATTTGACAACAATGTCGTTGATTTGAGCGGAACCGGGAATAACGGTCTATTTTACAATGAAGCATACGGAACAGATCGCTTCGGCAATGCGAATTCTGCCGGCTATTTTAATGGCATTAATGCCTGGATGGAAGTACAAAGTCCTAAGGGTCTTGATCTGACTTCATGGACAATTTCAGGTTGGATAAATATTTCCAGTATCACTTCAAATGAAAATGGAGACCCGTTGGAAACCACCATAATTGGAAAATTAAATAATAGTGCCGGATTATATAATTATGCAGTAGAACTACGTAATGATATGAGGCTAACGTCTCAATACGAATCCGAATTTAGCATTGAGCCAGATTTTGATCATTTTGTGGGTTACGCTACAATTGAGCTTAATGAATGGATATTTTTTACCAGCATAAGAAATGAACTTGATGGTCGACATGCACTATATATAAATGGAAATCTTTTTGATGAAGGTTTTTGGTTTGATGATATTCCGGTGACGACTCCTGATCCTTTGTATACAGCAAGAATTGCTAGCGGAGGAGAGAATTACTATCACGGTTTAATGGATGATATGCGCATTTATAACGGAGCTCTCTCTGATGATGAAATAATGGGACTCTATACTATTCCCGAACCAACCACATTTCTGTTTTTAGCATCTGGATTACTGGGATTAATTGGTATTCAAACAGCTCGACGTCGCAAAAATAAGTGAATATAAAAGTAGCAAAAAAAGGATGATGAGTTCATTTCATCATCCTTTTTATTTATCCACATTATTCTTAAATCATTTCTTCTTAAACAACTTCAAATACTTCGCATACCCTTCCTTCACTAAATCCTCTTTAGGTATAAAGCGTAAAGAAGCAGAATTAATACAGTATCGCATCCCACCGGGTTTTGGGCCGTCATTGAAGACATGTCCAAGATGCGAATCGCCTTGTTTGCTGCGTACTTCCGTACGTGTCATAAATAGCGACCGGTCCTGGACTTCAAAGACATTTTTCGGTTCCAATGGCTTGGTGAAACTTGGCCAACCGGTTCCGGAATCGAATTTATCGAGCGAGCTGAACAACGGTTCACCAGAGACAACATCTACGTAAATTCCATCTTTGTGATTATCCCAGTAGGCATTTTTAAACGGTGGTTCGGTGCCGCATTCCTGAGTGACGTTGTATTGCATCGGAGTCAATTTTTCTTTGAGTTCTTCTTTTAACTCCTTTTGCATCATTTTCGGAGATTTAGTTATATCCATCACATCACCCCATTTGGTTTTGATAAAACCTTCACGACCGGACCCTTTTTTGTAAGCCTCATACCGTTGCGGATTTTTCTTGTAATAGTCATTATGATAGTCTTCTGCTTTATAAAAAGTAGTCGCCGGTAATATCTTTGTTACGATTGGCTTATTGAAGCGTCCGGACTTTTCCAAGGCCTGTTTGGATTTCTTAGCTGCTATCTTTTGCTCATCGTCCTGATAAAAAATAACCGTATGATATTGAGAACCTCGGTCGGCAAACTGACCGCCATCATCTGTCGGATCAATTTGGTGCCAGTAAACATCGAGCAGTTGGTCAAATGATACTTTTGCAGGATCGTATGTAATTTGAACGGCTTCGACATGCCCGGTCTTGCCGGTTGATACTTCTTTATAGCTCGGATTCTTTTTTGTTCCGCCTGTGTAACCCGGCACAACGTCTATAACGCCATCCAGTTCGGCATACGGTGGCTCCATGCACCAAAAACAACCACCAGCAAAAATTGCTTTTTTATAGCCGTATTCGGGCATTTTCATACTTTGATTTGCTTGAGAATATACGATATATGAAAATGATCCCACAATCACCAAAACTATAGTAATTATAAATGCCTTCATTTTAATTCACCTCACTATCAATATTTAAAATCATTAGGTACATGAATGACCAGTTGAACAGAAGGCCTTCGACTACGCTCAGGTTGAAACACAATCTTCACAGTGAGCGGCGTCGAACTGTGATAACTCTTTAATTTTCAATCAAGCTAGATTTTCAACCGATCATTCATATTAAGTGTATAAAATCAAAAATATTTTAATTGTTTGCATTTTGAGCGACGCCATCCTGCATCACGCTAGAATGGTATCGCTCATTATTATTTACAATTATTTAATTGCATTTTGTTCCGTTATTGGTTTTATTGTTTTTCGATGGTTACCTTTATTACTTGTGGTACACTGGGGTATGTAAAACCATCATTTACCATTTGAACGATACCATTTTCATCAGTCCCGGTATTTGGAGCGGATTGACGTGGCGCCTGATTGAGGCCTACACCAGGTTGCTCATTCACTTCTGTTCCGGCATCCCACAACATTATTTGCGATGTGACATCACCGGTAACCGGTGTTTTTCCATTAAATAGACTTATGCCCATACCATTTGGTGCATAGAATAAATCGTTTGACTGGGCATACATCGTAGCAAATGAGAGATAGTTCCCTGGTTTAGCAGTAATCATGAATTCAAACGAATCGCCGGGATGGGCCGGACTTGGCATCGCACTTCCGATCGGAGTATTGAATATCCCACTGCTGGCAACTCCCGACTGTCCCATAACTGATGATACCAAATCTGTCGGATTGCCGTCTTCAGCCAAATGCTCGAGGCCCTTGCCCATATCCATTTGTCCTTCGGTAAACAGCGGATTCGCTGTTGCGTGAACCACCCAAACACCAGGCGATAATAAATGCGTCAATCCCGACTCCATTGCAAGTCTTTTCGCCAGCGCGGTGGGATCACCATCTTCAGCAATACGTTCCAGACCTTCACCGCGATCGGGCATTCCAGACATGAACAGTGGCGCTGGTGAAGTATGAACGACCCAGACGCCCGGTGAAACTGGTGCGGGCGCCATTTCGCCATCCGATGTATGCAATATGGTGCTCGTCCCCACGTTTTCTATCCGAACCTTAAAACCCGTTGCAGATGTTGATGAGATGGTCACTTTAATATTATCACTGACACCTGGCAGATTTGAAAAATCATCGGCTGCTGCACGTACCATATTATCCGGATCAGCAGCGCCTGTGTTCGGGGCGGCCTGTCGTGGCGCCTGATCGGGTCCCAAACCGGGTTCCTGATTAATTTCTGTGCCTGCATCCCAAAGCTTAACTTGAGACGTTACGTCACCTGTTACCTGCATTCCAGAATTATCGAATAAAGCGATTCCCATTTCTGATGGTGCATAAAACAGGTCGTTCGATTGTCCAAACATTGATGCAAATGATAAATATGATCCTGGTGCTGCGCTAAACATAAATTCAAACGCATCGCCAGGAAATAGCGGCGCCGGACTTGAGGCTCCAACCGGAGTGGTGTAGGTTCCGCTTGACGCAAACATCTTTGGCGATGCAACATTTGCAACGGTAACCTTAAACATCGTTTTCATGTCCGGCTCAAACGGATTGTCATTTTTATCACACCCACTAATAAGTGCGACTGCAAGACTAAATAACATAATTTTACGTAACATGGTGTATCCTCCTGTGATATTGGTTATTCGACTTTGTTAACTAACAGCAGGAAGCTATTAGCAACCTTTTTTCACAACCGTAATTTTGCAACTGTGATCAAGATAAAGAAAAAAGATCACGAAAGTATCACAAGAGAGTCATAAATTGGTAAACTATTTTGGGGAGACGGAATCTGATAAAAGTAAACGTGCCACGCACTTCGAAAGTGTGCGGCACGTTAGACTATTACTTTTGAGGATGATGAAAACAAACCAGGAATTTTAAAAATTCCAGGCTTATAGAAAATGCAGGTTTGCAAGTAAAAACATAAATTGAAGTATTTTTATTGATCTATCATTGAATTGGCAACTCAAATGAGAATATTGTCCCTTTATTTACCCGGCTGGATACTAAAATTTCACTATTATGCGCTTCGATTATTTTTTTCGTTATCGCTAATCCCAAGCCAGTACTGCCGGTTTTTCGAGGTTTGTTCCGTTCAGATTTGTAGAAGCGATCGAAAATATGCGGAAGATCTTCTTTGCTAATTCCATAGCCGGTATCATGTACTGAAATACGTATTTTGCCATCGTTCTGATCGATTTCAACGTTGATGTATCCATCTTCAGGTGTGTATTGAATCGCATTGTCAATCAGGTTGGATAATGCCCGTTCTATCATTCCGATATCGGCATAAATTTGGTGGACATCGGACCGAATGGTTATGTCCAAATGCTGTTTGAATTTTTCCGCCTGTGGTTTAAATTTCATGACCACATCCTGCACAAGTTCAGAGATGAAAAAAGGTTCAACATTCGGTTTAATTTGCCCGGCATCGAATTTGGATAATTCAAACAATTCATACACAAGTTTGTTCAGCATAAATGTATTATTGAGAATCGTACCAAGATATTGTTTTCGTTCATCTGGAGATAATTCCGTCTCTTTCATAATAAACGTTTCCAAATAACCTTGAATTGATGTCAAAGGGCTGCGTAAGTCGTGAGAGACGTTCGCAATTAGCTCTCTCCGTAAATCGTCAGTCTTTTTTAATGCATCCATATTTGCAACTATCGTATCAGCCATTTCGTTAAACGACTTTCCAAGCTGACCGAATTCGTCATTTGTACGAACATTTACACGTTTTTGAAAATTTCCTTTTTCAAATTCGATCACAGCATCAGAAATTGTGCGCAGGCGTTTCGTCATCAGTGCAAACAGTACTAATCCAATTATCGCAGCAAAAATAACGGTGACTATCAATCCTTGCACCATCGTTT
This sequence comes from Candidatus Zhuqueibacterota bacterium, assembly GCA_016931935.1. Taxonomy (GTDB): domain Bacteria; phylum Zhuqueibacterota; class Zhuqueibacteria; order Thermofontimicrobiales; family Thiofontviventaceae; genus Thiofontivivens. The sequence continues at coordinate 27,983 of JAFGDW010000089.1, read as the reverse complement.
TTCCGATGTAATTCTCTTTCAATAAATGAAACACCGAATCATATTGTTCGCCACCGATTATTATGTAAATATAGCGTGGGTTCTTCACTCCTGTGTCTAATTGGGCGGCTGAAAATGGTTTCCGCTTTCCGGGTTGCCGCGGATCATCCCCCAGGATTGGAAATTTTCGCTGATCTGATAGAAATTGTTTGATTGGTTCCATATCCACATGTTTTTCTTCCACTGTCTTTCCCGGTTCAGCAAAAAATGCCAGAATTGCGCCTGTATGGTCAACAATGTAAATTTCAATTTTGGGATTTAATACCATCATATAATGAATGCGATTCCCAACCTCGGCATAATCCACATCTTCCTTGAATAAATCTTTGATCTCGACGGCCATATCACGAGCCATATCACGCGCAAGATTCAAATTAATACGTTGATCGACCTCAGTGATAAATTTATTGAACGATCGGGTTGTGATTTGTATTTGTGCAAATCCTATCACTGCCAGCACAAATAGAAATACAATCGATAGCTTCCCATAGAATGACTGAAAGAATTTTATCATGAGCCTAACTCCTCTTCATCAATGAAGCGATAACCTACGCCCCATACCGTTTTGATGAATTTAGGATTGTTCGCATCCTGCTCTATTTTATTCCGTAAGCGATTAATATGTGAGTTTACAGTATGATCGTATCCATCAAACTGATACCCCCAGATATGATCTAACAACTGTTGCCGATTGTATGCTTTCCCCGGATTTTGTGCAAACAGAGCCAGCAAATCAAATTCCTTGGCAGTTAAATCAAGCGTTCTTCCGCCAAGCACAACCTTACGTTTGGCGATGTCAATTACCAAATCATCAAAAATCAGACTAGAATTTTCAATTGGCACAGCATTTTTTTTACTTTCAATTTCCATTCTTCGAAACAACGCTTTGATTCGAGCGATTAGTTCCCGGACACTGAATGGCTTGGTGAGATAGTCATCTGCCCCGAGTTCCAATCCCAACACCTTATCCAGTTCTTCGGATTTTGCCGTTAACATAAGTATTGGTGTCAGCTTATTTTTATTACGAATTCCTTTGCAGATTTCCAGTCCATCAAGTCCCGGTAGCATGATATCAAGAATAATGAGATCATAATTATTTTCCAACGCCTTGCGCAAACCGATTGAGCCGTCATTAGAATGATCCACCAAAAAATCGAGATCCTTCAAGTGAATTTTTAACAAATCAACAATTGAAGGATCATCCTCAACTAAAAGTACAGTCTTCGATTTTTTCATTTGGAAGTATCCCCACTTAGAAATAAAACTATGCTGAATATTTTTTTCGGCTTGCTCCGTGTACAGATCCATTACACTACGAAATTTAATTATGAACAAAATGGAGCTTATCAAACACCGAAGCAAGCTGCAGGCGATTTGAGAATGGAATATTTTTTTATTGCCTTTTGTCGATTGTAAATAGGAAAAAAGAGGGTGTATCGTTAGATTTATTCCTTTTACTGCATTATTTCTGAAAGGTTCGATTCCCAACTATTTTGATTTATTTGATGTATTTAAAATAAAAGCCAATCGATTTCCTACATTGGGCATCCTTGTATTATTGTGAATAGGTAAAAATTTAACAATTTATAAGTTGGAATAAATGTCACATAACTATTCAGGCAGGGCATGATTATACCGTCGGCTGAGCTTGCTTTCTCGCACCGGCGTGCTTGCGGCACGAACGGTGTCGAAACCGACAAACAGACAATATTACGTGGAAGAGTTGCCCCGCTTCGCTGGGATAAGCTCAGGCAACGCCCTACTGAGTAGTTACAATATTATTTTCAATGAAAGGAAAATTGATGGAATAAGCAAAATGAAAAAACTTTCGTGTAGCAGAATGAATTAAAATAGAGCAGATTCAAGCCGTACGTTATACGTCGTTCTCGGATTAACAGGATATAACAAAGGTTTTGAATTTTGATGGCCGGTTGGTAATATGCATTATTTATATCATATACCAACCGTTTTCGGCGGGCGGCCAATTTGATTATCAATTAATCCTGGAACCAATAATTTGCCCGATGATACAGGCAAGAATCACAATAAACACGTACAACATAACCTGCCGTGAGGTTATTTTCTTTTTGAATTTCTTGATGTCAACCCAATCACGATGTCCACATTCATGACAGCGATACGGACTTTGATTGAAAAGGCGATGACGGATTTTTTCTTTAATATTTCGAAGACGGGATCGATTGAAATCATCGCTTCCACACTCTGGGCAGTTCACGAAACCTGGCATATCAATGATCCTCCGAAACAAATACAAAACTACTGGATAATAAATTGAAACAAGTAACCGACAACACAAGCGATAACGCATGCAAGTGCATAACGTAACATCATTCGCGGTGTAAAAATTTTGCTAATTGATTTTTTCCGTTCCCAGGCACGATACCCACACATATGACAACGATAAACACGTGCATTTAATAATTTCTTACGTAACTGTTCAAGCGTACCTTTCGAATGAGATTTATGATAGTGGTATTCCCCACACTTCGGACATGGAAATGTTGACGGCATGGCTTGCTCCATTAATTTGTATTTTGAACGATGAAATATACGTCATTATCAAATTTAAAGCAAGTTACTTTTTAGTAAAGGAGTTAACAGAAATGAACCAATTCAAAAAAGTAATTCATATACACGGCGCTATTCAAAATCATCCAGCGAATAGCGAGTAATTTTATCAATTATTAATCCTTTGTTCTTAAAAATATTCATACCGATTATGTAGTCAGCCATTCGGAGAAAACAACGTCGCTTTACAAATCGGATATGATCAAGCATCCACTGAAATTCAATTTTTCGTATCGGGATTGTCTGTGTGATTGTCTCGTCATTATGTACATCGATCACGTATTGATTTACACTGTTTCGACCGATATTAATTTGTACAGGCAACGGTTCAATATTTGCAACGATCCAGCGATACATTGTTTGTGCCACCATATCGGTCGATACCTGTAAATCATCAAGATTAATACTATTTTTTGGAGTTAGTTTCATTATAAAACTCATTTTTGTAAAAAGATACCGTGAATTGAAATAATTCCAGATTGTAAATTCCAAGACTTCATTCAAAATCGCATGTGGATAATTACTATTTTTACGGAAGTCAAATCATGCTTAACTTTCAACATCCTCAATTTTCACCATTAAAAAAATGGATCCCTTCATTTATAATTCTGCCATTTGCGATCTACTATCTAACGCACCGCGGTTCCTATACACTACTTGATAATGCAGATCTAATTATTCATGAATCCGGTCATTTCTTTTTTATGTTATTTGGCGACTTTATCCAGTTCGCCGGTGGTACATTAATGCAAATAATTTTTCCCACTGTCCTGGCTATTTACTTTCTCTTCCATCTATATAAAACTGGCTTTCAGGTAATGACATTTTGGCTTGGTCATCATTTAATTAATATTAGTGTCTACGCTGCCGACGCACAAGCACGTAAACTGCACCTTCTTGGTGGCGGCATTCATGATTGGCACTGGATGCTCAGTCGTTTGGGAATGTTAGATGCATGTGGAGCAATTGGGAATTTCTTTTTTATATCTGCAATTTTGATGATGTTAATCAGCTTATTATTTCCATTAGTCTGGGAAGATTGGGAGTGATTTTCGAGTATTCCGATTCAATAGCATGAATAAACGGACTATCAAACCGCAACACATTATTCAACAAAAAACCGCTGATCTTTTCTGACCAACGGTTTCTCCTTGAATGGGCGATACTGGAATTGAACCAGTGACCTCTGGTATGTGAGACCAGCACTCTAACCAACTGAGCTAATCGCCCTTTTATTTCAAACTTTCAGGTTTACATATACAATTTCAATTCGCCTGGGATACGCTAATCATCTGAGCAATTTAACTTTAAAATTGTGTCTAATATAACAAAACCAACAATAAAAGTCAATAAAAAAGTAGGCTGTTTTAAGTGTTTAATGCCGGGTTGGCGTAACAATACACACAACCATGCGGACATTTAAAATACCAGCCAATATCCAAACTTTCTGTACAACCACAACTGGTGCGCTGCCCCTTTGCCTTGCGTACAGAACATTGATAACCCAAAGGATGCAAATTATTTAACATCGCCCCATCGATGCAGCGTGAGCGGGGTAAATGTTCCATACTGCAGAAATGGAGTGTCAATTCATTCTGCCTGACGACATTGTTTAGATAATCAAGATCATTCATAAATTCATCGGATGTCAATTCTTTGATCGTTATCCCCAAACGTTTCAATCGATTTGTCACTTTTTTATAGGGCGAAATCCAACTGGTCGATATGTTTCTGATTCCTTCCCCGGCAACAACCGGGGCCAATTTTTCAAACCAGTGTAAGTTAGTGTATTCGGTACGGTCGGGCTTAAAAAAATGTACGATCGGATCGAAACGAAACCGGATACGATCAGGCGATCCGACAAGTTTTGTCAATTCGGGCAGCATTCTCATTATTGTGTTTTGCGCAGGTACATTCGGTTCGAACTCACTCCCCCCCATTCCCGTAACCGTCAGATGTACAAAAAGTTGATCGTATTCATGTAGTTTGCTGGCAAGCTTTTTGTAAAAAAACAGATTGGCAGGATTTTTAGTCCAGATGACCAGTGTGTGGACCGAATCAGGCGGGCATTTTTCGCTGAGCAGGTCAACGAAAGCATCCGGGAAGCAAGCGGCCATATCAATGCGTCTGCTGGCGGAAATTACTTTCCGGCTAATTCCAGAATTCCCAGCGGACGCCATAGTGGAATTTATACGAGGTCATGGGATACCCATAGACAAACTGGTAATCCCGGTTCAACAGGTTTTCATAAGCGAAAAATACACGTGCGGATTTCATAATTGTTAAATCAATCGTTAGATTCAGGATAAAATCGTCCGGCATCTGATCAAAATAGATCAGTTCATTGTATGGATGCACAAACGTGTACGAGCGTTCTCCCCAATAGTGAATATCAAAACGAAGTAGCGCTTTTAAATCATCCTGAAAAAAGCTGTTCCGGTACCACATACCGGCATGAATTGCGGTCGATGGAATTTCATTGTACCACGAATATGATGTATTGAATAACCGAGCATCGATATCAACTCCAGCCATCGAATGAAATGTCGCGTTCATGCGAATATCGCTTCCCACAGAATGAACAGATTCCGACAATTCAGCAAGGACAAACGTATTATTGTTCGAGCCGATGTAGAAAACAGGTTTATCGATAGTCGAACCAAATAGTACGCTTTGTAAATTTAACCAGCGAACCGGCATCCAGTGAATACCCATGCGCATTTCACTTTGATAGGCGACCGGTAAATCGGCAGGCTGACGTAAAGATTTATTATGATATTCCTGTTGCCACAACGTCGGTACAATCATGTTGCGTTTGATTTCTGCAACCGTTTTAAAATTCTCATCCCAAAGCAAACTCCATTCAATACTTGCATTGGCACCTGCCTGGCCAGTATCCCTAACAAGCGCCAACTTTCCTTTAACATCCATTACATCGCTTAGTACGACTTTGTCATTTATAGCAAATTGAAAAAACGCAGAACGTGTGCTTTTGACAAATATATCGCTGATCCATTGTTGTTCAAGTCGCCCAGCAACCTGAAACTGATGCTGGTTCCAGGGGACATCGTACGCTGCTCTTACACCTAAATATGCATAATCATTTCCAGCAAAAATATTGTGTTCGCGATCGTTCAGGTCCGAGTGAATGGTAGTTCCGTACATATAGAGCCCCCAGTTGGGCACAATCCCGTTACCCAAAACGCCACGTAAACCAATGGTATGGTCATAGCGTGTATTGGTTGTAAACGTTGCTGGTGAAACATAATGCTCATTCAATGAATCCGGTCCGAAATCGTGGCGCTTGTTTCGGTTATACAGTAGTCCGTAAAAGGCATTCCATTTATGGTGACCATGATACTTCACGTACACACGGCCTTGATGCAATTCATTCGGTTCTTCTTGTAATCGGTCGAACGAACGTTTCAGCCCCACATTAAATGATGCATCCCAATTGGGTGTGAATTGTTGTCGGAAAATAACATCCGTATTGCTGAGCAAGGCACTCGCGTTGTGAAACAATACACGTGTATACGGAAGTTTATCCACGCGTTTATCAGAATCAATCAGGAGTGCATTATTAGCGGCATCATCGTCACTATTACGAATTTGTTCAATTGATTCAACAGGTAAAATGGTAAGATCAACTTGACGCGTTTGCGGATCATACAGCGGATGTCCGTCAAAAATCACTGACGATTGTCTGGTCGGATTCCCCAAATAGGATGCGTAAGCAAGCTGTCCGACATAACCACGATCGTAGTAAAACCATCCGGGCAAATTTGCAAGCACATTACCGAAATCCTTATACACAATATTTTGAATTCGTGTTGAATCCATTGAACCATAGGCGGTTTGCCGCGTACTGAAAATGCCTTTTTCCCAAAAGATATTGGGGATGGAATCTTTCCTGGCTTCAACGATACTGGTGGAATCAACATGGGAAACGGAGTCGTTGATCGTCCGCACAATTTTTACAGAATCCGGTATCGCCTTTCTTACTGTATCCACTTTTGAAACTGTTGGCGCATGTGTGGTCGGCGATTCTTGTGGCGCTGGAGTACGTTTCGGTTTTTTGGGTTTTGCCACAAGTGATGTGACTCCCCCACTTATCAATAATCCGATCAGAACGATTAATACACTTACACGTACAATACTCACTTTAGTTATCATTGTTCGCATCCATCTCAATCCCGTTTATCCGTGTCTGACATTTAGCACAGCATCCGTTTTTCAGATTAATTTTGTTGATTGAATAGCCGTATCTTTGAATCACTAGCTCACCACATTGCGGACACCAGGTCGATTCTCCCGAATCTCCCGGAACGTTGCCAGTGTAAACGTACTTTAGTCCTTCAGCGAGTCCAATATCGCGGGCGCGGCGCAATGTTTCAGGCGGTGTCGGAGGAATATTGGTAAGTTTATATTGTGGATAGAACCGACTAATATGCCATGGCGTTTCTTCACCCATTTCCTGCTTGATAAATCTGGCAATATCATGTAATTCATCTTCAGAATCGTTGTGGGTCGGAATTATTAATGTCGTGATTTCCACAAAAATTTTTAAGGATTTCATCAGACGTAGCGTATCGAGCACCGGATTAAGTTTGGCGCCGACAAGTTTGCGATAAAAATCTTCCCGAAAACTCTTTAGATCAATGTTTGCTGCATCCAGAACCGGGCTGATCTGTTCCAACGGCTCAGGATTTATATATCCGTTACTTACAAATATATTTAATAAGCCTGCCTGATGTGCGAGTTCGGCGCATTCGATTGCATATTCATAGTAAATAGTCGGTTCAGTATACGTGTAAGCAATGGAACGGCAATGTTGTTGTTTTGCGGCTTCGACAAGTTGGGCTGCGGTAATGGTTTCGCTGTTTCGCTGTATTATCTCGATCGTATCGACTTGCGAAATGCTGGAGTTTTGACAGAATTTACAATGAAAATTACATCCCATCGCTGCCATAGAAAATGATCGTGAGCCTGGCGCCACATGGAATAACGGTTTCTTTTCAATCGGATCGACATGAACAGCAATTGCGCGGTTATAAACATGAGTTACCAGTTTACCATCGATATTTTGTCGTACACTGCAAATGCCCATTTGTCCAGGTCGCAAACGGCATTCATGCGGACAAAGTACGCACTGAACAGTGTCCTTATCCAGTTTATTATAATAAAGGGCTTCTTTCACAATTCTCTGTTAACGCAATTATAAAATATAATTAAATTGCTGGCGATGCATTCCCGATCACAGTCCAAACGGTAAAGCTAATAAATCATTTTCATCAGTTTCAGCTTCCAGGTTTTCTTTCGAATACAAACACCCACAATAGTTCTGCCGATAGACATTATATAATCTGCATAATTCGAGGCTGCGTTTATAGCCATCATGTTTTTTAAAGTTTGCTTGCAGGAATTCAACGCCATATATTTCAGAAACTTCTGCTCCCAATTCATTAATAAGATCAGCATTTTTGTGCGGACTCACTGATAATGTGGTTGTGAACAAGTTGAAATTGTTCTCGCTGGCAAATTGGGCGGTTTTTTCTAAACGCATCCAGATGCAAATACGGCAACGCTCACCGCTTTCTGGTTCCGATTCCTTCCCTTTCGTCATAGCGAACCAGTTTTGCGGATCGTATGGCGCCGGTTCCATAGGGATCATCATTTTTTCAGCCAGCCGCATGGTTTCTTCTGCCCGAAGGTCATATTCTTCTTTGGGATGAATATTAGGATTGTAAAAATAGCCTGTAATATCATAACTGCTGCGCAGCCGTTCAAAAACAACTGAAGCATCCGGAGCGCAGCAGATTTGTAGCAGCAATTGTGGTTGTATAAGTCCGTTGGTCATTTACTTTTGTGGTTTTAAAACAATATCAATCCGTCGATTTTGCCGACGGCCAGAATTTGTCTCATTGGAAGCGATTGGTCGTGATTCGCCATATCCCATTGCCGTCACCTGATCGCTGGGTAATCCCATGCTTGCCAGAATATAGGCGCGAACGGCATCCGCACGCTGCATGGACAACCGTTGGTTATATCTATCATCGCCAACTGCGTCGGTATGTCCTTCAACTATTACATGATAGTCGGGGAACAACCGAATCGCCCGTTGAACTTTGGATAACAGTGAAAAATACGCCGGTTCAATGGTGGCGCGACCACTTGGGAAATTAAGCCCGATTAAACGCAGCGTAAGTTCGTCCCCAATACGCAACACCTTTGCTTCCTGAGCTAAAAATAAATCTTCCGCCTTCTTGTACTTTTCCTCTTTCTTTCTATCGGAATCGATTCGCGCTTTTAAGCCAGCCTGAACTTCTTTGGATGCATTTAATTCACTCTTGGTCTGATCGATTTCATCCTGCAAGGTCTCATTTTGTTTGCTCATTTGCGTGAGTTCATCATTCAGGCGACGATTGTCCTGCTTCATGCTGTTAATGGCGGTGATAAGCGATGCGGTGACTCGCTGCATCCCCTGGTCAAACTTGGGTTCATAGTTAAATTCCTTCACCACCTCGGTAACAGCGGCTTCGTGTTCGAGAATTAATCGTTCCCAATTCGTGTCGTCCCCCTTTAATTCCAAAACACGTTTTACAATGTAAGCAGCATGACTCAGTTCGTACGCCGCATCCTCCACGATTGCTCTGGCTTCGGGAATTGCAGAACGATCGCGCTGAAGTAATTCATCCGCATCTTCCAATAATTTGACGACACGCGCATATGTCAGCGGAGTATATTTGGGAATATCGGTGTCTTTCGCCTCGATTGATTTTTGTGTCACTTCACCTAAAACATTTAGTTTGATGGCGGCTAGTTCAGCATCACGATACATTTTCTCAGCTCTAAGCCCCTGCTCTTTGGACTTTTTCATATCGCCTTTTTCAAGCGATTTTGCTGCTTCCGTTAATTCGCGTTCTGCTTTCGTATAAAGATCAAGGGTGAGTTGCGGCGCGCTGGCCTGGAGTGCATCCGTACGAGCGGCAAGGGTATGAGGAAAGGTTACTTTGGACAGTTTTGCGTTTTCAATTGCCGTTCGTAGCAGTACATTGGTTTCTTCAATCAACGGCTCGGGTGATTTCCCTTTTTCAAAATTTTTTACGGCCTGCTCATTCTTTTTGACGGCTTGTTGATATACTGTGGGTGATAACAAATCTGCCTGTTCGGAGCGAGCTTTGGCGAACATCTCATTTATATCTTTGAAGATTCTTGCCTTTACATCATCCTGCATGGCAAGGGCGGTTCCGGTTACAACGACAAGCAATGAGATACATAGTACTGTACGTACATTAATCTTCATCTCCAAATCTCCTAACAGTTTATGTTATTAGCGATTACAATATACTTTAAATTTAAAGAAAAGTCAAGCTAATTTCCTGCCTATCTGATTGAGTAATTGTTGGTTGTCAAGGCTTGTTACTAATTTTTCGTAAGAATAGATTGTGATGCGCATTGAATCGCACATTCTGCCGGAAGCGAATTATTTGAAATCAGATCAATTTTATGCGCTTCATCATTAGTGCATGGACTAAAACGCCCAAGCATGTCATTCCGAGTCGTTTTTTGCCGAGGAATATATGACCTCACAACGTTTATAGAACCAATGTATTAGAAATCATAGATTTTTCGTCGCTTCGCTCCTCAAAATGACAAAATATTGAATTTTCGATCAGTCGCTAGTTACGAAAGCTCCAAACCTGTGATGCGTTTTAGTAATAAAAAGAACAGGGACATTTCATGCTGTCCCTGTTTTATGTACATAATATCGTCTATTTTAATCGCCGATAATTTTGACAAGTACCCGCTTTCGTCGCCGGCCATCAAATTCACCATAGAAAATTTGCTCCCACGGACCGAAATCAAGCGCCCCATTGGTCACCGCAACAACAACTTCCCGCCCCATGACTTGGCGCTTTAAATGCGCATCGCCGTTATCCTCACCCGTCCGGTTATGACGATAATGGCTGATTGGTTCATGCGGTGCGAGTTTTTCCAGCCAATCGTAATAGTCCTGATGCAATCCCGATTCATTGTCATTGATAAATACCGACGCCGTGATATGCATGGCATTCACCAACACTAAACCTTCGGAGATGCCACTTTCACGTAAACAATTTTCAACTTCCTGTGTTATATTCACAAATGCCACGCGTGTCGATGTGCTAAACCAAAGTTCCTTTCGATAACTTTTCATGATGCAACTCCTTATATCCAGAATTCATTGTTAAAAATAACAACTTCAAAGTACATATTTTATCAAGTAAAATCAAGCCGATATTTTTGGGGCGATGTAAAAATTTGGGTATCAGTAGAATATCGCCAGCCATATTGTTGGTTTGCCAGGATCGGTCCAGGAGATACGGTGACGGCAATGGGCAGGAATTTCAATCCAGTCACCGGTCACCATAGTGATTTCATCGCCAGTTTCCCGGAATTGAAGCTTTGCATTACCTGAGACAACCATCACCCACTCGGTTTCATCCTGATCATACCAGTAATCGTCTGGCGATGAATGGCCATAGGAAATAATGCGTTCAATCCGAATGGATTGTGTTTTTGCCAGAACGTCTAAAGCCTCATCCGGTAATTGGGAAGGAATATTCTTCAATAGATTGCTGAGTGTCATAACTCTATCCCATTACTATTTTTCGAATTCCGTTAATTGCGAAAAATATCGCAAATCCAAATAAAATGACTCCCATACTACGCATGATAAATAGATAGTAGGCACTTTCTAATAAATGTCGAAATCTGCCGATTAATACCGCCAGCACCAGTTTTAGCCCAACCAACAAAACGTAAAAAATTCCAACAAATCCAGCTACAACCAACCACGAAATTTCCTGCGCCTGAACAATCATTGGTGTTCCGATAGTCAACCAGAAAATATACGGGCTGGGATTTAACAGATTAACGATCACTCCTTTTAATACTAACTTTCGATGCACGCCTGTTTGTTTGATTTCCGTTCCTTTGAATCGAATAATTTCAAAAGCCAGAAAGGCCAGGTAAATTGCTCCTGCCAGATATAATCCACCGATGATGTAATCCATCGACGACACCAATCTGGCAATCCACATCATCAACAGAATAATCGGAGCGTCGGTGATGAGCGGTGCAATCGCAATTGCAGCCCCGGCCCTGAACCCTCGCTGAAACGACTCTGTTACAACCAATGTAAGCAACGGCCCGGGCGATAATCCTGATGTGGCTCCGAGAACAAATGCACTTGAGAGTATTGGTATGGTTGGATTCATGAAAAAGCAATTTAGTAGAGGAGTGTAAAATTTAAGGATCTGATGTCCAGTTTTAAACGGCTGGAACGGCGAAACGCATATGATATTCCGAAATATTTAATTACTCAATTCCCGTCTAATCGCCATCCCGAACATTTCCAACGTATACGGTTTCTTTATATATTCACCGGCTCCCATAGCCTGTATCTTTTTAACTCGATCCGATTCGTTGTATCCGCTGGCAATAATAGCTTTTTGGGCTGGATGCAGTCTAATAATCTGCTCGTATGTTTCGCAACCATCGATACCGCCATTCATAATCATATCCAAAACTAGTAAGTTTACCCGTTGTGTTTTCAAAAGTTCGAGCGCTCTTTCTCCACTCTCCACAGTTATCGCATGGTAATTGAGTTTTTCAAGCATGGCAGCGCATAAATTGCGTTGTAACTCATCATCATCGATGACAAGTATAATTTCACGATTTCCTTTCAGTTCATCGATTGTCATCTTCGATTTCAAATCAATCGACTGTTCACGCGAGGCAGGAAAATAGAGAGTAAATGTTGTGCCTTCACCAAGCGCACTTTGTACATCAATATATCCTCTATGATCCTTTACTGTTCCCCACACAATCGCTAATCCCAGCCCGGAGCCACTCTTTCCCATTACTTTTGTTGTATAAAACGGTTCGAAAATTCTGTTTAAATCTTTGGGAGCTATTCCTTCGCCATTATCGGTCAAGGCAAGCGTTACATATTCACCCCGCGGTAATACTTCATAATAGCCTTCGGTTTTATCAATATAAACATTTGCTGTTGAAATTTGAAGACAGCCACCGTGCTTCATGGCCTCCATAGCATTCGCGACCAGATTCATTACTAATTTCATTAAGTGAATCTCAGACCCGGAAATACTTAATAGGTCATTGTTCAATTTTGTTTCCAGAGCAATCCGTGAATAGTGAGATGCTAATTGTTTAAATTCGGGTGACTTCAGGAAATCGTTGACAATGTTATTTAAATTTAAAATGTGAGTATTTACAAGTCCACGCCTGGCAAGTGTTAACAAATCCTGAACAACTGCTGCAGCTCTTTCACCTGATTTCTGAATAGTGAGTATTGATTCCCGTAGAGGACTATCGTCCGGTAGATCGAGTAATATTAACTCCGGATAGCTCAGAATTCCGCTTAAAATATTGTTCAAATCATGAGCCACACTACCGGCAAGAATTCCGACGGCTTCCATTTTTTCAGCGCGTTTCAAACTTGCTTCCAAATTGAGTTTCTCTGTTTCCGCACGTTCTCGAATAAATATCTCTTCTCGAAGCCGTGCGTTACTCTTCAACAGTTCTTCCGTTCGTTTATCAACGAGTGTTTCCAATCGTTCACGATAATGTTCCAATTCCGCTTCAAAGCGATTTCGTTCCTGTAATTCATGTCGCAACTGTCCGGTTAAATCACGAATCCTTCCCAGGATACCCGCAACAGCTAAAGTTATCGCCATTGCCGGAATTCCAGTGGAAACCAAATCGTTAGTTGTTTTTCCGGCAGCGGCTGCCAAAATTGACAGGAGAATGAAATGGAGCACACTATGGGTCAATCCCCAGGCCATTCCAAAGAACCATGCACTGATCAGTGGTAAGATATTCAGAAGAATAAAAGCGCCATCGTCCATTCTATTGTTCAAAGGATTGAAGCAAATCAATAATGTTGACAAACACAATAGAACAACTCCGGACCTTTTAGCCAATTCTGTTTTCATTTGAAGAAGTTCGACCATAAGTTACTTGTCCGCTGATAATTATTATCTCTTTGTCATTTAATCATTAATGTTATGTGTTTTAATACATGCAACACAGTTTGTTTTGCTGAACATTACTGGGTAAATTATGAACGATAGGTCGATACGGTACGTGTGGATAATTTGCTTGAATATTAAAATGGAGTAATTATTACAATTGAAAAATAGGAAAGTTTATAAATAAAATCAACAAAAATCTTGCGAGTCATTTTATATATGAATTGGAATTTGAGAAATTATTAAGTGAGGAATTTTTCGGAGTATGCACAAGGGCTCGCTTTTTTTAGGAGCCCTTGTTTTAATATTTATTAGGCACGCTGCTTCAGCAAATCACGTATTTCTGATAGTAAAACTTCCTGATTGGACGGTTTGGGTGGTTCAGCAGGCGCGGGAGCTTCCTTTTTCTTTAGCTTGTTAATCCCTTTAACAAGCATAAAAACAGCGAACGCTACGATGAGAAAACTTATCACCATATTTAAAAACACACCATAATTCAACGTTACAGCTCCGGCTTCGCGGGCAAGATCAATCGTTGCGTACGGTGCAGCGGTGGCACCATGCTTGAGTATGATAAAGAGATCTGAAAAATCCACATTCCCCAAAAGCAAGCCAATGGGCGGCATAATAATATCCGCGACTAACGACTTGACAATGGATCCAAATGCCGTACCAATCATGATTCCAATTGCCATGTCAACCACATTGCCGCGCATTGCGAATTCCCTGAATTCTTTCAACATACTTTTTCCTTCCTAATAAAATAACGAGTTATTAAGTACTCATTGTCAATTTCACAGGAAGCAATTACATTGATGTACATGACAATGGTGGATTAGACGCTAAAGCAAAAAACATAACTATTTCTCGATCAAACGACTGAAATATATGAACTGTATAAAGAATTCCGAGCACATGGTGCTTTAGATTTTGTCAGATTGTTTTTTTAATCTCTTGACAACATGAGCAAGCATCAAAAATCCGACGATCTCTGCTAAAATTAAAATTTCCCAATGGAAAAATTTGGGTTCAGCAAATTTCATGATACGTGGCGCTTCAAGAACAAACGAAATAAAAATAAGCAAGGGTGCAGTAAGGAAAGCGAGCCACTCATTCCGAAGCAAGTGAAAATGAATTCCCATATGGTCGATTTTTAAAATGACAACCGCTCCAAAGATGAGTGATATTGAAACAAGAACAGGCGCCCATACTGGCCCTGACCAGGCTATCGGAATCAGAAATAATAAATCCCATGTAAACAAGGATGGTGGCCAATTGAGAAATATTTTCAACCAAATATAATACCAAATATCCCAGGCGCCAAAACAGAACATGAAGTAAGCTGTTCGTACCCAGCCTCGTTTTGAAAGTAAAAAGCTGATAGCCAGCATCATGAAAACCGTTGCAGCCTCTCGACCGATTTCAATGATGGCGATATTATTAGGGATAAATTTTATCGGGAAGGCAAAGCCATCAGGATAATATAGCGCGCGTAGGTAAACCACTATTGAAGATTCCAAATAGGCCATCCAGATTGCAAAAAATCCCAACCAAAACAAGTTATTGATATATGCTTTTTTCATTGTTGTCACTCGAACTGATTATTATAACGATTGAGTAAATTCAGTAACTGTTCACAGGATATGTCTTGAATGACACACAATTCACTTTTAAATATTTTTGGATAATCTGAATCCGTGGATTTACCAGTTTCGAACAGGTGTTGCACTTTTAACATCGAGAAAGCATACAAAACTTCAACTAGCTATTTTCTTCAACCGGTAATCCTTCGAGTTGCATAATTTTTAACGCATTGGTGGTTGGGCACGGTCCGTTATGCAGGGTATAATCGAACACCATTTTATTGTTCACCACCGTTTCCCGGAAATGATAATTTTTGACAGCAGTAAATTCCTGCTCCATCGAGGTGAGCTCCAAATCGTGTGTGGAAATAAGTCCAACGGCGTTGTGCTGCAAAAGTTCCCGGACATAAGCTTTGCTACCGATCAATCGTTCACGATTGTTCGTTCCACGATAAATTTCATCCACCAGAAAAAATACCGGAAACGTGCCATCCGAACGGATACGCATGAGAACTGCTTTGAGACGTTTGACTTCAGCATAAAATTGGGAAATGCCTGCTTCTAACGAATCATCGACGTGCATGCAGGTAAAAATATCCATCAAAGGGATACGGCACAATGCAGCATCAACCGGAGCACCAACATACGCTAAACATAGTGAGATACCAAGTGTTCGAAGAAAAGTGCTTTTCCCGGACATATTAGATCCGGTGATTAAAGCAATATTACCTAGCTTTTCAACAGCAAAATCATTATGAATACGTTTTGCATGCGGAATAAGCGGATGCCCGATGTTTTTAAATTGTACAAAAGGAGTTTCGTTCTGCTGTATTATCGGAAAATGATAATGGGGATGCAGGTAGACAAAATTGGAAAGCGATAGCAATGCCTCGACGTGACTGCAGGTTTCCAGCCATTTCGGGAACTGATCCGCCAGCTTTTCTTTTGCACGCCGTAACTGATAAGCCCAGATAAAATCCCAGGGACAGGCAACATTCAATAGCATCCCTAATACCATATTTGAACGTAGTCCGACGGCAATACTTATCAGTTGCAGATAATTAAGAAGACGCGACGGCTTTGTTTTGGGATCAATAAACGGTTGACACATTTTTGCAAATTTAGGAATACGGGCGTATTTTCGATTTTCCAAGTAACGAAACAGAACCATCGACCGTTTGAGATCTCCATCCACATAAATCATTTCATCCAGCAAACCGGACCAAATTTTTCTCTGCCCGAGAATAAATAAAATGTAAACTGTTCCGGAAATTGACCACCATGCCGGCATCAATCCTGCCTGGTTACCAACAAATAATATCCAGTTAATTACAGACAGGCAAATACCAATTATTAAACTCCGAATTAATGGCAAGTTGTCATAGCGCTGCTTTAGCCAGTTCAGAATGTTCTTGCCCTCAAGTCGGTGATCGGAATGCATGTGGAAATTCAACAATAAAGCATCGCGAAACGCGCTGTGGGGAGCCATCTCCCGAAGCAAAGCCTGACGTTCGGCAATAAACGATTTATCCGGATGTGTTGTCAATAACCAGTCCCGGAGTAATTGGCTTCCCTCCACTGAAGGTGCAGTATCGATGAGATGATGCAACGAATGCGGCCCGCATATCTTTAAATCCACATCAAACGGATGCTCCGGATTTGGAGATTCACAGCGGTATTCGGGGATTTTCCCCCAATCTAATTCGGTTCGGGCAAGATGTTGTTGTTTAATTTTTATGTAGAGCCTGTGCTGATCGGCGCTTTTGTCAATTCGTCGGTGAACAAGTGCCACCGGGATGAAAATCAAAATACTCAAACACGCAAATGCCCATCCAGCCGGTTCATATGATAATGCACCGAGAATTGTCAGCACTAATCCGGTTAGAAATATTGCCAGGCGAATCCAGCTATATTTTCGGCTGTGAGCCTGTCGTTTCGAAAGCCGGCGTTCCAGACGGGCAATTGTTCTCCGGAGAAAATATTTTCGTTGTTCGAAGGATTCGTTTGATATTGTCATTTAGATTGAAAATTGGATTGAAGAATATTATATGCTACCTGATTTATAGATTTTTTTATAGACTCATACGAATGTTCATACAAAAAACTAACACTCAACGGCGATTAGCAGAATTTGATCTGACGTTCAAAATTAAATGCAAAAAAAAATCCGCGAATCTACATCATAAAACAAAAACACGGATGCGGCACGCATTAGCGGGCAAACATCCGTGTCGGATTAAATCTGTATCAATATATTTTCTTAGCTGACCAGTTTGCGGACTTCGTCCAGCGTACCAGCGGAACCCAGCTTTTCATTTTTATCAGCAATAAACTTGGCATATTCGGCCATGAACACTTTTCCCGGAGGACGCAGATCGAAGTTTTCCGGTTTTTCAAGGAAGAATTCGCGGTGAACGCGAGTCCAGACCAAACGGCCATCGGTATCGATATTGATTTTGGTAACGCCCAGTTTAGCGGCTTGTTTGAATTGGCTAGCATCCACGCCTTTAGCGCCTTTCAGGTTGCCGCCGGCTTTGTTAATGCGCTCAACTTCTTCCTGAGGCACAGAACTGGAACCATGCATAACCAGCGGAAATCCCGGCAATCGTTTTTGGATTTCAGACAACACATCAAAATGCAGACCTTGTGTTCCTGAAAACTTGAAAGCGCCATGACTGGTACCAATTGCACACGCAAGTGAATCTACGCCAGTACGAGCGACAAATTCTTTCGCCTGTTTGGGATCAGTTAATTTAGCATCCGCTTCAGCAACCTGAACATGTTCCTCAACACCACCAAGTTGACCGAGTTCGGCTTCAACAACAAGACCTTTGGCATGTGCAGCATCCACAACGCGTTTGGTAATAGCGACATTTTCATCAAAGTTTTCGTGGCTGGCATCTATCATCACTGAACTGTAGAATCCGGAATTAATACAATCATAGCAGGTTTGTTCATCACCATGATCAAGATGGACGGCGAAAATTGCATCGGGAAATACTTTTTCTGCACTGCGAATCATACCTTCAAGCATTTCTTTGTGTGTATAGGAACGAGCGCCCTTGCTGATCTGAATAATGAAGGGTGCTTTGCTGTCCAGATTACCACGGAACAGACCCATGCACTGTTCCAGATTATTGATATTATAAGCGCCAATAGCGTATTTGCCATAAGCTGCTTCGAACAATTGTTTGGTTGTAACTATCATGAGAAATCCTCCTGAGTTATTATGATAATCGCATCAGCTTGCTACAACTGAACCTGACCATCGATTCTGTTAATTCAACCCTATTAATTCGTTCTTTACACATGCTCTCTCATAAAAATAAACTCGCTAATGTACGATTTTCCAGAGGCAATGTCAATAAAAAAATGTCATTGCAGCGATATTTTTGCATTCGCGCACCGTTAAATAATGAATCTAAAATCTATTACAATAATTTCATGAATGAATAGTTTGTTTTGTTTGTTTTCACAACACATATTCTTATATTTTGAAATGATTATGTAGATAACTCAGATACTACTATGTTCAGAACCGAGGCCTGAGTTTGTCGAAGGCCGGGCATTACAGCAGTCATAATTTCGTTGAATACCAAGAGACTGTTGTCTTCGACACCGTTCGTATTCCGATGCATCGGAACGGTACGCCGGTGCGAGATGGCAGGCTCAGGCAACGGTTTAGCTGAAATATGTTCATAATCATTTATTTTGATAATATACAACCGGATTACTATTCCGCGACATAAGGATAGATTTTCGGTATTAACAGCAGAAATGTCACGAAGGAAATCCCATAGATCACTATTTTCACCAAATTATTAATTAAACGAAAGAGCCTCTGGTATTTTCGAATTGAAGCAAGTTGCATTGCCAGGTAATTGAATAGTTACTATACATTACATCTATCAATTAATAATTTCAGACAGTTGTCGATAATTGGTTCATATAATACATATTATCTAATTTTATGAGAAAACAATGATTAAACATAAAAACAGCTTGCATAATGAATTCTCAAGTTTGATTGAGCGTAAAAATACGCACCGATTTCATCATCAACAGCGGGCACGGGAATTACTCTTCGACCAATCAAAATCGGAACTGGATGATTATCCACGTGGCATTGTTGCGCTGACCGAACGTTTGAGCGATGGTTCAGATGTATTTCAGGCCAATCCGGTTCAGCAAATCATTTATGAAGCGGATACGGGTACACATATTATTCCACCCCTGTTTAAGTTATTATTAACGTCGTTTGAAGCAAGCGCGATCATTCGTCCTGGTTCGATTCACGACTTATGTACGGTAATTGAATGGGCAAATCGTCTTTGCATTAGCTACACTATCCGTGGAGCAGGAACCTGGCCATTTGGCGGCGCTGTGCCTTCCCGTCCGGATGTAGTAATCGATACGTCAGCATTAGATTTTATGGAGATAAATCAGGATGCTTCGACGTTAATTTTAGGTGCCGGTGCACTGTTCCCGGACGTACGCGAACACCTTCGTCGGAATGGCTTCCGGTTGCGGCAGGAAATCACCAATACCGCCAGTGGCACTGTCTGTGGCTGGATCGCTACAGGAGGTTTGGGGTTGGGAACATATAAATACGGACATGTGAAAAATGCTGTAAAATCCCTTCTGGTTGTCACTCCTTCTGGCAAATTGAATAAAATTTCTGCGGATGATGCGGAATATGATTACTATTTTGGAAGTGAGGGACATTTTGGCATTATTGCTGGTGTGGAAATACATGTAAATCAGGAAAGCCATGTTTCAAAAGTATATGCATTTTCATTCGAATCGACTGAAGATGCCCATCAATTTATGACATTCATTAAAACTGCAGAATTATCTCCGACATCGCTTATCTATTTCAATGAAAATTACATTCGCGAAACCTATCGAATTGAAAACTCGCACGCTGAAACACGATCGGCGGAAGCACTTCGCTACAATGATCAGATACGACTGGCGGAATCCCGACAGGATTATGAATTAATCCAACAACTGAAACAGGTGCAACACCTGATCGTAATGGAATTTGATGATAAAACAGATTACGAAAAAGCACTTAAATCACGATTGTTCGGTGCCAGCGGGGAACAGAAACGAATTCAGCATATTCAATACACGCAATTACCAACTGCACTTGCCCACATTATGTGGAACCATCGCTATCTGCCAGTGCAGATGAAACAGAACGGACCATCGCTGCTGGTAAGTGAAACGGTGCTGCCATTTGAGGCTTTCCCGGAGCACCAGTTTGTTTTGCAAAAGTTTTTAAAACGTCTGGCAAGCATCGAGCTAAAATCAGAAGCCCATCTTTTGCCAGATGGCGATATTCTGGTACAATCTATTTTACAGGCTGACACCCGCACGTTGCGTCACAAACTTTATTTTGCACTTGTTCCACTGATGGCATCAGTCGCCTATCATTTCCGGGCTAAACCCTACGGTATTGGCCTGTGGAATTATCCGTTCATGGGAAATTATCGGGAAATTCGCAAAGACCGTTTTTATGACTTACAACGATTCAAAAAACAAACCGATCCTAAATCGCTAATTAATCGGGCAAAATTTTTAAATCCATGCGGTCAGACGATCGCTTTTAAAATATTCAGAATCTTGTCCCCTATCTTTTGCCGGCAACTTGTTTCGATCTATCACCGACGATTGAACGGTAAATTTTTCTGGCTTAGCTATCCGTTTGAAAAATTGATGTGGCGAATAAATGAATTAATATTCCCGCATGTAATACCTCCAGCGTTAAAAGCTGCTGAAAATGATTCGATCTTATCATTAACAGCAGTCTGCGCCGAATGTGATAGTTGTGAACGTGTGTGCCCGACATCGGACGTATTTGGCAACTATGGACCGGCCACACCAATTACCCGCCGTCATACCGCAAATCGGATTGCTTACGGAGAACAAATTTCACAACGAGAAGCAATCGGATTCCTGGCATGCACCCGCTGCGATAACTGTACCCGAATCTGTCCGACCAGTATTCCACTTACAGAACTGTTTGATCGGGTAGAGCAACATCCCCGATTCATAAATGCATTGGGATTAGACGGCAACGAGAAAGAACAACTGGTTCAGCGATTCTGGCACATCATGAAGGAATCACCGTTATATTCACCCCACACATTATCTGATCTGCGGAATGAAAAATCCCATTTGGAGCATGGATTGGCGATCCATTATAATAAAGGTTTCGCTTACAGCCACTTATATATCGATCCGTTCACATGTATTCATTGTGGCATGTGCGCTGATGAAAATGCCTGTATTTACGGCGCCCGTTCCGGTCACGCCCGCCACATCCCCGAGCTGCTGGACATCAATTGTGCATTGTGTAATGCCTGTATAAATTATTGTCCGCAAAACAAGCGCGCTCAGGAAGAACGGCAATTTCTTGATCAAATGATTTTCCACGCTCCGGATCTTGATGAAAAAAAATATTGGCGCGATCAACAAAATCGCATTCATGACACCACAAAAGTAATTCGTTCAGTAGAAATTACCGAGGTTGCAGATCGATATGTGACCGAAGAAGTTATTATGGAAATCGACAAGGAAGCGTCGACCGGACAAATTCCGGTATCTGGTTCCGGCCAGGGCGATCGTCACATGGGTATTGGTTTTGACGCTGAACGATTTGCTCATTTTCATATTGTCGGCCCGGCACAAAATCGTTTGCATGAGGGCGATCCGGAAGAAGAACTCACAGTCATTCTTGGTAAACGTGAAGATTTCTGCAAATTCGACCGGAATGGCAAGCTGGTTAACCCGAAGCATGCTACTGTGAAACTAATGACCCCGATTTTGTATAATGCGATTGAGCTTGAAAGTAATGGTAATATCGAATTGGTATTCACCAAGGTAGCGGAATCACAAGGCAGTTTGGTCGTAATACCACTGGAAAACCTGCTTGAACATTACACCTATATTCTTCAACATGGCAATTATGACCATCTTCCCCCCGTCGTCATTCCGCGGGTGGATCATGAATTGATTCATCGAATTATTGTAAATCCGCACACCAACCGAGAGTTCTTAAACGATCTGTGGCGCATGCCTGTGTTCGAAGTGGAATACCATGTGCGCATTGATCGTACGTTGCGTTACATTCGTGATTCGGTGCGTGCGCTCAACCATCAACCGCCTTTGATTTGTGGATTTATAGAAATATCGGAATATGACCTGGTCGGATCGCTTACGCTCAACGCGGATATCAAAGAAAAAATCAACCATTTTCTCGATCTCGGTGTGGACATCATTCACGTACACGGCATGCGTAATAAAGACCAGTATTACGTCACATCGCAAGCAGTACGGGCGCTGCATCACTACCTCATGCGGATTGGCCGACGGCATGAAGTGAGTATCATTGCTTCAGGCGGTATTCGGCTGGCATCGGATACGCAAAAAACAATTCAGCGTGGCGCTGAAGCAACGTTAATCGATTTCGCAGCGCTTTTGGCACTCGATCCATCATCATATCAGGCGATGATAGAAAATAAATCAACGACAGAAAAGCTGATCAGTCTGGACATCGAATGGGCATTAAAGCGATTGAACAACCAGGCAGATTCACGGAAAGTGCAAATTTTGGAAGTACTGGGCGCATCCGGTTTCAAAGACATTAAAAAGACTGTTGGAGAAGAAGGCCGGCTTATCGATTTTCATAAATTAGAAAACCGGATTCAACGCACTATTTTTGAAAATACCGAATTGATTAAAACCTACACAAATTTAAATAATGAACTTATTGAGAATGAACCAATACCGAAAACAACAATCCGAACATATTCCCAACTGAAAAAACTCATTCAGCCCTGTAAAGCGCCGCATGACTTTTACCGGCTTGGTGATTCCAATCAACATTTGTACAAACGCGATTACGTGTGGCCGGGTCCGGTGATTGAATCGATGGGGCGTATGGCTTCGGGTGATTTCAACATGCTTGATTTCAGTAACGTCAAAGGCACCGGCCTGCTTGGTGATGGTTTTGATGTAATGCAAATCCTTTACAACAAAACACCAATGGACATCCCGGAACATGAATTGGATCAGGTATCAACCGTGATTCTATTAGATAAGAATCTGTTACTCGAAGCACCATGGATGTTCGGTGGCAAGTCTGTCGGCTCGATCGGGTTGGATACATGGCGCGCGCATGTCGTCGCGTCACGGGAATTGGGAATTCAATTTGACACTGGCGAGGGCGGCTACCCCACCTGTTTTTTCCTCAATTCAAAGGGGGAACCGATCTTTTTTACAGAATCGGAGATCCAGCAAATCAAGCCGTATTTTCAAAGCGGCCGAAGTTACACCATTGAAGAGATGAGTGCAATTCTGTCAAAGCATGGGATTACCCGGAAAAATTCGCCGGACATTTACCAAAAAATCGACTTATATCCATCACTGAAACCGTTTCATTTTAAAGTGGTGGTAGACGATTCGGACGAACCATATATTTCGACCGAACTTAAAACCGGCTTATTCGGAGTGACCAAAGACACCATTAAAAAAGCCCGACGCGTGGTTATCGCGTACAGTCAGGGCGCAAAAATGGGCATCGGGGGACATATTCTGTCGCAAAAGGTGAACAAGCTGGTTTCGTACATGCGCGGTGTTGATGGTTTGGAATCTGTTAATATATCGAAAGTAGAATCATTATACAATCAGTTAAAACAGATCGCCGAAAATCCGGCCCACCAATTAAAAGATGCCGCGACAGCCGGTATTCCAATATTGGATGAAACAGAGCACAGTCAGCAGGTGACAAATGAGTTGAAAACAACTCTTCGCACAATTCAGGATCAGGCGTACCAATTGCATGCACACAATGCCATTGATCCAATTCAATTTGAACGGATCATCCGGGATTGTGAAGAACTCATTACGCATTCGTACAGCAGCATTATTTCCCCGTTTCCGTTCCACAACTGTTATTCAATTGAAGATGTTAAAGCATTTATCGACGTGGTACGCATGATTAATCCGCAAGCCGCGATTGCTATTAAAGTGTCACCATCGATTGACATTCAATTCATCGCTACAGGATTAGCGCGGATTGCGCGCGATAATACGGCAGAAATGATGCGGGCAAAGTTCGGCAATGCCTTTACCTGTGATTCCGTACTCACACAAGAAATGGCTGAGTATGCACGCAAATTTGGCATGTGCATTGAAATCTGGCTCGACGGTCCTCGCGGCGGCACCGGTGCATCTCCCAATATTATCAAGGGACAGATGGGCATGCATATCGAATATGCTATTCCGTTGATTCATCACAGTCTCGTACAGGATGGTTTACGTAATCATGTTAAATTCATGGTATCGGGCGGTATTCGCACATATGAAGATGTCATTAAAGCTGTCGCCTTAGGTGCGGATGGTGTAATTTGGGGTACGGCTCCGTTAGTCGCCATTGGTTGTGACCGCAACCGGAACTGCCATGATGGTTGCTCGCGCGGGATTGCCACAAGCAACCTTGTGTTGCAGCAACTCCGTGATGTTGAATTGAATACCCAGCAAATCATCAATGCGTTTACAATCATGCAAATGCAGGTCATCCGTGCGTTGGCTGCACTTGGTTGTAGGGACATTCGCGAACTGCGCGGACGGTATGATAAAATCCATTGGTTGGGATTAAAAGAGCGCGTCGATCATCGCTACCGGATTCATGCTGAAGTGATTAAAGAAATTGAGAAAGATGAACAGTTGTTTCTGGAACGGATGAAAATTCATGCAACAGCCCAAACAAACTGCGGAGTTGCTGCCATTAATGGCACCGTACCGATTCCCGCCCATATTCTCGATCGCACGCTGCACAGCATGCGCAATCGTGGTATGGATGGTGTTGGCGTGGCAAAGACCATGTGTTTTCCGGATCATCCCGATGATTTTGCCTTTCGCGTTCTGGTAAAAGGAATTTTACAAATTGAGATGGAAGATATTATTCGCCGGCAATGGATTCAGCGCGATGAAAAATTCACTACTGATCAGTTGCGCGGCGCCTCACGGCAACAAACAATTGAATTGCGTACTGCTATCATGCAGCAAATTAAATCAGTATTTCTTGATCCCTATTTTGATTATACCGTTGACCCAACGCTTTCCGAAGTGCGAGAATTGTATAAATCGGATAATAATGGTGATGAACGTGATTTTCGCGATTTCGGCAATGAACATACTGATCCTGGTGACATTTTCTGTTTCTTTCTTTGGGTCAAACCACATGTTTTGGAATTATATATTGAAAGCGAATTGCTCAATTATCGCTGGTCGCGGTTTCTCAGACAATTATTCCCCAATATTACCAGACGGAATTACAAATTCAACACTACATTCATGCAGAAGGCTGAGGACATGTTTGTCTTCAATCATGCTACAAAATTAAGCCGAATTCTTTACACATCAACAGTACTGGATCATGAATTTCAGGCATTTTCGGAACAGCCCATTGCAGCATCAATCGATGCGTCATTTTTTATAAATCGACCGATCGCTGTTCAGCACCATTACTTAAAAACCCTGCACGATTTTGTTAATGCTCATCCGTATGAACAGCATCGACATCGTTATGTCGATCGTAGCTATAAAATTGCTGCAGTGATGTCATGCGGTAAGAATTTTGGATTATGGAAAACAGCAGGACGGGAAATCCCCTGGCAAACGCCTGATGCTCTTAACAATATCATTCATGTGCGATTGGCAACCGGTTCGGTGGTCGAACAAATGAATTCCCATCCGTTTGGAAAGCTACACACTGCACTCACCCACAACGGTGAAACCACCAACTATGAAGCGTTAAAACAACGCGTCGAGCAGTTTGACCTTTCACCGCTAGCCGGCACAGATACCGAAGTTGCTGCACTTAAATTTCACCTGACAGCGGATGAATGGGAATATCCCGACTGGGCATTATTCGAGAGTTTTTCCCCCACAACCGGCGACGATTTAAAGTTGATCGATCCGGCAATTCAGCCACAACTCGAAGCGGTTCAACATGTTGAATTTACCAGTTCACCTGATGGGCCGTACCAGTACTTGTGTCTACGCCACAATCCATACAAACGAACGACTGAACGTGTTGACCTGAAAGATCCGGCTGATCTGCGCCCGAATATTAGTGCTTTCTGGTATGACATGAACGCAAAGACACCTAAAGCATTCAGCATCATCGCTTCTGAGGAACAGGCTGTTGCGGAGATGCTACGTCAGCTTGATACAAGCGGCATTATTGACGGCGCTGAAGCAGATACGTCGTTTACGAGTTCAGGCATGATCAGCCGTTACCATTTCGATAATCGGCAACGTATCAAAAAATGGGAATTCATCGATCGATATGGATCACCGATCTCACTGGAACCATCCGGTAATCATTTTAGCGTCCGTCGGGCACAACTGATTTCAATGGAAAACCTGATGCAATTCAGCGGTTGGACAGATGACTATCAATCATTTATTCGCGATCATTTGGCAAGCTTGTCCTTCGACGAATATAATGGTTTGTTGAACGAGTGTGTCCAAAACTCAAATTCGGATGACTTATTTGCACAGCATCTCGCTATCTTTACATTCCTGAATGACTATATCCGAACGTTCAATCCAGGCCCAAAGGCGATGAGTTCCTTGCTGGATATTACACGGTATCATGTCAGCAATCTGCTTAGCCTGGCTGCCAGCAACGACATTCCGAATTACCAGTGGGTCGATCAGCAACGGGCGGGTGAATTTCATCTTCATCCCCGCAATGGACAGTCATTAATAATCAATGCTGAGTACTTTCTTGCAGAAGGAACTGATCCCGCATTCTCATTATCCGCATTCCTGTCGCATAGTCACAATCTCGGCTGGCGGAAATTCATTATTTATAACGCACGCGGACAACGCTTAATTTCACCCGCTGTGATGGGCACCAGCGATACTGACGATGTCATTATGGATGTTTATGGCTCGGTCGGGGAATATTTCGCTGCGTTCATGAAAGGTGGAACCGTACGGCTGCACGGAAATGCCCAAAACTTTGCTGCTATGTGCATGCACCATGGTAACTTGTCAATTTTTGGGAATGCCGGTAAAGTATGCGGGTATGCCTCCAAAGGCGGGCATGTGTTTATTATGGGCAATGTGGTCGATCGGATCTGGACAAACTCGGTAAACGATTCACGCTGCCAGGATTTGGAAGTTACAATTCTTGGATCGGCAACCAAATACGCGGGTGAGTCTCTAATGGGCGGACAATTTTTATTTGCGGGATTGCATTTCAATCAACACGGGGAATTATGTTTTAATGCACGTCCCTATCTCGGTACAAAAATGTTCGGAGGCGCCTCACGCGGTCAATTTGTATTTTTCGATCCCGAAGACCGACTTGTCGCAGCCCAGTATGTGCACGGCCATGTCAGCTCATTTACAGATGCCGAATGGGCAAAGTATGAGCAAAAATTTAAAGCGCTCTTACTGCAATCGAACATTCAAACAATAATAAATGAAAATGGTCAGGAATCAATTTGGGTGGATGGGAAACAAGTTTCAATTGGGAAGGCTCAGTTTAAATTAATTATCCCCAAAGGTGGCTTAAAAGGGTATGAATCGCATTAGTAACTGAGAAATTATTTTCTGACATTTATTGGCAGAAAATGTTAAAACATATTTTAGACAGGATTTCACGGATTCACAGGATTTGTATAATCTCTTCCTCTAAGAAATCCTGTTC
>JAFGDW010000088.1 GCA_016931935.1 Candidatus Zhuqueibacterota bacterium | reverse complement strand
TTCACGTTTCACCTTGTCTAACAGGGCTGATTGGCTGATATTAAAAAATATTTTGCACAAAAATGCCATGTCCAATTACCACAATATTCTCTAATAAAGTGGACAGACTGGGCAAATGTTCATTTGTAATACTATAGGTGGATCATCCTGAGGCTGATTTCTACTATTGAAATGAATCGCTTAAAGAGAATGCGGCCTTTGGCGCATATGTTATTTGTTTTTTGATGTTTGAAATTTCCTTGCATGAAATAATAAAATTCAATTGCAATACTTTAGCAATTCATAGGTTAAAATTATGCGGCGAAACACAATTATCTCTTTCTCGTTGTTACTTCTCCTTTTTGTACTCCAATCAACGTACACACTGGCCGGGATCACAGGTAAGATCACCGGCCATGTGTCGGATGCCAACACGAACGAACCGCTTATCGGCGCCAATATTATGATCGACGGGACACGTTATGGTGCGGCCACCAGTTCTTCCGGGCGATATGTATTGCTGAACATTCCGCCCGGACGATACACTCTGAAAATTCATATGATGGGGTATCAAACAAAAGCGATCACCGATGTGTATGTGTCATCCGATTACACGACGACCATCAACGCCAAATTGCAATCCGAAGTGCTTGCAGGCGAACAAGTGACCGTTACGGCGGAACGGCCGTTGATTCAGACCGATCTCACATCCACGGCGGTGGCAATACCGGAATCACGCATATCATCCCTGCCGGCTGAAGAGATGGAACAATTTCTGAAATTGCAAGCCGGCGTAACCGTCGATACCAAAGGCGAAATTCACATTCGTGGCGGCCGTTCGACTGAAATCGCGTATATGATCGATGGCATTCCGGTCACCGATGGCTTCGACCGCAGCCAGGCAATTGATGTGGACAACAGCAGTATTCAGGAATTGCAGGTGATTTCCGGGACGTTCAATGCGGAATACGGACAGGCGCAATCCGGTGTGGTGAATATTATCACGAAAAAAGGGACGCAGCGGTTTTCCGGCGAACTCTCGGTCTATTCCGGTGATTATTTGAGCAGCCACAGTGATTTGTTCTACAATATTGACAATCGAGATTTTCTGGCTGAACAAAACCTGATTGCCCGGATTTCCGGACCGGTTCCCAAACTGAATTCGACCTTTTTCATTGCTGCACGCGCAACCAACAACGATGGCTGGTTGTACGGACGACGTGAATTCGCCATGCCGATTCTCAGTGATAAAACGCTGGGCTACACGACCGGTAACTCACATGCCCAACCCGGCGACTGGTCGTACGTGCCCATGAACGACGCCAATCGCGTGTCACTGCACGGCAACCTTTCTCTGAATTGGTTCGACAACGTGCCGATCTCATGGTCGTTCTTTTACAATAAATCGAAAGAACAAGCGTACGACCAGCGTTACGCACGCCTGCCGGAGGCGGATAGTCCATCTTATCTCGATTCATGGAATCATATCATCAGCATCAATTATGTGCTGTCACCATCGACATTTTTTGCAGCGAACTATTCGCGGTTCAATAAACACACCGAACGCTATCTGTACGAAAATCCGCTGGATCGCCGCTGGTTGTTTCCGGCAATCTCCACCGAACAAATTTACCGCCGCTACATGCTTGAGGGTTTGGAATATGTGACTGACCAGAGCAATAACGAACAATATTTCATCAATAACCTGACGGATATTTTCAAGCTTGATTTTACATCGCAATTTCATCCCTTACATTGGCTGAAAACCGGTGTGGAATTCAAACACTACAAACTGGATTACGAATATTTTGAAGTGATTAACAAACCGGATAACAAAGTCGAAAATCTGTTCATTCCGTATGTGGACGATGTCTCCACACCGC
Source organism: Candidatus Zhuqueibacterota bacterium (assembly GCA_016931935.1). Taxonomy (GTDB): domain Bacteria; phylum Zhuqueibacterota; class Zhuqueibacteria; order Thermofontimicrobiales; family Thiofontviventaceae; genus Thiofontivivens. The sequence goes on along the minus strand of JAFGDW010000088.1, from coordinate 19,300 downwards.
GGCATGACGATTATTCCAACACGCCAATCGAGGCCGCGTTTTATGTGCAGGATAAAATTGAATTTCATGAGATCGTGATCAACGCCGGTGTGCGGTACGACTATTTTGATTCGCGCGGATATTTACCGTCGGTGTTGGATGAAAAAACCGGCAACCGGCTGTCGGCGCCGCTAAAACGCGCCAGCGTGAAACAACGATTTAGTCCGCGCTTCGGCCTGGCGTTCCCGATTTCCGACCAGGGCGTGATTCATTTCTCGTACGGACACTTCACGCAAATCCCGGATTTCCGGTCGCTGTTCTGGAATTCGGAATATGAAATCCGGCTCGGTGCACTGTCCACCGAAGTTGGCAATCCCGACCTCGAGCCGGAGCAGACGGTTAGCTGGGAACTTGGCGTGCAACAACAGATCGCCGATGATATGGCCATTTATGCGACGGTCTATTTCAAGGATATTACAAATTTGCTGGGTCAGGAAATCATTCGTTTGAAAGGTGGCCAGGCCTACGCCCGCTACATTAATCGCGATTACGGGAATGTGCGTGGTGTAATGGTCGCGCTGGAGAAACGGCCGACGCGGTTTTTATCTGTGAATGTGGATTATACTTATCAGCAAGCCATGGGCAATGCCTCCGATCCGTTTGCGGTTTTCACCGACAATCAGGGCACGCCGCCGCGTGAAAGCGAAAAACAGGTGCTGCCGCTGAACTGGGATCAACGCCACACGATTAACGCCACCGCAACGTTTTCAAAGCCCAATCGCTGGGGAATCAGCTTCATTCTGCAAGCCGGCTCCGGGCTTCCTTATACGCCTACCGACCCGGACCAGTCGTTACGGATTGCCTTTGAAAACAGTGAGCGCAAGCCCGCCACATTTAATGTGGACATGATGGCGCATTATGATTTTCATGTATGGGGAATGAAGCCATCCGTTTTCATGAAAGTCTATAATGTATTCGACATGAAGAATGAAATCGACGTGTTTACCGATACCGGACGCGCCAGCTTCACGCATACGCTCAATTACCGGCTTGGAGACCGCCGACCCGATTTTTACAGTGCACCGCGACTGTTGATGGTGGGTGCGAAGGTGGGGTTTTAAAGTTTGTTTGCTTCACGACGGCAGCGAAACCTTCGTTCCGCCGCTCGGCGGCGCAATGCAGCACGGTCGCTCTGCGACCACTCTAAATGAAGATCATAAGTGTGCACAAGCACAGAAGTAATTATTGGACGGAGACCGTCCTGGCTGCTTTCCGCCAGAGACTGGCGGAACATCATACTCTAATATATGTTAAGGCCCTTATTATGCAAAAAAATCTGAAACTGACATTGCTGATAATCAACATCATTCTTACTACGCATCTTACATTCGCTCAACAAACGCCTTTCACAAGCAGCGTTTCCAATGTTGGCACCACGGCAGCGCCGTTTCTGGCGATTGGCGTGGGATCGCGGGCCAACGCCATGGGGGGAGCGTTTTCGGCAATTGCCAACGATGCGACAGCGCTGTACTGGAACCCCGCCGGATTGAATCAATGCCGGCATCCGGAAATTACCATCAATCACAGCGACTGGTTTCTGGATATTTACCACGAATTTGTCGGCGCTGTGATACCGGCCGGGCGTCATGGATTCGGTGTGGGCGTGACCTATGTGGGTGTGCCGGACCAGGAAGTGCGGACAATCGAGGCGCCGGAGGGAAATGGCAATTTTTACAATGCCTCGGATTTAATGCTGGGCGTAAGTTATGCATTTCAATTTACCGATCAATTTTCCATGGGCATCACCGGTAAATTCATCCGGCAGCAGATTTACCATTCAGCCGGCACCGCCCTCGCGGTCGATTTGGGGGCGCTCTATCACCCATCGCATATCAAATGGCTCAGCCTGGGCATGCAAATCGCCAATTTCGGCTCATCGCTGCGGCTGTCCGGCCAGGATGTGGACATCAAGGTCGACGACGATCCGAAACATTATTCCAATGACCGGCTACCGGCTTCACTAGACACCGATGCATTTTCACTGCCGCTTATTTTCCGGTTCGGACTGGCTATGACGCCAGTCAATTCACGGCAGCACCGATTTGTCACCGCGATCGACCTGATCCATCCATCCAATAATACTGAAAGCATTAATGTTGGCGCCGAATATGTATTTCACGATTTAATCTCGTTTCGAACCGGCTATCACTCGCTGTTCGAGCGCGATTTTGAAACGACCGGCGGCTTTACGTTTGGCGGAGGATTGCAGCTTTACATTCAGGGCGTGGTGATTGTGCTCGATTATGCCTACAGGGATTTTGGTATTCTGAATACTGTGGACCGGATTTCCTGCAGCATTCGATTTTGACATTATCGAAGCGGGAACGAAATTAATCACACCGGATTGTTGCTGCATCATGCAGCGTTGATTCATTCCGTTTTTCCCGCGCTAAATTTTGCAGTAATTAATCTGGGAGGCGAATAATGCGACTCACTTTTATGTCTTTATGGCTCATGCTTGCTGTTTCCATCAATTCTGTTTATTCACAAGGCGACTGGAAATTGCTCAGTCCGTCACCAACATCCAATCAAATCCAGGGGATGTACTTCATTGATGGTCAGACCGGCTGGGCGGTTGGCGAGTACGGCGTAATTTTAAAATCAATCGACGGAGGAGTAACCTGGACGATTAAGGAAATTCCCTGGTTGTTCGATCTTGCCGACATCCATTTTCCAACGGAGCAAACCGGATATGCCATCGGTACGGACGGCCTTATTATAAAATCCACGGATGGCGGCGAACACTGGACGCAACAGGAAAATTTCTACTCCAACAATTTAAATCGGGTGTTGTTTCTCGATGAATTGAACGGCTGGACGATCGGCGAAAAGGGTTTAATTTTGCATACGGCCGATGGCGGCAGCCATTGGGAAAAACAGACCAGCAGCAGCATGGATAATCTACTGGGAATCGATTTCATCGGAACGGAAAAAGTCTGCGTCGTTGGTGAAAATCAATCTATTTTGCTATATGCCGGGACGCACAATGTCTGGTCACGAATCAATTTTACAACCACTGACCGGGATACCCCATTTTTCTTTGAGGACGTGTTCTTCATCGACGACATGAATGGCTGGATATGCGGATACGATCAGGACGAGAACGGTGTTATTCTTTTCACGACCGATGGCGGCATTCATTGGCAACGCCGCGTCACAGGCGGCGTCGGCGTTATTTCGTATTTGGGTTTTTCCAGCATAGGCCTCAATGCTTTGCACCAAATCTATTTTTACGACAATCTTAAAACAGGCCTCACTCTGACAAAGACAACCAATAACCATAAATGGGCAAACATTCTCTTAAAAACCACTAACAATGGATACAATTGGAAAGGGTTGTCCGAAAGCAACGACGCCGGAAATCTTGCCAGTGATGGTTGCTTTAGCGTCCTATCCGGAAACCGGATCGTTGTGACTGGCGGCCAGGGGGATTTTCGCTACTCCGATGACAATGGTCGAACATGCAAACTTCCGCATCGTGATCGACGCTGGTGGCAGGCGTTAATTCCCGGGAATAATGGGCAACTCTTAGCCTTTCAACACTATTATCAACGTGATGTAACATCGGTTAGCTCACCGGATGACAGGGAAAGGAACAGAATGCTCGCTTTTTACCGGTCAATCGACTATGGCACGACCTGGCAGGAGTATACACCGCAATTTAATAATGTAACAGCCACGGTATCGCCTGATAATATCTTTTTATTTAATTCATATCTTCTCAATCGTGATACACTATGGACCGTCATTGAAGACACGTCCTATTCCGAATCGATATTTTTTTCAACCGATTTTGGGCAGACTTACCATGAAGTACAAAACGATATAAATTCAGGGGAATATTTAGGAGAAACCTGTTTCGTGTCGCCCGATACATTAATCAGATTTCGTTTGATGAGGTCAGAAGAATCTCCGAATGATTATAAATCAATATTGTCCTTTGCTTATAGCTTTAATGGTGGGAAAACATTTGAACAGGCTGAAAATTCGGACGTATGGAATGATATTACCTCTTCCGGACTAACATACAAGGCAGTAAATGACTATCATTTCTTCAACGGCCACACTGGTTTTCTTGTGGGAACTGAAGGCAACATCATTAAAACCACAGATGCAGGTAAGACCTGGGCCAACATTTACAGTGGCGTGGTTGAAGACTTATGGGCGATTGAATTTCTTGATAATCAAACCGGATTTGTCGTTGGCGATTTTGGCCGAATATTAAAAACCGAAGATGGCGGAGATACATGGCGCAAAACCGATAGCGGTACCCAGGAAAATATCTATGCAATCAGTTTCATGAATGATCATGAAGGCTGGGTCGGCACGGAAACCGGCCTTCGTAATACAACTGATGTCGGCGAAACATGGTACGGTGTTCCGCTTCGCTACAATCGTGGCCCGGTGAGAGAAATTACATTCGATAACAAAAATAATGGATATGCCTACACAATAAATTGGCAAAGCGATAATTATGCTCATTTATTGCGCATGAAAAATAGTTTGATTGGTATCGATAGAGATAATCCTGCTTCACGCCAGCCACGCACAATCACGCTTTCACAAAACTACCCTAATCCGTTCAACGCTTTAACCCGGATCGATTATTATTTACCTAATTCGGGTTCAGTTTCAATAAAAATCATCAATCTCCAGGGACAGGTAGTGTGCACTCTGGTGAATGAATCGAAAAATTCCGGCCACTATTCGGCTACTTGGGACGGTCGCTCGGATGCAGGTATTCCGGTTAGTTCCGGTATTTATTTCTACCAGCTTCATTGTAATGGCACCCCAAAAAATCAGAAATTACTGCTATTAAAATAGGACGTTCAGCCAGATTAAAAGGAAAAATCCATGCGTCTCAAACAGTTTTCACTTACTATTTTTTTGTTGATGATATTCAATCATCCTTTTCTACTCTCCCAACACCTCGAACTCATCGATAATCGCGTGACCGGTGTGCACAACGGCAACCTGATCCGCACACGCTTTACCAATTATGGCATTCTGGGGCATCGCTACGAAAAACCGAGCATGGAATGGCCCAAAGGCAGCGGCGTTGAGTACGGACTGGAATTTGCCATGTTCGCAGGCGCGCGCATTACTGATGAAGCGATGAACCAATACTATATCTTCACAGAAAGTTATAGTGATATCTACAATATGGATGAAGATCCCACTGGCGCCTATAGCTACAGTTGGGAACCTCTGCCCGGTTATTTCAATACCCTGCTGCCACCGGGTCAGCAAACTGTTGCCATGAGCAACATACCGGAAAGTTGGCCACAACACTGGATATACGATTACCCGGGCATTTCCGGCAGTCGCGATGGTATGTGGAATGGCGAGTTTAAAGCCGCACCGATTGCCGATCAGGAAAGTTATTATAAAATGGTCGACTGGAACAATACGGAATCCGAGTACTATCCATTTCCCGAAGATTCCAGCAAAGGCGGGCTGGGACTGGAAGTGCGTTCCCGCACTTACCAATGGGCGGACCCGTTAGCCGAGGATATTCTGATTTCCATCTATGACATCACAAATACCAGCAATCTCACCCTGCGGAACGTGGTGTTCGGCATGTACGTGGATGCCGATGTCGGTGGGCCGCTAAACGACATCATGTCATTCGATCCGACCGCTGAAATCAACATCACCTATCAATGGGATACGCAAAGTACGCAAACCGGCTATTTCGGCTTTGCATTTCTCGAATCGCCCGGCATTGATAACGATGGCTTTGATAATGATGAAGACGGGCTGATTGATGAAAGCCGTAGCAACGGTAAGGGTGTCTGGATTGAAAATGACGATTCTCCCTACATGATGCATCGCTATGGCGGGCCGCATGGCCACTGGTCAGGTGATGAAGACGGCGATTGGGACGTTCGTTATCACGATACCGGTTCCGATGGACTGTTGCCGGGCGAAGAAGAATATTCCGGCCCGGATGACGATGGTACCGAAGGGAATGGCGTCCCCGATGATGGCGAACCAAATTTTGACCGTACCGACCTGGATGAATCCGATCAGATCGGATTGACAAGTTTTTCTGCTGCCGAAGTAAATACGTATAAACTGAAGGATGATAAGGTGCTGTATCAACGGACAGAACCGGGAATATATAGAAATGAATCAAGATTCTCCCAAATAGATATTTCACCAAAATCAAAAATTAAATTTGATGGCAATGGTGAATTCATTTATGGCGCCGGTTACTTCTCACTTCGTCCGGGCCAAACCGAGCGATTTTCCGTGGCTACCGTGTTTGGGAATAATGAACCGGATATTCTTGGGAATAAAGCCATTATTCAGCGTATTTATGAAGACAACTACCGGTTTGCCAAACCGCCGATCAAGCCGACACTCATTGCCTACGCCAAAGATAAACAAGTCGTTCTGTCATGGAATTCGATTGCCGAAACCTCGTACGACGAAATTTATGGTGAAGATTTTGAAGGCTACATCCTGTATCGCGCAACCGATCCGGAATTCAACGAGATAAAAACAATTACGGATGACCGCGGCAATCCATTTTATTATGAGCCGCTTGCACAATTCGATGTTAAAGATGAAATAACCGGTCCGCACCCGGTTGCTGCCGGCGCGAATATTTCCGGCATCGTCGATGAAAATGGTGAGTTGGTCGAGAAAATCATAAATTATCCGGGCAATGGCGTCCATTTTTACATGGGTGATGATACCGGATTGCAGCACTATTATGTGGACAATGACGTACAAAATGGACGGATATATTATTATGCGATTGTGGCGTATGATAAGGGCTATGATTTTGACTTCTATCAAAAAGGCTGGTCCGATCGTAATCCCAGAGATGGCTTCAAACCGATTTACCCCGTCCAAAACAGCAAGACCATAACGCAGGATGTTGTCGGCAACATAATTTTTACGGACAGAAACACAGCAGTCGTGGTTCCCAATTCACCGACTGCAGGAACAGAGTTTGCGCAATTGAATGGGGATATTGAACACGATGGCCCGGCGACCGGCTGGATGGATGTTATCATTCTGCAACCAGACTCGTTGAAGCCCGATCACATTTACCGTATCTCCTTTACGGACACCTTGCCGCATCGGCAAACCAATACATGCAGGGTCTGGGATGACACCGACGGTCGGATACTGCTTGAACGTCCATACCCATTACCTTCAGAAGAAGGGGAATCGATTCTGGCTCGAGAATTTGAAGCGATTGAATCGGGAATTTTTGATGGATTGGTTGGTTCGATGGTAAATCGAATTCCCGGAAATTCATTTAATGCATCCTGGACACAATTTACCGGAATTTTATCTACGAATCCGGATACAACCATTTGGCAGCAGTTAGACCTATACCCAAACGCGGTTCAGAACGGCTCGTATCATTTCGACATCGATAAAAAGCTGTATATTGATGAATTTGAGGCACTCGACAAAATCTATCCATCGTCAATTGAGTTGGAATTCTACGATCATATTGTGACAACCACAATTAGCAAGAATTCGAGATTCGCGTTCCCGATTAATTTTACTGCACGTGATATTGATGATGGTGATTCTTTACAAATTCTTGCTGTCGACTCCCTGGCATTTCCCGGTGCGTATCATAATCAACGGTTTGCTCTGATCAAGCAAATCGACGGCGTACGTTATTCGATTTGCGAGATTCTATTCTTCCAACCGAACCGGCAGGATTTCGATGAACCATTCATTATGCCAACCGATGGCTCGAAATGCATTATATCACCGCAGGATAAAAATTTTACATCGCGCGACGAGTTCAGTTTTTCCGTTCGCAACCATGAATATTCCACATCCCGGGCAAAAGCCCAACTGGATAATATTGCCGTGGTGCCGGACCCATATATTGTCAATGCATCATGGGAAAAACCACTGTACTTTACATCCGGTCGTGGTGAACGGCGCGTTGATTTTATTCATTTACCACCCAAATGCACCATCCGTATTTTCACACTGGATGGCAAACTTGTCCGCACCCTCGACCATGAAAGTGTCATCGCTGACGGCCATCACTCCTGGGATTTGACTTCCAAAGATGGCCTCGATGTTGCGCCGGGTATTTATCTTTTCCATGTAAATGCAGGAGAATTGGGAGAAAAAATGGGACGGTTTGCGTTGATTAAATAAAGTGAGAAGTGAAACGTCAAACGTGTTGTTTCCTTTAATTGTCAGTTGAATCAAATATTTTACAAACCGGGTATTTTGGAAATACCTGGTTAATCATCGTTCCCAGCCTCTGGCTGGGAATGCCCATTCAAGGCTCTGCCTTGAGTGCCATCACGGCAGAGCCGCCACGAATTCATACCCGGCGAGTCGCTGGAAACGAAAAATCGAAACGTGCCACGCACTTTTAAGTGCGTGGCACGTAAAACAGTCACAAAATTCCTCCCGGCTGATACTTCTCAGCCCCTGGAAATTTCCGTTTATACTCACCTACTTGTCCAACAAATCCATCTATTTGTGCTTTTGCATTCCCAATCAGCGTATGCCCTCGCTCGACCAAACCCTGCAATTCAGGCAAACTCAATTTTAAACGTTGATCGTTTGCCAGCCGCTGTAACAGATCGTTTTCCTGAATCACACCATTCCGCAAGTCGCGCACTGTGGCAATCGCATGCTCCTTAATTGCTGCATGTGCCTGTTCGCGGGGAACGCCTTTTTTTAGCGCTTCGACAAGAATTGTGGTGGTGGAAAGAAATGGAAAGTAGTACGTATTCTCCCGATCGATCACAGCGGGGTAAACTTCCATCTGGCCGAGAATAGTCAGGAAGGTTTCCAACATGCCATCAATCGTGTAGAAACTGTCCGGCAACGCGACGCGGCGGACAACGGAGCACGACACATCGCCCTCGTTCCACTGATCGCCGGCGAGTCCGGTGGCCATGGTTACGTAGCCAGCCAGAATGTGCTGAAATCCGTTGATCCGTTCGCAGGAGCGGCTGTTCATTTTATGCGGCATTACCGACGAACCGGTCTGGCCTTTGGCAAATCCTTCGGATGCAGTCTCGTTGCCAGCCATGATACGCAGTGTCGTTGCACAACTGCTGATGCCGCTGCCGAGTTGAAATAAAGCGGAAATCACGTCAAAATCGATGCTGCGGGGATACACCTGGCCCACGGCATTCAATACTTTTTTGATACCCAGGTAGTCAATAATTTTCTGCTCAAACGCCTGTACCGTATCGGCGCTGCCGTTGAATAGTGTCAGCATGTCGAGTTGCGTTCCCACTGCACCTTTAATACCCCGAACGGGATAGTTGCCGATGAGCATTTCAAGCCGTTGAACCGCGTATAATATTTCTTCCCCAAACATCGCCAGCCTCCGGCCAAACGTGGTTGGCTGGGCGGCAACGTTGTGGGTCCGACCGGCAATCACCAAATCGGCAAACTGATCCGCCCGTTTCGACAAACGAATCAATGCCGAAACCGCTTTTTCCAGAATCAATTGCATGGAACGAAACACCTGCATTTGCTCGACATTTTCCGTCAGGTCGCGGCTGGTCATGCCTTTGTGGATCTGCTCGTATCCGGCCAGTTCACAAAATTCCTCGATCCGCGCCTTCACGTCGTGCCGCGTTACCCGCTCGCGCTGCATGATGGATTCGAGCCGGACGTCGGCCTTCACCCGTTCGTACGCGGCAATCGCCTCATCCGCAATATCCACGCCCAACGCCCGCTGGGCATTGAGCACGGCAATCCACAACTCGCGTTCCAGTACAATTCGCCCCTGCGGCGACCAGATTTGTTTCATTGCCGCCGATGCATAACGTTCAGCCAGCACGTTTTCGATGTGATTCATTCAAAGCTCCGGGAATCAGATATTGAATTGATGTTAACGCTTTTTAATCGCCTTCACTACTGCATCGCCAATATCTGCCGGGCTTTCGCAGACAGTGACACCAGCAACAGTCAACGCTTTCATTTTATCGGCCGCCGTGCCTTTGCCGCCGGCGATAATCGCGCCGGCGTGGCCCATGCGCCGGCCAGGAGGCGCGGTGCTGCCGGCAATAAAACTGACGACCGGCTTTGTCATGTTACTTTTAATAAATTCTGCAGCTTCTTCCTCAGCGCTACCGCCGATTTCGCCAATCATCACGACCGCTTCTGTTTCGGGATCGTGTTCGAACAGTTCCAGCGCATCGATGAAGTTGGTCCCGTTCACCGGATCGCCGCCAATGCCGATGCAGGTCGATTGTCCCAAACCATGCTCCGACACCTGGTGCACCGCTTCATAGGTAAGCGTTCCGCTGCGCGAAACAATGCCGATCGAGCCTTCGTTGTGAATGAAACCGGGCATGATACCCACCTTCGATTTTCCCGGAGAAATAACACCTGGACAATTCGGCCCAATCAGTCGGGTATTTCGACCCAACAGAAATTTCTTCACTTTTAACATATCGAGCACGGGAATGCCTTCGGTAATGCACACAACCAGCGCAACTCCACAGTCTGCGGCTTCCATGACTGCATCGGCAGCAAATGGAGGCGGCACGAAAATCACCGCCGTGCTTGCTCCCTGATGCTTGACCGCATCAGCAACTGTATTATAAATCAGCACTCTATTTTCAAAGACCTGTCCCCCCTTGCCGGGCGTAACTCCAGCAACGACATTGGTGCCGTATTCAATCATCTGCTTGGTGTGGAAGGAGCCTTCCCCCCCGGTAATTCCCTGTACCACAAGTCGTGTATCTTTATTGACAAGAATGCTCACGAACACCTCCTATTGCGATTGGATTGATCAAAAATTATCGTCCTGATTTTACAATAATTCTACTAAATCATCTATTGTTAATTGTGCTTGCTTCAATATGAGAGCTAAAGTAGATCGTTTATTCGGTCGATGTGCCGGAACCGTTAATTTTAGTGTGGTAGTACGAGTCGTTTTCTGAAGGCGGATATGACTCCCTTTTTGCCGGACAACGACCCATTTATCTTTTCAAAGTGCTGAAATCAACTTATCATAATTTACCACCTGAAGTTATGTCATATGGCAATTTCCATTTTTTCCGTATCAAGCGAGTAGGATTCATCATCTTCAATTGGTTCCAGATATAATTCAATGGCCTCTTTTATGTTCTTGATCGCTTCTTCCTTTGTATCACCTTCGCTGATACAACCGGGCAGTGATGGCACATAGACTGTATATCCTCCATCTTCGCCTGGCTCAAAGATGATTTGTAACTTCATTTTAGCTCCTTAATTAGAAAAGCTTGTACTGCACCTTTTAGTCATGTTTTCGGTGTAATCGTTTAAATAGAGTAAGTTAATTTGCCAACGCCTGAACAACCTTATCCGCAGCCTCTTTGAAGGATGTCGCAACCAGAAAATCAAGATCGGATTTATCGAGAATTTCGGCAGCTTCTTTGGCATTGGTGCCTTCGAGCCGCACGATCACAGGAATGTTGACGCCGATATTTTTGGCTGCCTGCACCACGCCATTAGCGACCCGGTCACAGCGCACAATTCCACCAAAAATATTGATCAGCACAGCTTTCACGTTGGGATCGCTCAATATAATGCGGAAGCCATTTTCCACGGTTTCAACGCTGGCGCCGCCGCCGACATCGAGAAAGTTGGCGGGCTCACCGCCGGCAAGCTTAATTAAATCCATCGTGGCCATTGCCAGTCCGGCGCCGTTCACCATGCAACCGACCTGGCCATCAAGTTTGATATAATTCAGGTCGAATTTGGAGGCTTCGATTTCCAGCGGTTCTTCTTCATCCAAATCACGCATCTCCATAATATCGAGATGTCGATACAGCGCATTATCATCAATATTAATTTTTGCATCAAGTGCGATCACGTCGCCCTGTTTGGTGACGACCAAAGGATTTATTTCGAATAAGGAAGCGTCGACAGAGACGAACGCCAGGTATAATGCCTGTAAAAATTTGACTGCATTTTTAAATTGTGCACCGGATAATCCCAAACCAAACGCTAATTGTCGAGCTTGAAACGGCTGCATGCCAACCGCGGGATCAACCCAGACTTTTAAAATCTTTTCCGGCGATTCTGCAGCAACTTTTTCAATTTCCACGCCGCCCTCGGTGCTGGCCATCACCACCAGTTTTGACTCTGCCCGGTCGAGCACAATGCCAACATACAACTCACGTTCAATATCCAGTCCCTGTTCAATCAACACTTTGTGGACACGTTTGCCATCGGGACCGGTTTGATGTGTGACAAGGTTCATACCGATCATCTGTTTGGCCAGTAATTCGGCTTCATCGGATTCTTTTGCCAGTTTCACGCCGCCACCCTTGCCGCGACCACCGGCATGGATTTGGGCTTTCACCACAACAGGTCCTCCGCCCAAATCTTTGGCAATCCGCCGCGCTTCCGATGGCGCAAACGCCACATCCCCATCCGGGACAGTCACGTTAAACTTTCTCAGAATCGCCTTTGCCTGATATTCGTGTAATTTCATTGAACCTCCTTCAAAAACAGTGAGATGTGAAACGAGAGACGTCAGACGTGAAAAAAACTTATCACAGTTAACGTTTGACGTTTCACGTTTAGCTTTATCGCCTTATCCTCGTCCCGGTTTTGCCCCGAATGGCATCGGGCATATTTTCGACAGATGAAATCACCACCAGATCTCCGCCATGTTCGAGAAACTGTATCGCGGCCTCAATCTTTGGCCCCATGTTTCCCGCCGGGAAATGTCCGGCTGCCATATATTTCCTGGCCTGATCAAGTGTCATTTCATCCAAATCAACCTGCTGGGGTGTTTTATAAAACAGTGCAACCTTGTCCACAGCCGTTAGAATAAACAATTCATGCGCGTTAATATCACGCGCGAGAATTGCCGCCGCTCGATCCTTATCGACAACGGCATCCACACCTTCGAACGTGCCATCGTCCTGAACGTAGACCGGTGTACCGCCGCCACCGGCAGCAATAACGATGGTTCCGTCATTCACCAGCCGACTGATAACACGATGTTCGACAATTTGCAGCGGAATCGGAGATGGCACTACCCGTCGATAACCGCGCCCAATATCGTGTTTGATAATCCAGCCGCGATCCATCTTTAAATGTTCAAGCTGATGCTCCTGATAAACAGGACCCACAAACTTGGTGGGATTGCTGATCGACGGATCGTTTCGATCCACAATTACCTGAGTCACCATGGTTGCCACAGAACGATCAATATTATTTCGAATGAGTTTATTTTGAAGGGATTGGGCGATCATGTAACCCATGCCGCCTTCCAGATCAGCAACGATAACGCCCAACGGAATTGGTGGTACACGATGACGTGATTCTTCCACCCGAATAAGATAGTTCCCAACCTGCGGGCCATTGCCATGGGTAATCGCCAATTTATACCCCTGTTGAATAAGCTGCAACACGCCGAGCAAACATCGTCGCGTGTTGGCAAATTGTTCGAAGATATTGCCTTCTTCAAACTCACGTGAAATTGCATTACCTCCCAGGGCAACCACTGCAATTTTTTCTTCGCTCATATTTTTTCCTGTTTTAAGGTGACGTTCTACTGACGATTGCTCATCGTTTCTTCAAAAGGACACACTGTATCACACACAGCGATACAGCGTATCCGATTATTAAAACGCCGTTCGATGCCCAATCGGGCAAATCAACAGGTTGTTTCGAGCTATTCAAATTGCTTTAATACATCTTTCAGAGTTGGGTATCCGATTTCCTGTAACTCGTATTTCACACGGACAGCCGGTTTCTTGATATCAACTAACTTACGCAGATCAATCGGGGTGCCAATCACGACAGCATCACAATCCACGGCATTAATCGTCTTTTCCAGGTCTTTGATTTGTTCATCGCCGTAGCCCATTGCCGGGAGCAACGCGCCAATATCGGGATATTTTTCGAAAGTTTCGGTTATCGTTCCCACTGTCCACGGACGGGGATCAATTATTTCTATGGCGCCGAATTGTTCCGCAGCGACAACGCCAGCACCGTATGTCATGCCGCCATGTGTCAGTGTGGGGCCATCTTCGACAACCAGCACGCGCTTGCCGCGAATCATTTCCATATCATCAACAAACAACGGGGATGCAGCATCGATAATCCGTGCCGCAGGATTGGTAATGCGCACGCTTTCACGCACAAATTCAATATCATCATAATCGGCCGTGGTTTCTTTATTAATAATAACAACATCGGCCATAATCAAATTTGTCTCGCCGGGGTAGTAGCTGTTTTCATGCCCGGCCCGATGCGGATCAACCACAACAATGTGCAAATCCGGTTTGTAAAATGGAGTATCGTTATTTCCGCCATCCCAAAGAATAATGTCGGCCTCTTTTTCCGCCTCACGCAGAATAGCTTCATAATCGACACCGGCATACACTATTGTTCCCGCATCAATATGTGGTTCATACTCCTCACGTTCCTCGATGGTACACTCGTAACGATCGAGATCGTCGTAAGTGGCAAAGCGCTGGACAGCCTGCTTAGCTAAATCCCCATATGGCATGGGATGCCGTACAGCCACCAATTTTTTGCCCATACTTTTCAATACCTGACTTACCTTACGTGTTGTTTGACTTTTGCCGCAACCTGTGCGAACAGCACAAATTGACACGACAGGTTTACTGCTCTGTAACATTGTTCGGGCGGCGCCAAGCATGACAAAATCAGCACCTAATGCATTGACAGCCGCGCCTTTATGCATGACATATTCATGTGGCACATCACTGTAGGCGAATACAACCTGTTCAACGCCCAGGTCACTTATTAAGATAGGAAGATCTTCTTCAGCATGAATGGGAATTCCATTGGGATAGAGCGGTCCGGCTAATACAGCGGGATATTCCCGATCATCAATATCGGGGATTTGAGTAGCGGTAAATGCAACGACTTCATATTTTTCATCGTTCCGAAACACCATGTTAAAGTTATGAAAATCGCGTCCAGCAGCACCCATGATAATCGTTTTAATCCGTGACATACGATAACCTCCGGTTTTATCAGTTCTCGATTCATATTACTTATTATTTTCATCATCACCACACACGTCTCCCCTAGGAATCGTATGTCCAATGCCACACCAACATCCGTAAATCTTTGTGTTTAATTTGATAAATAAGGTGCATAATTAGTTAACTTATTGAATTGAATATATTAAATATCTTAAAGGCTAAAATTATTTGGAGAAAAATTCAATCATCAAAAAACAAGGTTCAAATAAATTTCAATTTATCAATAGTCAAATTCCAAACAAGACAGGAAAAATATTTTATTTCATTGATGAATTTTTTTGCATTGAAAGCTGAGTTTTGATGTTTTGTCTTTGTGATTATTTTGGAATTTATACATTATTATTTGTTATTTTTTACATGCTCCAAAGATTTAAAAAATTCTTCAAGAGCCTGCTGAATATCATCAAGCCGTTTTGTTTGCATGAGCTGTGCACGCAATGAAGCACTATTGGGCCAGCCCTTTATATACCAGGCGAGATGTTTACGCATTTCCTGAACTGCCAGTCGCTCTCCCTTTTCTTCAACTATAAAAGCTAGATGGAGTTTCATAACGCGATAGCGCTCTTGCGCAGTTACACTGATTGGTTCTGCGCCAGAAATTTCTGCATTAATATGTTGAAACAGCCAGGGATTTCCCATCGCTCCGCGGCCGATCATTATATAATCACACCCGGTGGAGTCGTACATTGCCTTTGCGTTACTGACTGATTTTATGTCGCCATTCCCGATTACCGGAATCGTCACTGCCTGTTTGACGATGGCGATCAGGCTCCATTCTGCACGACCCTTGAATTGCTGGGTTTGGAAACGTGGATGCATAATAATCGCCGCTGCACCGGCATCTTGCACAATCTGCGCGGCATCGGTGGCGATTTCCTGATCCGTGCTCCATCCGCTGCGAATTTTGACAGTAACAGGTATTACCGAGGCTTTTACTACACGTTCGGTAATGTGCTGCATGCGGTTTAAATCTTTGAGCACTGCCGCACCAGCGCCACGCTTCACCACCTTTTTCACAGGGCAACCGAAATTCAAATCAATAAAATCGGGAGAAATTTTGGCGACCCGTGCTGCCGCATCCGCCATGATATCGGGATCGGCCCCAAATAGCTGAATGCCAATCGGCCGTTCGCTTTCAACAAACTTTAAATATTGATACGACTTTTCATCATCCCGAACAAGTCCTTCCGAACTGACCATTTCTGAAAAAACGAGTCCGGCCCCAAGCAATTTACAAACTTGCCTGAAGCTGCTATCCGAAACACCAGCCAATGGCGCCAGAGCAGCATATCCGGGAATTGGCACGCCAGCGATTATCATTTAAAAATATAAACACTTTAGGTGTTTATTGCAAGCAAATTTTCCGTGTTATTCCTAAATAAGTGCTTGCATTTTAAACATTTTTTTTGTATTATTCAGTTCGATTTTTGATTGATAATAAAAAAGATAGAGTGAGCGATACAGAAAGGAGTATTTCAATGTCACGTAGATGCAGTGTTTGCGGCAAAGGACATCAAACCGGCGCCAACGTTTCTCATGCGCATAATGTTTCTAAACGCCGATTTAATCCGAATCTGAAAAAAGTAAAAGTTGAACTGGATGGAAAAGTGCAGAAAACGTATGTGTGCACCCGTTGTTTGCGCAGCGAAAAGGTCACCAAAATCGTTTAATTAGCCACCTGATTTTTCCGATTTGTAACATGACATGTAAAAGCAAGAGCTGATCTTGCTTTTTTGTTTTTTATCCATAAAAAAAGCGGCGCATTTTTACGCCGCTTTCCCTAATAGCTCTCGGTGCTCACACTCCTCACCCATCATCACGCCGCCGTATAGCTATAGTTCAGTTTTATTTTTCGACGATCATCGCCAGCGCGCCGTTCCGCTTCCTGCCGACGATCGAGCATTTTCACTGAATAATTGTCAAGTATTGTATCCGCAAGTGCTTCAATAATAAAAATTGCCCGCTCAAAACTGCCTTTTCCAAAACGATCCCATACGATTTGACAGCAATTTTCCAGCACAGTCGAGGTTTCCTGTACGTTTCCCTGTGCATCAAGATATTCGTAATGTTCCGCTTCGGGTTTGAGAAATTCTATTACAAGTACTTGCTGAACTGCTTCCATCATCAAATAATCATACACACCTGCTCCGGTGGCCATTGCATAGCTTTTCCAAAACCCTGTGCGAATTCGTTGGGATAAATTAGATACCCGTCGGTCATCCCCATGGCGCTGTTCTGAATATTCACGCCGATCGATCTTTTCACGACGATCGTATTTGGGCAGAAATGTAACATCGAACAACGACATTAACTTGGTAAAGCCCTTCAGCATATCCTGCGAAAAATTGATTGCATGATAATTCCGTAAATGGAATGTAAATTCATCGGGGTGAATCGGATCGAGCAGCGCAATGATGTACTGCGCTGTCGGATATTTAGTCTCTAACTTTTCAACAACGTTTTTCAGATTTATTGATGTTAATGAATTTTGAGAAAGCAAAATTAAAAACGAATCCGTTTGTGGAACATCCATCGCGTTTTTGACAGTATCAACATCCTGAAATTGTGTTTCAATATAATGGAATTCCAGCAGCGTCGCAAACAGTTTTACAAAACGCTTGTCATCACCGGTATTTATAATACATAGTTGGGGCATCGACATTCCTCTTTCGTGTGATGATTATATGTGATGGGAATTTAATTTTTTTATAGTTATCACAATATAACGCATCGCTGTGAGATTGTCAAATAAAAATATTGTAATTCATAAACATTTTAAAATCCGGATGTCAATTTTGTAATTTACGAACCGATTACGCGCCTGAGCGGATCACACATAAACGATGAACATG
Organism: Candidatus Zhuqueibacterota bacterium; assembly: GCA_016931935.1. Classification (GTDB taxonomy): domain Bacteria; phylum Zhuqueibacterota; class Zhuqueibacteria; order Thermofontimicrobiales; family Thiofontviventaceae; genus Thiofontivivens. Next base: position 1,425 of record JAFGDW010000088.1, on the reverse strand, counting down.
TACCATGACCGTTTTTTAGGGGGATACATGACTCACGTTCAATTAACTTTCTTCGATTAATGCGCTTTCGTTGGAACCCATTGCCAGCACCTTATCAATAATTGTCTTGGCCTGCTCCACGGTAAACGGCTTCACAATAAAATGTTTGGCGCCAAGTTTTAAGGCCGTCATCACCATATCCTTCTGGCCCACCGAACTGATCATAACGATTTTGGCTTCGGGGTAGTTCGGCACAATCTTTTTCACAGCTTCAATCCCGTTCATCACCGGCATGGTAATGTCCATGGTAACCAAATCGGGACTGTAACGCGCATATGCACGAAATGCTTCCATTCCATTTTTTGCTTCGGCAACCACAGAGTGTCCGGCTTCCTCAAAAATAGATGCCAGCTTTTTTCGCATTACATTTGAATCATCAACGACTAGAATCTTTGCCATCGTTCTACCCTGTCCTTAATTTATTTGATTTTTACGGTTTTATGCGAATTGAATCACTATTATTTTCGGAAGGTCTGTCAATTTATTTAGCATTTTTTTGACCTGCGCCATAATGAATACTGATACACAGATTATTTCACATATTCATTATTGAAATAGATCGACACCATTGTACAAACAATTTAGCAGGTAATTCAAAAAAGTAAAAAAATTAACACGTGGGATTTGGATAAGTGGAATGGTATACTTAAAGTGTAGTCCTCTTTTGGATGGGAAATGTTTAATGGTTGGGTGGATGTAGTTGGAATGATATCACATCGGAACGTCACATAATATGGTAAGGGAATGAATAATTTTTATCGATATACACCCATGTCAAGATTCCGAGCTGCTAATGCCGCACCATATAAATTTGCCTCAACTTCACTAAAAAAGCTAGCACCACCTGTTCCCATATCATGTTGATATGCATGAAAAAACTCATGTCCAACTTAACTAAGGGTCGCTAATGTTCTGGGGTCTTAATCCATATTCCCACCAAGTCCATTCTTATTCAAGTTAAATTGTCCACCCGCATCTGGATCAGCTAAATTATAGCTAATACCTACATTGTATACACCTTCAGAGTCGATTAATCTTGATAAAACAGAATTACCAATATCAATTCCACCCATAGTGTTGAGTGTAGAAATTAATTGGGCAATTTGGTCATTATCCCCATCATACTCCATTCCAACAGTATAATTAACAGTGTCTCCACCTGCTACGATTTGAACTACTTCACCTGTCGGATCGATAAATCTAAAAGGATTGTTTGCACAGTAATGATAAGGAGTTAATGAAGAATATAAATCAGCTTTAGGATCGGTAGTCAAAAATCGTCCAATACTGGGATCGTAGTATCGTTTGCCAAGAAGGTATCATAAAACAGGTCAAAAAATCGCTATAAGGCCTTTTTCCAAAGAGCAGCTAAAAGAAAAAATAATC
>JAFGDW010000087.1 GCA_016931935.1 Candidatus Zhuqueibacterota bacterium | reverse complement strand
CTTATATGTTTATCCTACTTAAATATAAGAAATTATATTGGAAAATCCTCACTCTTTTTTCAAAATTTATGAATAATTCAGGTTAAAGCATTAACCCACGTAAAACCGGATTATTTGTTGGATCGAAGTCTGTGGTCAGATGAGTTGAAGGAAGGATTGATCGCTTAACTAAATAAATTGATTTCCTAATTTTTCGATTGATTTTTATCTTGCAGAATAGTTGAAATAGATTTACCAATATTTAGTTTCCAATCGTAATCTTCCATTATTCCCATAATATCGCTCTCCCTGATTTGCCGTACATCATAATGAATCATCAGCAACGGCACTCGTTCGCCTAGCATTGTTTGTAATCTTACGATTCCCTGATATTGTGACAGCGTGTCCGCAAAAACAGATAATTCAGATATCATCCCGGATTTTTCCGCATCCGGGAACTCAACTTTGATCACCTTCAAAAAATCCTCGTTGCGCAATTCATAGGAATTGAATGTCCGATCAAATGCAGCGAACATGCGCTGCCGATAATCGTGAGCACTCATAACATCCACAGTATCCGTTCCGTCGATACATTGAAAATCTACATGTATGAGATTATCATTTTCATCCGAAATTAGTGTCACCGTTCGCGAAGTATCAATTAACGCGCGAATTTGATCGGATGTGATTTTGTCGGATTCAAAATAGATTGTGGCCCATACCGGCTCGTCAAATTTGGACTCAAATCCCAAAATCGCCGGATTGCTTTTAAGCAATTCAGCAAACAGTTGATGATCACGCGCATTAAAAAGTGGCTCCACACCTGTTTTCCAGGCAGAAATGCAACTTAAGTTTGAATCCGTTAATGCACGAAGTCGCAGTTTTTGTGGGTTGAACAATATCTGTTTTATATCGAAAGCCTTGATTTCATCCGGCTGGTAATAAATGGATACGCGGTGTGATTTGGCATAGGTATCCAATCCGCAAATCCCGGGTATTTCCCGCAGCCGCTGGTAAAGCGCCATTGACGTACCGTAACAACGAATGTTATCCAGTCCTGATTGTTGAAAGCGTTCAATATGTTCATTATTATTATTGATTCCCCAGCGCATTTCCAGAGTGCGAAATTCATACTGCGTGGAAGCAACAAATCCCATCAGGGGTAACAATACAACAGCAACCAACGGCACCCATGTGCGAACCCGATGATTGTTAATGGAAATGGCGCCAGATTCCGGGCAAGAGTGGATACAAAGCGTGCAGAGCGTGCAATCGGGGTGGTCGACTTTTAATGACGAACGGACATCAATTGCAGCAGGACAAGCCTTGTTGCATCGGCTACACGCTGTGCACTTTTCCGGATTGATTGTAATTTTGGTCAGGGGAAGAGGCGCAAGGTTATTGAATCCAATTTCCCATAAATAACCAATACTGCTCACTGAGATAAGCAGCCACATAACAGAAAATTCCGGCCACACCTGTTTTACTCCGACAAATATAAGCAATGGGATAAAAATCAGGTAGACATTAGCGAGTAAATTGGTAATCGCCCCTAACGGACAAACATAGCGACACCAGAAGTGTTTGATGACTAACGCGCCAATTAACAACACAGTGATTGCGGGAATAGCCCATGCAATAACAACATCATGTCCAAAGCCGCTGCTTAAAGCATAATAGGGATCGAATTTTCGACAAAAAAGTTCACTGACTGTAATGGTTTTATAGGCTACTATAAACAGCAATAGATATTTAGTAAACCGGAAAATGCGATCGAGCGCCGCTGGCATAACCACCTGCCACCGCGCTCGTTGTCCGACTACGCCAAGCCATTCCGAGATGGTTCCTAACGGACACACATAACCACAAAACAACTTACCGATTCCAAGTGCTGCGATTGCCAGCGCGAGGCCCATAAAAATAGCAGTGCTGCTCATATTGCATGCCAGCGTATTTTTATAAATCTGCGTACTAAAGGCCAGAAAACCACCAAACGGGCAATATGCTTCGACATCCAGCCCTTTTAGCATGACAAAGCCAATAAGAACGAGAATAAGAATTTGTAATAACAGCCGTAGTCTTTTTGTAATCATTCTATCGGATGAGTACCATTTTCTTTATAAGTGTACGTTCGGGTGTTTTTAAATAGTAAAAATACAGGCCGCTGGCCAGTTGCTGCGCGTTCCATTCCACGTGGTATGTTCCGGCAAATTGTTTTCCTGAAACCAGTGTTTCCACACATTGGCCGAGTGCGTTGTAAACAGAAAGTTCAATATCACCCGCCTGCGGAATAGAATATTGAATTGTCGTGGCGGGATTAAATGGATTGGGATAGTTTTGACATAATTTATAATCCTGTGCGTGCAAATCCTGAAAGTCGAACTGAGCCACGTCAGTTGTTGTATGCGCATACATAACAATACCCATTGTCCCGACTATGTAAATATCACCATTGCGGGTAAACGTGGCATCTTTAAAATCATAGCGTTGCCGCATTTCGGTAGACCAACCATTTGTGACCGACGATTCAGGCAGACTCCACGTATCACCATAATCTTTTGATACCAGAATTGTACTCGCTCTGCCCGCTGCAATCCCCAGCCATTTATTCATACAAACACAGTTCAATTCGGCAACGGCTTCGCTGATGAGTGGCTCGTGCCAGGTTTTTCCGAAATTCGTGCTTTTCAAAATAACAGCATTTTCAGTAATATTATTTTTACCGGCAATAATTAGTGTGGAATCATGAACAAAATCCAACGCATGAAAAGTATAGTCACCTTTAACTGCAATCGTATCCGCAGCCCAGGTAGAGCCACCATCAAGCGTCCTCCATATAAAACCGGCCGATTCTTCCAATGCAATTCCGTGAAGCGATGAAATAAATGCCAACTTCACCAGTTTACTTCCCACTTGTCCCAGATTTTCCCAATTCTGACCGGCATTGACGGTTTGCCAGATATTCCCACCGTTATCAACGAAAAAACCGGTATTCGGAGTAACGAATGTCAGATCATAACCAATTTTGCTGAAATCATCTGCATCTGACAATACCGGCTCCCAGTTGTCAAAATTTAAATCGCCGCGCAGCAGAATTTTATTCCCCAGGATATAGGCAAATTCGTCACCGATACTTGCAGCATAAAAATCATTCGGTATTGTCGTACTGGCGACATTTGGCATAGTAAAACCGCCTTTATCGCCATACGCCAAAATTCCATCATTACCTACCATGATGACTTGATTTTCATTGAATGCAGTCACATTCTGCCATGTTGTACCCAACCAGTCATTGTCCAGCTTCCAATCGTTATTTACAGGTGTGGTTTGAATGAATGCATAAATCGAAGTTAAAAAACCGGAACCTGCCGTATTGAACCACATTGAATTGATAGTCGCACCCACCGGGGCATGATATTGTTCAAACGTGGCTGCACCATCTGTTGAATGATAAAAGCGACCGTCCGTGCCGGAAAACCAGATTTCATTTGCGGACACGACATATAGCGAATTTAGATAGCTATTGTCTTTGGCATCCACTTCCGGTGTATGTACTGCAGTCCATAGCGATCGTGAACCATCAGTTGTTTTAAAGAGATTCCCGTAATAGCCCACTGCGTATCCGGTATCACTGTTTACAAAGTACCAATCATAGATGCGCCCGGATGAATTGAATTTGAAATTACCACGAATTACATCCCATGATTGGCCACCGTCTTCCGTGCGGTAAATATCCCCTTTGGTTCCGCCTGCGGCCGCAAATCCGTGTTGAGAATCAGTAAAAAATATTTGGGAGAGTCGATAATCCATTATTTCCAGATCCATACGCTCAAGTGTCGGTACCGCATCGTCTTCAATATTTAGTTTGAATAAATAGCCCTTCTTCGATACGCCACCGGAAATCCAGATGTTTTTTGAATTCGGGCCCTGCACCCACTCCATCGAAATATCATAATATGTGGTATCCGATAAATCGCGCCAGCTCGTGCCAGCGTCATTTGAATAAAGCACTGTTCCCCTGTTGCCAACGACAACAACAGTGTCTCCCCAGAATGCAAATCGATTTTTTAGATAATCCAATTGTTCATCAGGATTATCTTTCTGATACCGAACCGGAAGCGACGATTTTACTGCCCAACTCATCAAATTTCCCTGCGATTCCCACAAACTTGATTTCGTTAGCACATAGCCATGATTTGCATCCGTGACGACTAATTGGACCAATGCATCATCAAACGTAAAACTTTGTAAAATGTCGATATTTCCATCTTGAGCCAGTGCCATTCCACAATAAAGAAGAAGGAATAACACGAGCCGATATGTTCTTTTCCACATAGCACACCCCGTAACGATTGAATTTTGACCAGATATATTATTTTTCCCCTGAAGTTGCAACATTTATGCTAACTGAAACAATGTGAAATTCCCTGTTGTCTTCCGGAGCATTCATCCGACGAATATTAAAAATGCTATCAAAGCGACGACCTGCCGTATTTTTTCCAAGTCCGATACTCCATGATTGCTCTAAGCATACAGGCAGGGTCAAATGATAATCCGTTACAACACGACCGATTCCAATCCCGGCAATTAACGAGTAAGTATCAGATAATCTGAAATCAATTGAATTACTTACTCGAAGCCCGAACGGGGATCGTTCCCACAAATAATCGTGGTTAAATGAATAATATGATTCTTCAAGATATGTAGCATCCATATCCAGCTTTAGCAATAAACGGCGCCAGCTATCATCACTGGTTAATCTCATATGTCCCTGCAAAATGTTTTGTTGCCGTGTTTCCACATGGGCCTGTCCCATACCGGCGTACACAAACATTTCTCCGGACATTAACAACATATCAACCTGCATCCGGAATTTGCGAACATGCGTCGCAAAATCAGAGTTCAATTCAACCCATTTTAATTCTTCATGCCAACGCCCAAATCGTGTGGCATATTCATAAATTTTTGTTTCCAGTTCATCATAAAATTCAGTTACTTTTTCATAACCACATTTCAAGCGTAAGTAACGGCCTGATGTATTACGATATTGCCAGGACATTTCCACCATACGATGTTGACGCCGATCCCGGCGGTGATAGTTACCGACAAGTTGCTTTTCAAGACGCAGTGAATCACCAAAAAATTGTTCTATTTTCGGTTCGTGTCTCAGATAGTGAGTTTCGATGATTACCCTGGCTTGACCGTCATTATTGCCAATACTACATGCAATTTGCTGATATGGTGTAACGTGATAACCCAATCCAATTTTCCAGCCAATCGTACGGTCATCCATTTTCGCCTTAGATTCATTTTGTTTAAGGCCATCATAAATCCTGAACGATGATTCCACGCCTACGGATAATTTTTGTGACAGGGCGTAGCTACTCACCAAACGAATATCAGGTGATGATATCTGCACATTCCCGGCTTTTTTATCTGTAAGGATAAAAGGCGAATCGTACGGGAATTCATTTAGTGTACCTGCGGGTGAATGGTATATGCCTGAGCCGAAGCAGAATTGTCCAAACAGTATCATTTTGCGTGATAATCGGATCCATTCTGCAGCCGATAATTTGGCAATTTTGTTTTTATCGGCAGCGAATTGCCGATAAAAATTACCCGATCGTTGATGATAACTGACGTTAAGAATATTACATCCAATGTACGGCGATTCGTCTAATAGCGCCGGATTTTCGTTGCTTCCCAGCCAACCGATCGAAGCATGGTTCGTTTCAAGTGCATTGTTATCATGGAAATAAATTTGAGCTGACGATTCACTCAAACCACATAGCCACAACATGCCTGTTAACAGAACGTATGTCCTTCGTATTAATTTTGAAGATGGGCGAAAAAATTTAATCACATTATTTCTCTTCAATTACCTGCTACCACGATCCCGGCGTCGGATTCTCCAGGATTTCGAAATCCAGTTTGCTATTGTTTGTATCATAACCGGGACGGATACGTTGAATTGATTTGCGACTATAACTTTCAATTCCAACACCCGTAAATCCGGTCTCCAATTTGTTATCAACCTGTTGAACATGATCTTCATTCCGCGAGTATTCAACGCCATCCCAAATAGTATCAAAATCGATTCCATCACAATATTTACTATCCTCACCCGATGCGATACCAACAAATCCTGTTGCCAGTGATAGCATAAAATCCAGATTGGATACATATCCACAATCACCAAGCAAGATATTTTCGTAATCAGGGACGAGATCATTCATTTCATCATTTGGAAAATTAATATTCGTAAATTCGAAATCCGCATTACTTAAATCAAAGCTTTCCGTTTCATTTTTTGTATGGTCAATTGCATCTGCTGCGACTACCCTATACTCACCGGGCAGAACTGGGTATTCAGTTCCGTTTCCAAATAGTTTAGTTACATAAGTAATACATTTTCGTTCATCTCCGGTAGCGGAATCAATCCAGGAATAGTCCAGATCGCCATCGTTATCACTGTCCAGGCCGGAAAAGTCTTTTGCCGTACAAACAAAAATGATCGAATTATCAAGATAGATAGTGTCGGCGCTTCCATTGTACAATTCAATGAATTGATCATAAAAGTATCGTGTCCCGCAGCCGCAGAAATAGACTTCATTTATTTTCAGACCTGCTGTATTCATTCTTACAACCAAAGTATTGACGACTTGTTGCCCCGCTTGCAGTGAAATATTTAAATCCCCTTGAAATCGATAATTTTCAGAAACAGGAAGAGTGGCAACAATATGATATGTAGCTGCCACCAAATCGCTTATCTTTACAACTCCAACACTATCAGATAATTGTTCGTTGCCCTCCATTCCCAAATCGGAGGTCCAGGTTACGGATGCTCCAATTACCGGTTCACCCACATCATTTGTGATAGTGAGCGTCATACTGCCTTTCGGTGTTGGTGATACAGGATCATCTTTACTACACGAACCAATCATTAAACTTAATCCAAGCATAAAACAAAAGATAAACCAAAATCTGATCTGTTGCATGTTCCCAATCCTCCTTTTTTTGCTTTCAATTGAAAAAAAAATCAGCAAACTTGACATCAACTAAAATGATGTAGACCATTTCATCCCCCAAAATATCGGTTGGTGGCGTTCTATGTAACTTTTTTCGACAAGATTGTTAGCTGTCACATTAATTGAACGATCCCAGATAGCTTCGAACTCACCGTAATCATCCAACACATTATTGACAAAAATCGAAACTTCCGTATGTTCCCAAAGCTGTTTTGTTAATCTTATATTCATTATCCAGCTTTGTGGATACGATCGTACTTTGCCTGACCAAAGCCCTGTTTCAATAAGCGGACTTTCCCAGGTCTCTTCCAACGGAAAATGATGAATTAGTGCCTGAAACCATAATTTCGCCTTTCGAATCCGCCAATCGAGCCGATAATCGACAAACCATTTCGCTACCCAGTCTGTTTTCCCCGGGAACCACCCGGCAGTTCGATTAATGTTGCCAAGGCTGTCAAATTCGGCAACTACAGCATAACGTGGTTTATCGGTCCCCCACTCGCGATGTCGATAATGACCGGTTACAGATAAGGCCATTCCGGCTTTGCGAATCGAATGAAACGAAAACTCTATTCCATGTAAACGTTCCCATAGAATATTTTCCCAAACATCGTACGTCGGCATATTGCTAGTATTCAGAACATTCTCCCATACGGGATATGTTCGCAATGAATAAGCATCATCATATTTCGACATGTACCCTTCCATTGAAATAATCCCAAGCGGTTCAAGTCGATGATCGATTCCAATTTTAATTTCTGTTGCGGTGTAACCTTTCAGCGTCGAATTTTCAGTAAATATATGTTTAGTGTCCTGCCCATATGTATAAAATCGCGGACCGCTGTAAATCTTATAAAGCGATGGTATTTTCGCAGCGAGGCCAAATCCGCCCCGTAGCTGTGTTTTCGACGATAGATGCATAACAGCGCCAAGTCTGGGGCTAAAATACGCACCATGTTGACAGTCAACTGGAGAATTGCCATCCCACAACTTACTTAAATTTATGGATGTCGGCTTGAACATATCATAACGAACTCCCAAGGTCCAGGTCACATCTTTAAGCCAAACTGTTGTTACCTGATCTTCTGCATATAATGCGATTTGCGATAAATCAGGAATATCATTATAAGAGTAAGCCCGAACCGGAGAGTCCAACCCGTAATAACTTTTCGAACTATCCAACACTAATCCATCGCCGATAACGTTCTCTATTTGCAGTTGCACGCCCAGAGAAAGTTCATGAATTGCAGAATTTCCGACTTTTTTATGTTGCCAGGCAAGTGTCGCGCCACTGTTAATTTCATGGCCACGCATTTGAACTTCACCGGTATAAAGTTTATTGTAACCGTGAACGGTCATAGATGTAAATCGGTTTGTATATACATCATGCAGATACATTGTCCATTCAATACTCGTTCGTGGTGATTTTTTCCAGGTTCCCCATATATTTTCATAAAAACGGTAACCTCGACTATAAGCTTTCACATCATTGATTTCCGAAATATCCACTTCATCAATTGATTTTGTAAACCACGTGCGGGAATTGAACTGGTGGCTTGAATTCTCATGATCATTTTGTATCAGGCTCGATAATTCAAACCGGTGGTACTCATCCCCTGTCAGCCGTCTATCGCGTTCGGTGTAACCATAATTAACAGATGAGGAAACGAAAAATTTACCAAGAGCAAATCCGGAGTAAAGATTTGCTTCGCGTGTGTTCGGATTATGTTTTATTTTCAATCGCGGTTTGGAACGATGCACACATGTCGTCACGTTTATGACACCGGAGGTCAAATCACCATATCTCGCAGGTGGAATACCACGAATAATTTCAACGGATTCAATGTTATCGGCTGGTATTTGTCGGAGATCGACACCCTTTGCAGCCGTTGAATTACGTGTCGGGTCATGAATAAGCATTTCAGCATTATTGGAAATCGGAGCATGATCAACAATTACTTTGGTTCCGAAGGTATTATATTGGTCATTCTCGTCGCCACGTACAGTTGCAAAAACCGCCATATCCAAACCAAAGCGACTGCTTTTTTCAATTCCCGGTACCATTTCCAGCACATCACCAAGACTGTTCGCCTGGATAATTTCGATTTCGCCGGAACTGATTCGTGTGGTCGCAGCATAATCATTTGGCATCAAATCTTTATCACTTTCGACTCGAATATCACCAATATAAAAAATATCTCCTTCACCGGTGCTGTGCTGAATACGAATTTTTACAACAGTATCGATTTCCGTATAAAATGAGAGGACATAAATTAATCGTGGATAATCAGGACGTACACATTCAATTTGATGAACACCAAAAGGAACATTCACGAATCGAAAAATACCTTCCGCGCTGCTTAGCGTTGTCCGGTTAATTTTAGTTATACGAACGATTGTGCCGGCTAATGGGGTACCGGTTTCTGCTTCAATTGTACGGCCGATTATATCAGCACACAATCCTGATGATGAGAATGCCATTAGGTAGATTAGAATAGCACTAATAAAAATTTTTTGGATACTTCTGTCCATTCAAACTATAAATTTAGTAAATGTTTGGCTTTGAGAATAGCGGCAATGCTGAGCGATTCAGTAATGCGATTGGAAAAAACCAGTGACACAGCCTCAGAGAAAGGAATTCGAACACGTTGAATAATTTCATTCGGGTCAGGAGTAGCAGGGAAAAGTGCAAGATTTGTCGCAAGGAACAGGTGCCCTTCATCGATCGTAGCGCCATTACAATTATCGACGGTACCAAGCTTCGTCCAGGAATCGGCAATTAATCCGGTCTCTTCACGCAATTCACGTTTAGCGGCATCACGCAGGTTTTCTTTATCTGCTGCACTTCCGGATGGCAGTTCCCAGGAATATTTTCCAAAAGTATATCGCCATTGTCCAACGAGAAAAATATAGCCATCATCATCCATGGCAACAATGGCGACCGATGGACCAATTTCGGATACAGTGTAATGAAACGAATTACCTGTCAGCAAATTCCGAACGGTATCAATGCGAATCGGGTACCAGGTTGCAGGCGGTTGCCCGAGATTATGTGAATCAATTGTTTCAAACGGATTTTTTCCATCGGGCAGATCAGACGATGAATACGTCGGAATATTTATTTCGTTTGTAGTTTTCATTGAAAATGTAAGATTATCAGCGCAGCAAGATCATTGTACCGGTAATATGTATTGAATTGTCAATGAGAAGGCGATAAAAGTATATTCCGGTCGTCAAACTTAATCCGGTTTCTGTTGTACCATTCCATGGGAACCGGTGTGATCCCTTTTCCAAAAATCCACGATACAGGCTTCGGACTTGTTGTCCTGCAATATTGAAAATTGAGATTTCAACAAAAGCGTTCTCAGGCAAACTGAGCGGTATAATCGTTTCGTTGTTAAAGGGATTCGGATAATTAGTCCCCAATTTAAAAATCGGTTCCAGCGCAGATTCTGCTATTTCGGCGATCGTACCAACAATCAATTTAAATTGCATTATCGGCTTTGAAATATAAATTGACGCTGTGGAACTATCACGAAGATTTAGTATTTTACCGCTGGTTACATCAAACAATCGAATCGCCATTTGAGGATCGAGCTGTTCCAATCCTAAAAATGTCAACGTGATTGTACGTCCTGTCGGAGATTTAATTTGAAATTCCCATGTTTCACTTATTTCAAAATGTGGCCGTATATCTGTCGCAAACGCCGAGTATACTGAATCCCATTCAGGATGATAAAAATAAACTTGCGGAATAGGTAAATCTATGATTGGTTTTCGATATTCAAAATGATCAAAATCATAGCTGGCATTTTCATTTACACCACACCATGTCGCATCATCACAATACTCACCGTCTGTTAAAACGATTTGTATTTGCCAGTCATTATTGCCAGCATGTAACGAGTACGTATTTAAAAAGAGAAGCGTTACAAGGAAACTAATTCGAATCGTCATGAAAAACCCAATTTTCGCTGAATTTTACAACAACACAGCGAGCACCAATCATGTTCATCAAGGTGGGGTGAAGATTGGGGATACCCGAGGCCTTCTACCCTGCTGACAAGCGTTGTTATGTATGTCAACAATTGAAGTTGTGATGTTGCGTTTCGTATATATACACGCCACATCATCAATTTGAAGAAAATTGGGTAACTTTTGGTTAAAGTAAGGAATTAAATCAATAAAATCAAGTAATATTTGAATATCTAAGGCGGGAAATTGCATGCAAAATGCACATCCGCATTTTACATGCATATTTATGTGGTAAATTTCAACGTGAGATTTGTTTTAACTGCGCTATTACCTGATTACGATTTTGCGCTTTGAAGAAAGCCGTTCCGGTGACAAGCACATCAGCGCCGGCTTCAATAAATGTATGGGCATTTTCCGGCGTAATTCCTCCATCAACTTCGAGGTATATTTGCTTGCCTGTTTGCTTAATCATTTCAGCAATGCGTTCAACTTTTTTCAAAGTTCCCGGAATTAATTTTTGACCGCCGAATCCAGGATCGACCGTCATTACCAGCACGAGATCGACCTCATCAATTACTGCTTCCAGACACGCTGCCGATGTGCCCGGACTAAGTGTAACGCCGGCCCTGGCGCCCAGGCTTTTCACAAGTTGAATTGTTCTGTTTAAATGTTTTATGGCTTCTACGTGTACCGTAATTCTACTCGATCCAGCAGCAATAAAATCCGGGATCAGGTGATCCGGTTCATAGACCATTAAATGCACATCCAGCGGTAAATTCGTAACTGAACGTGCAGCTTTAATTATTGGAGTTCCGAACGACAAAGCAGGTACAAATTGACCATCCATAACATCTACGTGGACCCAGTCGCCACCAGCGTCAGCAATACTTTCAATTTCTTCCCTTAACTTTGTAAAATCCGCAGCCAAAATCGATGGCGCAACTGTTATCATTGTTCCGTTTCCTCAGTATTTTCCGGTAATTTACTCACCACCAAATGCAGTGCTTCTCCTTGATTGACTTCACTATTTGCCAGAATTGATTGTTCGACCACCGTTTCCGGCAACAATTCTGGTTCCATCCGATATGTAACCATTCCGATTGTTAGTCCAGCTTGTTCAATAACTTTCTGTGCATCTTTCAAACTTCTGCCAACGACCTCCGGCACCACAAATCGATCCGGGAACTGGCCATAGCTCACAGATAAATCTACGCCATCACCGACTTTTATTTCATCCCCGTCCGGGACAGATTGATCGAACACGACATCAGCCGGAAAATGTGATGAAAATTCGTACGTTACATGGCGAACTTTCAAGCCGAGCTGCAGCAGTTCAAATGTAGCATTCTTTTCCGATTTTCCCACAACACGTGGCATTTCCACAGTCGGTTCGCCTTTGCTTACAATGACATAAATCCGCCGGCCTTTTTTTACTTGCGAACCCGGTTCAGGATGTTGGGAAATAACAGTACCGGAACGGAAATTTATATCAAATTTTTTCGCTTTTTCTACAATTTTCAAATCCTGTTGATCGAGCAGGGTACGTGCGCCTTCGAACGTCATTTCCGTCACGTTAGGGACTTCAATTGCCTGTCCGTGGCGGGTATATATCGGCATGATAACGATATCAAAAATGAAGTAAAGGATAATCATGCCAACAAAAATTATAAGCGGATAGCGCACAATCGGCCATCCAAGAATACGTCGTATCACACTAACAGTACTCATCACTGATTCCTTGGTTTATTTCAATTTCCGTATTCGAGCGGCAAATGCCCCGTCCGTACCATGAATATGCGGATAGGTGTATAAATATTTTTCCTGCTGAACAACAGCCTCAGGTAACCATCTGACCGGATTTTCAAGTGTAAATTCCGGATGCCGCGCCAGAAATGATTCAACGATCTTCTCGTTCTCATCTGGCTCAATCGTACAAGTGCTGTAGACAATAACGCCGTCCGGCTTGACTAATAAACTGGCGTGCTCCAGAATTTGTTCCTGAATAGTGCTGATGTTTTTAATATCATCAAGACTGCGCCGCCAGCGCAAATCAACACGTTTGGCAAGCACACCAAGTCCGGAACAGGGAACATCCAGCAGGACTTTATCGGCGGCCTTCGCTTCAAAATAGCGCGCATCTGCCTGAACCAGTGCACAATTTACTATCCCCAGGCGTTGCACATTTTCTTTCACCCGTTTGAGACGCGAGTTTTGAGCATCCACGGCAACCACAAAACAGCTATCTCCAGCACGTTCACTAATATGAGTCGTTTTGCCCCCGGGGGCAGCACACAAATCGTAAACAAGTTCGCCGGGCTGTGGATCAAGTAACCGGGTCACCATACTTGCGCTTTCATCCTGCACCGCAACCAGACCCGGTAGTAATAATTCGTGTTGCACCTGATGATTCATCTGATTGATAATAATCGATTCAGGCAGGTAATCCGAACCGCGGGCAATGATTCCGAACTCATGCAGTTTTATCCGCACATCATCACGGTTCGTTTTTAATGTGTTAACCCGTAGCGTAATATCCGGGGATCGATTGTTTGCAGCGCATAACGATTTAACGTTTTCAACGCCAAACCGATTTACCCATCGCTCAATCATCCATTCCGGGTGCGAAAATTGAATTGCAATGGTTTCAACATCTTGTATTTCATTTGCAGGACGATCGATCTGTTCCGGATGCCGAATTAAATTGCGCAAAATTGCATTGACTTTATTTGCCCAAAACTGGCCGTTCTGTTTTTTTATGATCGAAACAGCTTCATTGATAACAGCGTAGTGGGGTAATTTGGTAAGAAATAATATCTGATAGAACGATATTTCCAATACCAGGCGTACAGCTTCCGGGGCCTTATGATACTTTCCCTGAAAAAATTGTGTGATTGCCCATTGTATTTTTTTACTTTGCCGGATCGTTCCATTGACAATTTCATGAACAAGCCGCCGATCTGAGTCCGACAGAATAGCTTGTTTCAACGCATGATCGATGGAAATATCCGCATATGCATTGATTGCATCGATACTCTTTAATATATGGATCGCGAGTTGGCGGGCTTTCATGAGATAATATCAGTTTAAAGGCCTTCGATGATTGTGTATTCCAATTTACTCAAATAATTCATTAAGCGCTTGATGGATATTTTCTGCCAGTTTTTCATCATAGCCTTTGGTCAACCACGCAATATTACCTTCTTTATCGATAATAAAAATTCGTGGAACCGAAGTAACGCCATATTTTTTGGCAATCATTCCATATCGATCCAGCAAAACCGGTAACGTAAAGCCTTTTTCTGCTATGTATTTCTGTACCAGTTCCTTATCTTCCTTTAAATTTACAAGGAAGACTTTTAGATCGTTCTCACCGAATTCAGCAGCTATTTTTTGAAGTTCGGGAATCTCTTTCAAACAAGGTTTGCAGTACGATGTAAAAAAACTCAAAATTACCACGTGCTTTGTTTTGTTTTTCCATGGCTGACGTAATTGCCCACAGAAATCCCGAAGAAAAACATCGTCATCCTGCATATCGCGCAGCACAAAAGTTGGCGCAGCATCTCCAACGGCCAATTCGACTTCCTGTTGCGCGATTGTTACTCTTGTCCCCAATGCGACGATCATGATCAGAACGCCAAACACGCCGACTGTCATCTTTTTTATCATACCAATCCTCTTTACAGTGTTTGTTTTTCCTCTAATATCGACGCTTTTTCAAAACTCTACATTACGTCGCGGGTGGAAGTTCGTACAACAAATTACTCAAACGTGCCAGTCATCATTTCGTCAGAAACTCCCCGAATATACTCAGCAGCCGTCATTCTCCGTTTGGATTCGGGCTGAAGTTCCAAAATCGTCACAACGGTATCGCCAGTTGCCACGGAAATTCCAACTTCCGGTTGGATTTCGACAATCTGGCCGGGTGAATATGCACCGGTGTTTTTTTGGGTTTCAAGCTGTAGACGATAAATTTTGAACTGCTTTCCGTTCAGAAAAATGATCGCACCGGGATAAGGCGCCAAACCACGTACTTGATTTTTTATCGTCTGTGCGTCTTTGGACCAATCAATTCGGCACACGTCTTTTGTTATTTTGGGAGCCGGCGAGGGTGTACCTTGTTGCGCATTACGCGGCGCCTGATCGAGCGCGATTAAATTGACTGTTTCCAGTAACAAGTCCGCGCCTATCTCGCTCATTTTGTCGTGTACATCCCCGGCAGTTTCATCATCGCCAATTGGAAACGATCGCGAGAGAATAATATTACCGGTATCCACCTTGTCCGTAATAAAAAAAGTCGTTACACCGGTTTCCTTCTCTCCGTTCATAATCGCCCAGTTAATCGGCGCAGCTCCGCGATATTTTGGCAAAAGTGAACCATGCAGATTAATAGTACCTTTCGGGGGAATCGTGAACGCCTCCCGCGGAAGGATGCGGAAAGCAACAACCACATACAAATCAGCCGATATAGTGCGCAATTGATCGTGGAACACGGGATCCTTCAGTGATGCCGGCATCAGCACCGGGATGTTATGCTCATCCGCGAATTGCCTGACCGGAGTCGGTTGCATACGCTGCCCGCGACCGGCAGGTTTATCCTGCCCTGTTACCACAGCAACGATCGTGTGTGAACTGTTAAACAAACGTTTCAGACTGGGAATAGAGAAATCCGGTGTTCCCATGAAAACTATATTTAATCCGTTTTTGTGATCGACTGCGATAATTACTCCTCCTCTTCCTGCGCAAGGATCGTCATTTCTTCATCTGCTATTTGTTTCAGTTGTTTTTGCAATAACTTCCGTTTCATGGAACCCAGCCGATCAACAAATAATACGCCGTTCAGATGATCGATTTCATGCTGAAACACTCGCGCTTTATATCCGCCGAATTCTTCTTCGTGCTCACGTCCTTCAATATCCATGTATTTGACATGGATGATTTCCGGGCGTTTCACCTCCTCACGAATATCAGGAATACAAAGACACCCTTCTTCGTAACTTATTTCTCCCTTCGTCTCAATAATTTCGGGATTGATAACCGCCATCGGTTCACCATTCTCTTCAATCAGCCCCATATGGATCACGAACATGGCAATAGACCTGGAAATTTGTGGAGCGGCCAGGCCAATACCTTCGCCATGAATCATGGTTTCCACCATATCATCCGCCAATTTCTTTAGTTCATCGGATATCTCCTGGATGGGCTGTGCTTTTATACGAAGAATCGGATTGCCGAAGCGTACAATTCGATGTGACGCCATTATTCTTCTCTTCCTATTACTTTTGCAACAGATGTTTTCACCAATTCAATTTTGGTGTTTTCTGCTATTTTTACGATTAGTACATTTTCTTTTTCTTTGATACCGACAACTGTGCCAAAGATGCCGCCAACGGTTACAATCTTATCACCTTTTTTAACAGCTTCGAGCATTAGCTTCTGTTCTTTTTGTTTTTTCATTTGCGGCCGGAAAATTAGGAAATACATGATCAAAAAGATCATAATAATCGGCAGAAAGAAACCAAAAGAGTTAGGTTGTTGTCCGGCGCCGGAGCCTCCAGCCATCAGGGTTATAAATAGAATCACAGTGAATCCTCCATTTTTTTTACGTGAGATGTGAAACATGAGATGGCAGACGTGAACATAGGTCATACTCATTAAAGGTTTGAATTGAGCGATAGTATCACTTTTAGTAATGTCATCGCTATTTGCAATGTAAAAAAATCACCCTCAATAAATTATTATTCGTATTACCTGAATTCAACAGTAAAAATTTATCCTTTCTGAACGACTGCAATCTTTGCTCACATTATATGTGAAATAAATTCCGAGCATTTGCTGTGGTTTGGGCAGCAAGCTCTTCTATATTGATTTTTCGTGCATGTGCCAGTGTTTCGGCAATTATTGGGATGTAAGCCGGCTCGCAGCGTTTTCCACGGTGCGGTACCGGGGCCATAAACGGACAGTCTGTTTCCAGCATCAAGCGTTCGGCCGGGATGGTTGCTGCAATGTCAATCGCCCGGGAATTTTTAAATGTCAACACGCCCGTGAACGAAATATGATAGCCCAAATCAAGAACACGTTGCGCGTGTTCGGCATCTCCGGAGAAACAATGAAATACGCCACGAAGCTTATTGGCAAAATCACTTTCCAGAATTTCAAGAATATCTGGCCAGGCGTTGCGTGTATGAATAATTACTGGCAGATCAGCCATAATCGCCAGTTCCAGTTGCTCACGCAGCACACGCTTTTGGATGTCCGCCGGCGTATAATCCCAATAATAATCCAGGCCAATTTCTCCGATAGCCACAACTTTTGGATGTTTGAGCATGGTTGTCACCTGCTTCAAATAATCCAGCGGTGCTTTGACGGCATCGTTTGGATGCATGCCAACCGCAGCATAGACACTCTCATACGTTTCAGCTAATCGGATCGATTCATTGCTGGTCGGAATATCAATGCCAATATTGATAATCTTTTCAATTCCGTTTTCCTGTGCGCATTGAACGACTTCATCCCGATCAACATCAAACTGATTGAGATTCAGATGCGCGTGGGTTTCAACGAACATTAGCTGACCCGCGCTCCGGTCGCAATCGGTTTGTCCACGGTTAATAGCGACAACACAGATTTATCTGAATTGGACGCAGCTAACAACATCCCATTCGATTCAATGCCACGAATTTTAGCCGGTTTTAAATTGGAGGCAATTACAATTGTTTTCCCGATCAACTCATCCGGTTCATAAAATTGGGCAACTCCGGCAACAATCTGACGCGTTTCATCACCAACTTCGATTTTTAATTTCAGTAATCGGTCGGCTTTTTCAACGCGTTCCGCTTCGAGTACCCGTGCTACTTTCAGCTCAACTTTCTGAAAATCTTCAAAATCAATTCGTGTATCTTCCATTTCTTCCTTTGGTTTTGATTGCGTGATTTGTTGATTCGCTTTAACGACATTTTTCAATTTTTCGATTTCTGCATCAATCACATCATCTTCAATTTTGGGAAACAAGATTTCCAACTTATTCATGCGATGTCCGGGAGCAATTGCCGGGATTGCCGCATCATTCCAGTTTTGCTTGATAACATCACCGGCCTGATTTAGCATCCGCCACAATGTCGCAACGGAAAACGGAATGAACGGCGCCATTAGAATAGCCAGAGTGCGGCTAATCTGGACACACAAATTCATGGTCGTACCGCATTTGCCAGGATTGGATTTAATAGTCACCCACGGTTCCTGATCATTGAAATATTTATTGGCAAACCGCGCTAAATTCATCAACTCGGTAGTGGCTTTGCGGACTTCAAATTTCTCGATGCAACTGCCAATAATGTCGGGCGCTGCATTTATTTTGTCCAGAAGTTCGCGGTCGAGACTATCCAGTTCGCCCTGAGGAGGCACAATACCATCAAAATTGCGTTCTAAAAATGTCAGCGAGCGATTGATAAAATTACCGAGAATGTCCGCCAATTCGTTGTTATTGCGTGCCTGAAAATCTTTCCAGGAAAAATCGGCATCTTTATTTTCCGGCGCATTAATCGCAATGCAATAGCGCAATGGATCCGGGGGAAATTTTTCCAGATATTCGTCCAGCCAAACAGCATAATTTTTGCTGGTGGAAATTTTGCTGCCTTCGAGCGTCAGATATTCGTTAGCCGGAATTTCCGCAGGCAACACATAGTCGCCATGTCCCATCAGAATTAACGGCCAGATAATTGCATGAAATACAATATTATCCTTTCCGATAAAATGGACCATTTTCGTGTTTTTATCGAGCCAGTACTCTTTCCATTTATCCGGCTGCCCGATTTTTTCCGCCCATTCAACTGTGGATGAAATATAGCCAATCGGCGCATCGAACCACACATAAAGCACTTTATCTTCATAGCCTTCGAGCGGTACCGGAACACCCCATTTCAAATCGCGTGTCACGGCACGGTCTTCGAGACCCTCATTTATCCAGCCATAGCAAAAATTCTTGACGTTATCTTTCCAGCCGGTTTTTGTGTCCAGCCAGTCTTTTATTTGACCCTGAAACTGTTTTAAATTAATAAACCAGTGGGAGGTCTGTCGAAGCACTGGCGGTTTCTTGCATAACACACAATATGGGTTAATGAGTTGAGTCGGATCAAGCGACCTGCCGCACGCATCGCACTGATCGCCACGGGCGCCTTCGGTTTTACATGCCGGGCATGTTCCTTCTACATATCGGTCAGCGAGAAACATATCGTCGTGCGGGCAGTAGAACTGCGACATCGTTTTTTCGCTGAGATAGCCTTTCCGATGCAGTTCCAGAAAAAATCCCTGGGAAATTTCATGGTGCTTTGGCTTGCTGGTACCGGAATAATTGTCGAAACTCATGCCGAATTTTTCAAACGATGACCGATGGTTTTCCCTGTACTTTTCCACAATATCTCTCGGCGAAACGCCCTGCCGCTCGGCAGCAATTGTAATGGGGACGCCATGTTCATCCGAACCGCAGATGTAAACCACATCCCGTTTCATGGCGCGCTGGTAACGCACATAAATATCAGCAGGTAAATAAGCACCAGCCAAATGACCCAAATGTATTGGTCCGTTCGCGTATGGCAGTGCGCTGGTAACCAGTATTTTCTCACGCTGTTCCACGTCTGTTTCCTTCTTTCTTTTCAACTTCAACTATCTTTTTCAATCTCTGACTATTCTGTTCGAATTTAGTTATGTTATTTGTATCCTACGCGCAATTCTCATCGTTGGCTGAGCCTGTCGAAGTTAACAATGCGCAGTGGACATGTTGCCTTCGACAAGCTCAGGCAACAGTAAGCGTCATACAAAAAAAAGTTCAATATTACTGTGAGCTGTATAACTTTATCTCCTTTTATAGCCACCAAAACACAAAGTAACAAAGTTCCACAAAATAATGCATATTTTTTTCAATCGACATGTAAACTCGGAACCAGAAACCAGTTTTAATTATCAATCTCTTCGATTATTTCTTCGCTTATTTTATCATCATTTTTACGTTCCGGTTTAATCAACGGATGTTTTTTTATGATCTCGTTCACTTCCTGAAGCGTTAGTACATCATATTCATCGCTCGGGTATTTTACATAAACAACATTCCGGAATACATCAACTTTATCCACCATTCCCCGGCCCTTTTCGGTTGTGATCAAGCTTTCAACTTCGGGGAAGCGTTCCATAGCGCTCAGATAAAATTCGCGTTCATACATCAGGCAGCACATCAGCCTGCCGCAGATGCCGGATAATTTTTGCGGGTTGAGCGGTAAATTTTGTTCCTTGGCACATTGCGTGGTGATCGGTTCAAATTCTTTAATAAACGTGGTACAACATAGTCGCCGACCACAAACGCCATACCCGCCCATTCGCCGGGCCTCGTCGCGAACGCCGATCTGGCGTAATTCGATGCGCACTTTGTACACACTGGCCAAGTCCTTCACCAATTCACGAAAATCAACACGACGCTCGGCTGTAAAATAGAAAGTGATTTTATTGCCATCAAATTGGTATTCAACATCCACCAATTTCATGCTCAATGCATATTTTTCGATTTTCTGCTTACAAACGCCAAAAGCCGCTTTTTCCTTTTGGCGATTCACACATATTTTATTAATATCTGTCGGATCGGGTTTTCGCAAAATCGCTTTTGGTGTAGTATTCTTTTTTTTCATTGAAAGAATCGCACCAAGCTGATTGACTATTCCCAGGTCTTCTCCCTTATCGGCTTCTACAATAACATAGTCGGCAATTTTAAAAGGAAATTGTTGGGGATTAGTATATATCTCTTTTCGCTCACCCTTAAAAACGACTTCAATGAGCTCATCCATGTTTTCTCCTCAGTTGCTGTTTTAAAAACGAAAACAAATTTATCAATATCAGGTTAATATACACATATCGCCGGATTCGTTCCAGCGCCTGTTCAATCTGCCCGACAATTGCATGATAGTCAAACGATTCAAACGATTGACTGAACCGTTCCAGCGTATCCCGTTTATCGAGATTTACCAGCATCGATTCATCGCCGCCTTCTGAGAAAATCATAACATCGCGGAACCAAACGAGCATGATTTCCAGATATTCCTGAATCGTCTTTTTTTCTTCTTTTGCTACCAATTCTTCAACCAGCAGCAATCGTTCCATATCGCCACGAATAACAGTGCGAAGTATTTCAATGGTGCGCTCCCGGCGTTCATCCAACGCTTCATCCAATAATTCAAAAGCCCGCCGCAAACTGCCGGAACTTAGTTTCGCAACCAGATTGGAACGCTCAACCGAAACTTCTTGTTTCGCCCGAATTGCCTGTTCAATTTCATCCCAATTAAGCGGTGAAAATCGCACATTCTGGCAGCGTGAAATAATGGTCGGAAGCAGCAATGCCGGTTGAGATGACGTTAAAATAATTGTCATATTATCCGGCGGTTCTTCCAAAATTTTTAGCAAGGAGTTGGTTGCCTCAACCGTCATTTTCTGGGCTTCGGCAATAATAACCACACGCCCTTTATTTTCGAACGAGGTCATCGCCGAGGTTCGCTTTATCTCACGAATCCGGTCAATCGAAATCGTTGGACTTGCCCAGGGATTTAACCGCAGATATGGATTCTGAACGATGCTTTGTTTCACTTCAGCATGTTCTTTATCCGTGGTGGTTGACATTGCAGGATAAATGTAATAAACATCAGGATGGGTAAGTTGACCGATACGTTGACAATCGGGACAGGTATTACAATAACCGGCTTTATCCTGTTGACACACAAGCGCTTTGGCCATTTCCAGCGCCATTGCTTCCTTGCCAACACCCTCCGGCCCATGGAACAGCAGTGCATGTGGCACGCGCTGTTTTGCCAGGCTTCGGCTCAAAATTTCTTTTATTTTTGTCTGACCAACTATATTATCAAATGCCATCAACTTAACCAATGTTCCGGATTCAACACTTTATTATTTTGCCATATTTCAAAATGAAGCATCGGTCCCCGTAGCGACCCGGTGTCCCCCACTTCACCAATCACCTCACCTGTGTGAACTTCACTATCAACCTTCACGAAAATACTGGACAAATGCGTGTACACCGAATAATAGCCACCATAATGATTTACAATTACAATATTACCGCGGCCCCGCTGCCAGGTAATCGCCGTAACTTTGCCATTTCCTACAACCCGAACTTCCTGACCGTAATCCGCTTTTATATCGATGCCAATACTTTCTGTAATGGTTTTGAGCTGCGGATGTTTGTATTTCCCGAAACCGGTGACGATTTCACCATTTGTTGGCCAGTTCATTTTGCCTTTTAGTTTGGGAAAATCCGTTTCCTCGAGCACCCCTTCAATCCCTTTGCTTACCCGCTGTTCTTCCTGCACGGAAATTAATCGTTCGATTTCTTTGGCGGAAATTTCATACTCGCGTAATTTTTCCAGATACAGTTGTTTGTTCTGTCGAACAGTTGCAAGCAGTTCGTTGCGCTCTTCACGACGTTTTCTTAAATTTTCTTCCTCAGCCGTTTTCTCAGCCAGAATTTCCTTGTTGGATTTATATTCTTTGCGCAAGTCGCGGATTTGTGTTTCGATGGTCTGCTTTTTCTCGACTATATTTTCATAATTTCGTTTATCGTTGTCCGAAAGCGCTTTCTGATACTTCAGCCATAACAATACCTGATTAAATGATTGTGCGGATAACAGTAATTCAATATCCGTGCGTCGACCACGCTTGTAAAAATTGACCATTCGTTTGGCGTAGATCTCCTGCAATCGCTCCAATTCCAGCCGTTTTTCCTTTATTGTCTGGCCGATCGTTCGGATAGCTTGTAATTTATCTTTCTCTTCCTGGCTCAGGTCATCCAGAAGTGAATGCGTCAAATCGATTTCCCGATCAATGTTATCCAACATTTCCAGAATATCGGCTTCTTTTTGTGCCTCGGTTTTTAACTGTTGTTCAAATTGTTCAATCTCCTTACGAATCTGATTCAGATCCGTGCGTCGTTTTGAAACATCATTCGATTGCGCCAGTACAACAGTTGAAAAAACCAGCATCATTATTGTGCATATGCGGAAAATCATAGCGTATAAGATAAATGTTTTTAATACGAAAAGCAACAAAAAAATCCACAATTTCAGTGAAGACAATTTCCAACACGGATTATTCACTCCGACATGTTACACTCTGTTAATACGGGATTAATACAAAAATATTCCTTGACACAGAATTTTGATATTACTATATTAACGTCATGAAAGCATCGCAACCGAAGCGCGGTAATTCCAGCAATGGATTTCTTAGCGTTGAATCATTCCTGAACACCCTGCCGGTTTTTAAACGACTGGCTACGGATGAACTGCGTGAATTTACGCGGCTTATTCACGTACGTTGGTTTAAAAAGGGTGAATCGGTTTTTTATGCCAAAGAACCGGGCATCGGGATGTATTTCATCCATGAAGGCGCGATTAAATTATATCACGACGAATCTCTGAACGGAAATTCACCGACAACATTACTGATGCGGGGTGATTTTTTTGGCGAATTGTCGTTTCTTGATGATCAACAATCTCGTTCATACACTGCGACAGCCACAGAAGATTGTTGTCTGATTGCGTTGTTTCGCCCCGAATTAATACGGCTGATGGATCGCAAGCCCAAACTGGGCAACAAAATTATGATGATCTTAAACGGCTTAATCTCTCAACAACTGCATCAGCGCGACGAAGAGATTCGCCAGATCCGGGAAAACTTATCTAACGCTAATTTTATTCTCTAGCCATAGAACCAATGAACCACGCCAAAGCTGAATTAACCATCGATAAACAACTGATCATTATTATTGCATCCGGTGTACTTGGCTTGCTTGTGATTTGGCTCGCCACGTATGCAACACTTACGTTTGTACCAGTGATTTTATCCTTTATGCTGGCGTCAGCGCTTGAACCGATTTTGGCACAGCTTGAGGCCATTTCCATCAAACGAACACACGCGATATTTTTAGTATTACTCGTTGTTGCACTTGTGCTAATTGCGTTGGCGATACTTTGGTTTCCCAGGATGCAAATCCATTTTAATGCATTCCTGAATGATTTTTCATCTGCAAATATCACCACACTCACGACATCGTTAAACAGACATTTGGATAAATTTACCTATTTGAAACCGCTGGAATCCACATTTAAACATTCACTCATTTTAATGGGTTACCTGACGGATCGCAGCGTGGGAGTTTCCCCAACAAGTTCGTTGCTGCTGTTAGCGATTTCATTCGTACCCTTCATTGCATTTTTCCTTCTGCGCGATGGTGATAATTTAAAAAAGTCGATGATTCGCAGGCTGCCAAATCGGTTCGTGGAATTAACGATTCATGCCATTTACAATATCGATCAACGGCTGCGTGAAGTGACGATTGAACTGTTTTTCTCGACGACAATAATTGTAATTACCACCTCACTGGCGTTTTATTTGTTGGCAATTCCTTCATTTCTGGCAGTGAGTATTTTTGTGGGACTGGTTTTTCTAATCCCCTACTTTGGAACCGCCATCGCCACAATTCTGGCTGTTTTAATTATGGCGCCGATCAGTGGTTTTAATTATCAATTAATTGCCGTTATTGTAGGACTTTCTACAACACGATTAATTTACAATTTATTTTTGATGACGAAAATAGCCGCCAAACAATCACCACCACACCCGCTCATCGTGTTATTCTTCATGTTAGTTGGTATGTTTTCCGGCGGGTTGTTGGGCTTGATTATTATCCTGCCGCTTTTCCGCGTGATTACTGCATTTATCCAGCCGATTGTTTGGTCAATTCGGAACTATCGGTTGAATTAGTTTGCAGAAATAAAAGTACGCCAGCCCTCATTTAATATTCAAAGAGAGCAATTAAAATACATTTCGAATTTTAGGCTTTTATCGTATATTTTAAAAATAATATTAATGAACTCGTAAAAAGTCTGAATCACGCAATTCGAACACATTATAAAGCGTTAATAAGTAAGTTTATTGTCTATATATTGTGGTGTAAAAAATATTTTTCGACTTTTTACCAGACGTCAATATTACATTTGTTTTAAAATTAGTATCGAATCGTATTATATTAATTAATTTATTTTATTTTCACTCAATATTTAATTTTTGTTGCATCTGTTTTTTTTTTTTTAATATATTCAAATCCAATATCATAATCTATTGGGTGAGGAATATTTTATTAAATTAAAAACAGGAGAATTTTTAATCATGAAACTAAATAACAATCTCGCGTTGTTTTTAGTACCTTTATTACTCTTCTTTTCTTTTTGTGAAAAAAATGCAAGTGACATCAATACATCAAGCGACATGAACTCTAAAAATGATGACGTATTAAAAATCAGTGAACTTAAATTGATAAATCCGGAATCCATTCCAAGTATTGTAAATGAAAAAGCACTGGAGATAGCGAGAAAGAATCGCTATACAACAATTCGTATTTTACAGGTGGCTGATTCTAAAACTCCTACCTTCAATATTTACTATCCCGAGACGGATCAATATGAGATGAAATCATATAACATTGAGCTTGACCTTGAATGTAAAACAGCTTTAACTTTGAAAGATGTCACACAATTACATATGCAATTACTTAATACGTTAGCTATTGCTAAACCAACATATGAGACCTGTTGGGATCTTGCTACAATTTTTCCATATGCAAATTATTCTGGAACCCCCTTCCGTTTCTCTCTTTATAAATCATATTATGGATATCCCTACGGTTGGTGGCATAAAATAATTTATAGTCTACTTTGGAACAATGGTGATTGGAATATGTGCAATGTCCCTTTAACTGACGATCGTTATAATGATTTGGTAAATTCTTTCCAGTGGAGTGATGATGGCCCCGATGATAACGGAAGAATTGCACGGCCTGTTAGCATTTCACTCTTTGAGCATGAAGATAGGCAGGGAGATGAAGAAAGTTGGACGATACCACACACTCCTATATATAGTACACTTTATCCGGTGCGTAGTATTAACAGCAGCAGTGTTGGTAATGTAACGAATAAAGTCACATCAATTGACATGTTTGTTCGAGTATTTACGCCAACAAATTAAGATTAATTGCATTTCCTCACCCAATTTATTTAGGAAGAAAATAAATGCATTCCAGCGGCAGTAGCAGAAAACTATTCATAGTTCTAATCATTGTAATTATAAATTGCTCAACAGACCCTATCCTTATTTCACCGGATTCGCTGAGTCACTATTACATTCAATCCAAAATTTCTCCTAACTTATCCCAACAAGGCATTTTCATTGAAAAAATAATACCGGAAAATATGCCGATGGCAATAACAAATGCATATACAACGATTACCGATGAATATCAAATATATCGGGCGCTGGAAATTAAACCAGGATTCTATAGATGGAATTCGGATGAATTGACAATTATCCCCGGCAAGCAATACGAACTTTCTATCAAGTTGTATGATAAGAGTTTTATTCACGGGCATACATGGGTGCCGGGCAATTTTAAATTGAACGTTCACACAAAAAGCGACACCCTTGAATATAAAGTCAAAGAAACTTATGCATTTTTATATGAAGGCATTGTCGATCCACCGGTTATTTCATGGATGCCGAGTAAACATGCATTATCCTATAAAATCGATTTAAAGGGCATGAATTCGATTTACCGGATAGCATTCAAAACGACCTATGAAACAAGTACTAAATTACCATTCTTTGAGCCAGATAACTATAATTATTCAGATTCGACATTTTTCATGCAAACCATCCGATTAGTTCTGACTATCACGGCGATGGATTCCAGCTTCTTGCCCGATGAAAGCTGGAGCCTTGATCAATCGGAGCTAGAACGCTTTAGTGAACTTTCGGATAAATTAAAATTCGACTCTGGTCAAAACAATAATCTCGCTCAAGGACTCGGTTATTTTGCATCGTATTATTCAATTACTGATACAATATTGGTACGCTTTCGAAAGGATGATAATTTGTAATGAAATACATTTTATGCCTGATGATTAGTACAGTTATATTTACATCACACAGCGCCTTAACCAAACCGGTTACACTCAGTGGAACCGTACAAGATCAGGCATCCAGGCATACATTGATGGGTGCAAATATATTTTTCATAAATAGTCGAACCGGCACGACATCCGACAGATACGGTCGCTTTAATCTACGATTTGCTAATACTGTCACCGATACACTCGTGATATCGTATATTGGTTACGAGAAAGCAAAAATAGTAATACTGCCGGACAGCAATGAAAAGTTTGAATTTCATATTGCGCTAAAACGATTATCGCTGATTTTCGATGAACTGATTGTGGAAGGCGACCGTTATGCTGATGACATCAGGTTTCTTGATATGGATGCTGGCGCAGTACGAATGAACTTGTCCGAATTACGCCTGATACCATATGCCATCACACCGGATATCAATCGTTCGTTAATGTTTCTTCCCGGCGTCATCAGCTCGAACGACCTTACCAACGAATTGAATGTCCGCGGCGGCAGCCCCGATCAAAATTTAGTTCTGTTGGAAGGTGTGCCGGTTTATTACCCGTTTCATGTCTTCGGTCTGGCCAGCGCCTTCAATCCTGATCTGATTGGCGAAGTGCACTTCTCGCCCGGCGGCTGTTCCGCGCAGTACGGCGAGCGACTCGGTTCCGTTATGAATGTGCGCGCTCATTCACCGCAAAAATCACTGGAGACAAGCGCCGACATCTCATTGATAGCCACAGATTTAACAGCCAGTGGACGCTGGAATAAACGTTTTGAATGGATAGTTTCCGGCAGAAAAAGTTATTATGATCTGTTATTCAAAGGCAACGATAATCAAATACCGTATGCGTTTTACGATTTATTTACCAGGGTTGCATTTACACCAGATTCCAACAACACAATTTCAGCTATGCTATTCGGTTTCCGCGACAGATTTCGCGACGAACAGAAATACCGAAGCAGATTATATGATGATAACTATGAAAAGTATACTCATTATCAAGAAATGGACCAACGTGATTATTCATGGCAAAATCAACTGGCGTCTGTTAGTTGGGACCGACGCTGGAACAAAACGTTATCCACACACATTCAGGGTTATTCAAGCATTGCCGAGAATCACTTCAATAGCCGAACACTTTTTGAATTCCCGGTTAATTTGCCATCAGAATATGAAGCAAAAAAGAACATAATTTTGGAAGCAGATAGAATTCCGGGGGTAAACGTCACCAATCAGTTGACAGATTATACGACAAAACTAACGTTCGACTGGAAACCGAATTCATCAACTGTTTTAACCGGTGGCATCCAACACACATGGTTTAACACCGATTATGGCTGGGGCAGAAGCGATGTGCCGACAACGCCTATCCTGCAATATGAAGATTACATTAAGCTTTATTTTGATTACGCGCCGGAATCACAATTTGATTTTGTCCGGCATTTCAAAATGTACAACGGTTATATTGATGCCCTCCGCGATATAACACCGTCACTGCATCTCCGTGCCGGCATAAGAAGCACAAAATGGTCAGTTCAAGATAAAAAAACCTTTGAACCCAGAATTAATGTGAATTATGATTTATCGGACAATATTACTCTAAAAACTGCTTACGGCCATTATACACAAGGAATTTCCACAGCACTGGAAGACGGTGTGATCGGATTCATGCGGCTCTATTTTCCGGTCGGTGACAGCTTATCACTGGAAACGGCAGATCATTACATTTTGGGATTTGAATATCTCACAAAGAGTGGACATCGATTATCCATAAATGCATACATGAAAGATTATAATAATCTAATCAAATCTGTTGGCCCTGCGCCCAATTTTATTCAAACCCCTGGCAAGGCGTATGGGTTAGAACTATTCAGTCAATGGAAACTATTCGGCTGGAATAACTGGACTGCATTTACGTTAGCCAGATCGTACCGCACAATTGATGGTACTAATTATGACACCAATTGGGATCAACGCTATCGTATCGATATTTATGCTTCAAAATCTATTTTTAAAAATTGGAAATTCTCCTGTTCATGGGTTCTCTATAGCGGCGTACCTTATTCTATGGATAATTTTATCGCCGGAGTCCACAGCATTAATTGGGAGACACAAAATACAGATCATTACACGAGTATCTTTGTGGAGATTCCCCCAAATCATATCCGCTATCCCTGGTATCATCGGCTGGATATAAGCCTTACCAAAGAATTTCATTTTTCAACCTGGCATATGGAAATGTATCTTTCCGTACGCAATGCATATAGTCGTAAAAATCCATTGTATTATAAAAATAGTGAGGTTGCCTATTTTACCAGAAATGGAGAAATGGTCGATTATCATGTCGAGCATCCGTTTAAATGGCTTCCCCCGATTCCAACCGTGGGAATTCGGGTTGTGAGATAGCGACGCTATATATATTTTGTATGTGAATATTTTTGCTTGACATTGTCAATTAAATTTATTATTATTTACACAAGATATTTCAGAACATAACCAAACCAGGAACATAAACATGCGCAATCTCTCCATGCATATTTTATTGACGATAGTCGTTGAGCATTCTGCTCGACCTGTCAGGGAGAGAAAAACGCTGTAATTGCCGATTAAATAAATAATTTCTTTGAAGACCGTGAGCGAATCTCCTCACGGTCTTTTTTTTTGAATGAATTTAAATATCCAGAAAGGCTGGTGTCCAATGTGTTCAATTACACTGTTCAATCATTCTCAATCAACTTACAATGGCAATGAATTTTCAAAATTTAAAGGAACAGACAATGAATCGGACATTTATAGAATTTTCAAATATGTCGTTCACTTATGCCAGCATGGCAACTCCGTTGTTTGAAGATATCAGTTTGCATATTCACACTGGTTGGACAGGTGTCGTTGGTGCGAACGGTGCGGGGAAATCAACCTTACTCAAACTTGCCAGCCGTAAACTGCAACCCGATACCGGTTTTGTGACGAGCATCGGTCTGGCTGTCTATTGTCCCCAGCGAACCGATAATCTTCCCGCCGATTGCGAACAATTTATTTCAAGCACCGACGCGGATGCATATAAACTAAAGCAGCGATTCGGTATTGATGACGGATGGCCACAGCGCTGGGATACTCTTAGTCACGGCGAGCGCAAACGGCTGCAAGTGGCAATCGCGCTTTGGCGGGCACCGGATGTGTTGGCAATTGATGAGCCGACCAACCATCTTGATGCGCATTCGCGTGAGTTTGTGCGTTCAGGATTACAATCATACCGCGGTATCGGACTGCTCGTCAGCCACGACCGGACGTTGCTTAATTCACTCTGCAAACAGTGCCTGTTTGTGCAACCACCCAACGCCGTACTCCGTTCCGGTACATATAATGAAGCAATGCATCAGGCTGAGTTGGAACAAATGGCGCTGCAGCGTGATTTGATAGCGGCAAAAGGCGAATATAAACGACTCATAAAAACGGCGGCCACATACCGGCATAAAGCTGACCAGGCAGATTCCAAAAAATCAAAACGAAAACTAAATCGCAAGGATCATGATGGCCGCGCTAAAATGGATGCTGCACGAGTGACCGGTAAGGACGCCATTGCTGGCAAACAACTGCGTCAATTGGAAGGAAGATTGGCTCAGGCTTCAGAAAAAATGCAGCAAATGAAGTCACAAATGGCAAAATCCGAACGCTCCGGTATTTGGATTAATGGTCAGCCATCGCGTCGAAGTTCAATTATCTACGTGCCTCAAATGGATCTGCCGCTCGGCGGGAAACGGGTACTTAAGACACCGGGGATTAGTATAAATCGTACCGATCGAATCGGACTCACCGGCGTGAATGGCAGCGGCAAGAGTACGTTGGTGCGACACATCGTAAATTCACTTGATATTTCTGCAGAGCAATTGACCTACCTGCCTCAGGAAATTGATGCGAATACATCATCCGACATTATTCAGCAAGCACGCCAGTTGTCCGGTGACCAGCTCGGACAACTGATGACGATTGTCTGCCGGCTCGGCTCGCTGCCAGAACGTTTGCTCGAATCGGTTCAACCCAGTCCCGGTGAAGTACGTAAATTATTGCTGGCATTAGGCATCGTACACTCTCCGCAATTAATTATCATGGATGAACCAACCAATCATCTCGATTTGCCATCAATTGAATGCCTTGAGCACGCATTAACCGATTGTCCCTGTGCGCTGTTATTAGTAAGTCACGATGAGATATTTTTGGAGAAATTGACAACTATTCGTTGGCGAATTGAACAGGTATCAACAGAGGAATTTTATTTGAAAATGTGATATTTACTTGAAATTTTTTCCGTTTTGGAATGCGCCAAACGTGCCACGCACTTTTGAAGTGCGTGGCACGTGACCTACCAGCTATAATCGAAACCACTCCCTAATTCCAGCCATCGAAACTTCGCGCGTATGTGAAAACTCATTGGTATGCGGATCGTAACGATAATTCTGTTGCCATTGATCGGCATGCCGGATGATTTCAGCTATCGCCTGAATGATGTAATCCAATTCGTTATCTGTCATTGTCGGGTGAAGCGACAGGCGCACCCAGCCAGGCTTGGCCGACAGATCACCGCTGTCGATTTTATCGGTAATCTCTTTGGATCGATTGGGATCGATATGAAGCAGATAATGGCCATAGGTTCCTGCGCACGAACAACCGCCACGCACCTGAATGCCGTAACGATCGTTCAGTAATTTAACCATTAAATTGTAATGCACCCGATTACTATAGAACGATATAATTCCAAGCCGATGTTCAATATTATCAGCCATAATGTACAGGTCAGGAATCACTCGCAATCCCGTAAATGCTTTTTTGACCAATTCGTGTTCGCGCGCCCACATTTTCTCAACGTCAAGCTGATCCTTTAATTCAATACAAAGTGCTGTGCGAATTGCCTGTAGAAAACCGGGTGTACCGCCGTCTTCCCGCAATTCAATATCCTGGATAAAACGATGAACTCCCCATGGATTTGTCCAGTCCACAGTTCCCCCACCGGGATGATCAGGAACGCTGCTATGATACAATTCCGAATCAAATATCAATACACCAGATGTGCCCGGACCACCCAGGAATTTATGGGGAGAGAAAAATACCGCATCCAGCTTTGCCTGTGGATCAGCCGGATGCATATTCATATCCACATACGGCGCAGAGGCGGCAAAATCTACGAAACACAATCCCCCAAATTCATGCATGATTTTGGCCATGTCATGATACGGCGTTTCAATGCCGGTCACATTCGAACAGGCCGAAAAACTGCCGATTTTTACTGGCCAATCCTGATGTTCCTTCAATGCCTTACGCAAATGATCCAGATCGACTGTCCCCTGGTTCGAAGGCTCTACAACAACAACTTTTGCTAATGTCTCCAACCAAGATGTATGATTGGAATGGTGTTCCATGTGCGTGACAAATACGACTGGTTGGCGATAATCCGATTTTAGTGCGCATTCCCGAAATCGTTCCGGCACCCTCACGCCCAGAATTCGCTGGAACTTATTAATCACCGCAGTCATGCCAAAACCGGCAGTGATAATCACATCCTTTTTCCCTGCATTTACGTGCTGTTTGATTAAATCATGTGCATAATGGTATGCACGAGTCGTGGTGGTTCCGGTCACACTTGTTTCAGTGTGTGTATTACCAACAAACGGCCCAAATGTCTCTGCGAGTTTTTGCTCGATCGGTGCATACAAACGTCCGCTCGCAACCCAATCGGCATAAAGAATGCGTTTTTCGCCAAAAGGTGTTTGAAATGTTTGGTCATCCCCAACAATCTGTTTGCGAAAAGTCTGGAAATGCTGTTCCAGTGAATTCATGCTCTCCTCCAGTAATTCTTGAATGTATTAATATAATGTCTGGCAAAATATAAATCAAGTTAAACATTTGTGGCCGCTTGAAAGTATATCTACATTCCTATCGAATTAATTTTTTTATTGTTTATTAACATTTGAATTAGTAGATTAAATTAAAACCTGTTAACGTAATGTAATGGATTAACTCTACATGAAAAATCCTATAAAATGGGGCATTCTTGCCACTGGTTATATTGCCCAAAAATTCGCCGATGATTTCAGCCATGTTCAGAACGCTGAATTAGCAGTTGTAGCATCACGAACGTTGGTTGCTGCCAGGCAGTTCGCTGAGAAGTTCTCCATCCCGCAGGCATTTGGTTCGTATGAGCAACTGATTGAACACACAGATGTTGATGTTATTTATGTCGCCACTCCGCATGTCTATCATTATAATTTGATGATGAAATGCCTTGATGCCGGAAAAGCAGTGTTATGCGAAAAGCCGTTTACAATTAATGCCGGACAAACACATGAGGTAATCCAGAAAGCGAAAGCCAATAAATTATTTCTGATGGAAGGACTCTGGACACGCTTCCAACCGGTTGCGGAGCGTGTAAACGAGCTAATTTCTAATAATGCCATCGGATTGCCTCACATGATGTCTGCGAATCTCGGTTTCCGGTGCGATGCTTCTCCTGGTGGTCGACTGCTTAATCCGGAACTTGGTGGCGGTGCGTTACTGGATGTAGGCATTTATGCGATCAATTGGGCGTATATGATTTTTGGCGCACCGAATAATATTGTCAGCCTGCCAGTCATGGGCTCAACCGGCGTGGATGAAACATCAGCAATGGTGCTGGGTTATGATTCCGGGCAGCTCGCAACGCTTTATTCAACCATTAAAGTTAATCCGCCACAGCGTGCCATTATTGTGGGCGAAGCCGGGCAAATCATCATTGATGGACCGTTATACAAACCAACCGGACTTCAACTTGTTATCGAGGGCAAATCCACCCGTTCCATCGATATTTCTTTCCCCGGACATGGTCTGCACTATGAAGCGAATGCCGTTACGCAGTGCATTCAGGAAGGCAAAACCGAATGTGAACGAATGCCTCTTAGCGAAACGTTGAGTATTATGCAAACGATGGATACCATTCGTCAGCAATGGAATTTTAAATATCCGGGCGAATGACCACATTTTTAAGCTGGAGGGATATAACATGCAATATCAAATCAACAACACAACCATCGCATTTGTCAATGGCGATATTACAGAAATGGACACCGATGCCATTGTCAATGCCGCCAACGCCCAATTGATATTGGGTGGTGGTGTTGCCGGTGCGATTCGCAAAAAAGGAGGGCCTGCAATTCAGGCAGAGTGCAAGGAAATTGGCGGTACAATTGTGGGCGGCGCCGTGATGACCGGTGGGGGTAGCCTGAAAGCGCGATATGTTATTCATGCTGTCGGACCGCGCAATGGCGAAGGAGACGAGGAACTTAAACTTCAAAATGCTACCGAGAACAGCCTGAAAAGCGCGGATGGACACAAATTGCATAGCATTGCATTTCCGGCGATCAGCGCCGGTATTTTTGGATTTCCTGTCGATCGCTGTGCCGATGTGATGATAACGACCACGTTGCAATACGTCAAAAACAACAGCACAAATCTTAATCGCATTATTTTCTGCCTGTATGATGATGATACCCTCGATGTATTTGAATCGGCCGCTGGACGCTTAATCGGAGATTAATTCTGGAATGGGGATTTCTTTTCACCGCCACCAATTTGGCTGGTCAATTTGTATCCTTGTATTCAGCATTGGATTGTTTTCCCCGGCAGTTTGCGTAGATCAAACCGGGAATCAATTCTTATCCCAACTTGAGCAAGATGTAGTTGCAGAAAATAACCGGGCAAGACAGAATCCACACCAGTTTGCCACCTATCTGGAGCAACGACGCGCGTTTTATATCGGGAAACAGTATAAACCACTGGAAGGCACAATCATCCGTACCAAGGAAGGCTTACGCGCTGTTGATGAAGCAATCCGCTTTTTAAGGAACGCCACTCCCCTGCAATCACTCGAGGCAAACGAGGGCTTGTCACGAGCAGCGAAAGATCATGTCGACGATCAATCCGTATCCGGAAAAACAGGACACATTGGCAGCGATGGTAGCGAGCCGTTCGAACGACTAAAACGCTACGGAACAATTGGCGGATTTTCCGGTGAAAACATCTCTTATGGGCTCAATGCTGCACGGGGTATTGTTATCAGCCTGATCATCGATGATGACGTGCCGAGTCGCGGGCATCGAAAATTAATTTTTACCAGAGAATTTCAACAAGTTGGTGTTGCATGTGGCTACCATCCAATTTTTCAACATATGTGTGTCATAACATTTGCCAGTACATTCTCTCAATTTAAACATGGGAGTATGAAATGAAGTTTTCTCGAAATTGTGTTAAGCTGTTTTGTGTGTTTTTGGCGCTGCAATGCGCAACATCAAAATCACACAAATCTGCTATCCCGCTCGAAAAACGTGATGATTCATTAGGAACACTGGCCCGTTTGGATGCCGTTAAGCAACACGAAGAGTTAGGATTTGATCAAGCCGAAATTATTACCCGGCAACTTGATTCATCCAACGCGGATCGAATTCATGTGAAACACGATTATAATCTGCCACGATTTCAGGATGATATCGATCGCGCTATCGTTTCCGATTCTTCATTGCTTCATTTTGCTGAACAACATCGCCTGGATGAAATGAAAATTAATCTGATTGAATTTAAATTCCGTACAATTGTCGAATCTCAAAAGCAGTTACATTATGTATTCAACAGCACATCACCGGCAAATGATACAACAACGAATCCTGATACTCAATCAGATTCCACAGAATTTCATAAAAATTCGTTTGAGCATCATGGTCAATTCACCTACCAACAGCAAATATCCTACATGATTCCCTATGTGCAGGCCAATGAACGCTATAGTCAAACCAAAACCGATTTATTGTTAGAATATTTGGAATTCAAGGAAAACTTAAACGATACAACACTTTCCCAACGCTGGTGGCTGGGGTTGGAACGGATGCTTACAGATATAGACATTCGAAAATCAGAATCAAGCTACAAAGTCTTTCAGCGTAGCGATAAAGGGCTATTCTTACAACCGAACGTTGTCATGCCCCGGATACAGCAGTTGCTCACAACCGAGTCATCATGGCACGCAAAACAACTTGCCGTCGACGTTTTTCAGCATATACAAAAACGCTATAGTAAAATTGATGATGCCTTTTTCGATGATGTTGAATATTCAAAAGAAATGAATCGGAAATTACTGGAATCGATCCGCAATGAAAAATCCAACGATGTTTCCGCGCGAGAATATTTTGAAAGAGGCATGGCGACGGATGACCTTCAGCAGCGTATTTCATTAATGACAGATGCAATCAATACTGATTCGACATACGCTGTCGCCTATTTCAATCGCGGCGCAGCATTTCAACAGGCCAATCGCCCAGATGACGCAATTCACGATTTCACCAAAACACTAGAAATTAATCCGAGCATTGCGCCTGCACATATCAGTCTCGGAAATATTTACAAGGCCAAAGGCGATTATGCACAGGCAATCCATCATCAAAGCGAAGCAATTCGTATGGAGCCAAACTATATGCTTGCGTATCAGGCTCGAGGTCTGTGTTATCATGACATGAATGATTATACGCGGGCGCTCGCCGATTTCAACATAGTGCTGTCAATGGATTCGCTTTACGCTGCCGGGTATGCCAATCGTGGTGATGTTTATCGGGCAATGAATAATCATCGGCAGGCAATTCAAGATTATTCGCGTGCCCTATTGCTGGATTCGAATTATGCCCAAGCTTATAACCATCGGGGGCTTAGCTACTACGCATTGAAGGATTATCCGCACGCCATTGAAGATTATCAGCAAGCGATAGAATTGCAGCCCGGGCTCGCTTCCGCTTATTACAATATTGGCGTTGTCTATTGGGAGCTAAAGGAATGGGATTTGGTGATCGATTACTGGGAAAAGTGCCTGACGATCGATCCGAGTCATGAAAAGGTGCTCGAGTATTTGCCCAAAGCACGTCAAGAGGAAAT
The DNA here is from genome assembly GCA_016931935.1 of Candidatus Zhuqueibacterota bacterium. GTDB lineage: Bacteria > Zhuqueibacterota > Zhuqueibacteria > Thermofontimicrobiales > Thiofontviventaceae > Thiofontivivens. The sequence goes on along the minus strand of JAFGDW010000087.1, from coordinate 11,572 downwards.
GGTGGCGCCAGTGCGAAAAAAACGTACTAAAACCATCCGCGTAAAACGTTATAAAGTGAAGCAGTGAAATTCTGTATTTGACCCGATATGTAATAAATCGCATGAATTATGGAATTGGAAATAGAATTGACACTTACTTATTTTCCCTTCCTCATTTCTCCATTTTCCGGTAAACTAAAAAATTATTCAGGGAATTCGTGACATTCATGAATTGCACGGATGTGCAGACATTTTTATATAATACTTAAATTGAGCAATTTGCTGTTGGCTTTTAGCTGTTAGCTTCAATCAGCTAACGGCCAATAGCGAATTGCCACTGTTCAATAATAATTTACTTCGAGGATACAAATGAACACACAACTTGAAACAAATCTAATCCATGCCGGTGAGCCCAAGCCGGGTATTATGGGCGCGGTTAATGTACCGATATTTCAATCAGCGATGTACGAATTTTCCGGGGAATCCAAAGACGAATTTGTCCGATACATACGTTATAACAATACTCCTAATCATAAAGCGATTGAAGCAAAACTGGCGGTACTGGAAAACGGTGAAGATGCACTTGTAGCTGCCAGTGGCATGGCTGCGATTTCAACGGCGTTGTTATCTGTGCTTTCCAAAGGGGATCATTTATTGGTGCAGGATCGCCTATACGGCGGTACACTCAGCCTGCTAAATATGCAATTTGAACGCATGGGTATTCAATTCGGCGCATTCGACAGTCAACTTAACGATGATTGGGAAAACAATGTCCAGCCCAATACCCGCGCCATCCTGGTGGAAAGCATCGGCAATCCGCTTATGGATGTGCTCGATTTGAAACGCTTGGTTGCGTTTGCAAAATCCAAACAGATTATTACACTAATCGATAATACATTCGCCAGCCCCATCAATTTCCGCCCATTGGAAATTGGTATTGATGTGTCGCTCCATAGCTGCACCAAATACATTAATGGGCACTCGGATATAGTCGCTGGCGCGATCATCAGCAACATGGAATTGATAAGTGCAATGCGACAGACGCTAATCAACTTTGGCGGCACACTCGATCCGCACGCCTGTTATTTACTGCATCGCGGTATGAAAACGCTTGCCGTTCGCATGCGTCATCAGAATGAATCCGCAGGTAAACTGGCCGCCTTTTTATCCACACATCCGGCAGTACGGATCGTCAATTATCCGGGCTTGCCATCTCATCCATCGTTTAACGTTGCCAGCAAATTATTTGATGGTTACAGTGGCATGCTGAGCTTTGAATTGCATGGTGGCGAGACAGCAGCAAAAGCATTCATGCAGCATGTAAACATCCCTATTATCGCTCCCAGTCTTGGTGGCGTCGAATCGCTGGTAACCCGTCCGGCGCTAACGTCGCACAGCCGCTTATCGGCAGAGGCTCGGGAACGGTTAGGCATTACCGCTGGTTTGGTGCGCGTTTCGGTCGGCCTGGAAAATAGCGACGATTTGATTCATGACTTTGAAAATGCTCTTGGAAAGATGTGATTGTTCGTCCAGCAGTAAGGCGATAGAACAAAGAATTGATTGAACTCTTTCCGAATCATAACGTAAAAGCAACTAATTCAGAAAAAAAATGAGGAGAAGTTATGGAAGGTCTGCTCACCCTGCAATGTGAAGCGTGCCGGATTGACTCACCCAAAGCCACCGATGATGAAATTCGGCAGTTCATGCCCCTGCTACCCGATTGGTCAATCGTAGAAATTAATGATGTAAAACGCCTGCAGCGCGTATTCAGTTTTCGAGATTTTCGCGACGCGTTGGCGTTTACAAATCAAGTCGGTGAGTTAGCTGAATCAGAAGGCCACCATCCGGCGATTATCATTGAATGGGGACGCGTTACCGTGCAGTGGTGGACACATAAAATTCATGGACTGCATCGGAATGACTTTATCCTCGCTGCTAAAACGGATCAACTCATTCATTAAAAGTCTTTGGAGGTCTTGTGGAAAAACATATCACTCTGGTCGCAGCATTAAATATTGGTCTTGGAGCTCTTGGATTACTAATAGCGCTGGTGGTTTTTCTGGCTGTAGTTGGCGGTGGAATTCTCTCGGGTGATGAAGATGCCATGATGATCACATCGATTGTTGGCACCACAGTTGGCGGATTTATAGCGCTTGTATCGATTCCCGGAATTATTGCCGGAATTGGTTTGTTAAAACGCCAATCATGGGCTCGTATTTTGGCTCTAATAGTTGCTGTACTTGATCTATTAAATATTCCAATTGGCACAGCCCTTGGTGTTTATACAATCTGGGTTCTGATACAGGAAGAAACAATACAATTGCTTTCCGGCGCAACCCCATCAGCATAAGGTTCTCATTAACATGCAATACTACGACTATAACGAATTTCTCCGATTATCCGCTGTCTTAAATTATCATCTGAGCGCTAAACAGACCGATTGGGATAATATTCTTCGTATTATTTTGAGTGGCAAGTCTGTTCATGATCACGAACGCGAATTATTGCTCGATGTGTTGCACTATATCAACAAAGCCTATGGTCAAAAACGTCGCATTCTCGGTCCGCTTTCGGTGCTTCATCCGATCAGGGCTGCGGCGCTTTTGGCCCGCAATATGGAATCGATTCAAACAACTGAATTAATTACAGAATTACTGCACGATAATTTTGAAGATAATAAACCACGAGATTTCAAGCCATCGTCCTGGTTCAAATCAGACAGCCAAATCAAACGGTTAATTCGCACGATTCCTGAATCTGAACAAAAACAGTTGTTCAATTGGTTGCAATATCTCACCATGCGTCCTGATGAAACATACTATCATTACATTGGCCGAATGCTCGATGACGCAGTTGCATCTCCTCAGGCGATTCGTGTCAAATTAGCTGACCGGTTGGATAATACCCTTGATATGCGTATCGATTTCCAGGACCCTATCGAGGGAATAAATTTTTTTGAGACTGTTTTTCAGCTATTGTTTATCAATACGTACAAAGGTTACAAACCAAGCAATCCCCATCCCCCACGCTCAGCCATTAATGGCGCCAACCGTCTCTATCAACTGTTCAAAAATATCGTATTGATGTCGCTAATCCGGCAAAAGCAGCGTTCACTTAATGATGCCGTCGCTCAGAAAATATTCGAACATCTGGCGCGAGCGAGTATGCGTGAGGCACAACGGATTGCACTGCATATTTTTGGTTATCATGAACCCAAAATTGAAAACATCCGCAATATGCTTTTAAATACGATGGAGTATGTCCAGAAAGGCGGCATCGATTCTGTCACCGCACCCACTATGGGACATCGGTTAGATGGCCTGTTTATTTCGCGATTTGACAGCGCGCAGCGTGAAAGTCGCGAAATCAATCTCGAACATTTATACAAAGACAAATCGTTGATGGTGGAAGCGGCAATTGCGTTTATCGTTATATTCCTGAGTTTCCTGAATGATCCTAATTATTACGTTCGGGGAATTAGTGAAGAAGGCGTACGGGCTGAATTTATCTGATATAATCCTAATTTTTAAGTCTGTGATGTAGCGATAGTATTAATTCATGCGATGTCATCGCTCATGTATAAAGAGATTCGAATCCTTAACCTGTATTTGAACCTATTTTTTGTGTACATTTTTTTTACACTCTTTAATTCTGTTTTTACAATAGTTAGTCTATTCATTTTACATGTGTCATCAATCCCTACAATAAAATGTGATTTGATAAAACTCAACATCTCTAATAAGCGCTGGCAGACAGGGATGAAATTCCCGTCTCATTTTGGCACACAGTTTGTTAATAAATATTACAGATGCATGTTAATCAAGCTTCACAATTCATTCGACCACACCTTTATCATATGTCATAAAAAAAGCAGAATCATCACCGGTTCTGCTTTTTTTGCTTTCAGAAAAGTACAAAAACTCAACTTTAATTATCTATCCTTTATCGGCCACCATCTTTGCCCGCACCAATTTAATTTCCTCATACGAAAAACCCGCGCCCAGGCGATCTTTAATTGGACGTAAAAAATCAGTACCAAGTTCGGCTAATACTTTGCGAATGATGTGCTGCTTTTCAAGCGAGACAAATCGTTCAATAATTATATCTTCCCCTGCTAATATTAATTGTTCGATATGCCCCCAAATCGTTGTTTTTGTAATACCTCGCTTACTGGCGACATCATCGATGGTCATTCCTTGTTGTAACAATGCCAGAGTCGCCTGTTCCGTTGTTGCTTTTGGGCCGCGCATCTTTCGGGGCTGACGCCTCGGTTCAATCTTCGTTTTGGGTTCTATATGAAATTGCTGACAAAACCCCACGATCACTTTCAGGAAACGCGGGCCGTAGCGTTTTAGCTTGGCTTCCCCCACGCCGGTGATCGTACGCAGACCAGCCCAGGTCGATGGATAATAGGTGGCCATCTCTTTCAGGGTCGTATCCGGAAACACAACGTAAGGCGGGACAGACTCTTCATCAGCAATTCGTTTTCGTAACGTACGCAGCCGCTCAAACAACTCGCGATCGTAATCCTGATCCATTATCACAACGGGTTTGACTTTCTCTTTTTCCGGTTCAGATAAAAACACTTTTTCACCCTGAAATAATACTGCCGCACTTTTATCCGTCAATTGCAAAACCGGATACTGACCAGCCTGCATTTCCGTTTTCAAATATCCCAGTTGTGTTAATTCGCGAATCATCGCCTGCCAGTGGTTTTTCCCAATTTCATGACCAATTCTGTAGGTGGAAAGATGCTGATGTCCGTTCTGAAAAATCCGCTCACTTTTTGATCCCCGTAACACATCGATAACATAATTGGAACCAAAGCGCTCCCCCACCCGTTTGACACATGACATGATCATCTGTGCTTCACGGGTAGCGTCTACAACATTTCGTTGCCGTAGACAATTATCACAGGTATTGCATTTTGGTTCGGTAAACGTTTCTCCAAAATATGCTAATAACACCGTACGCCGGCACATTGGGCTTTCGCAGAATTCAATCATTTGCTGTAATTTTTCAGCCGCAACCTGCCGATCACGAACATCTTCCTTTTCATTGATAAAATATTCCTGCTTTATTTTATCGCCATAACTATAGAATAATATGCAATCGGATGCCAGGCCGTCACGTCCTGCCCGGCCGGTTTCCTGGTAATAACTTTCAATATTCTTAGGAAGGTCATAATGAATCACAAACCGCACATTCGGCTTATCGATCCCCATTCCGAATGCGATGGTAGCTACAATAATTTTCACATCATCGCGAATGAATTTTTCCTGATTTTGAGACCGCTGCTGTTTCTCCATGCCCGCATGATATGGCAACGCAGAATAGCCATCGATATGTAGGCTTTCAGCCAGTGCATCCACCGATTTTCGACTTTGACAGTAAATAATTCCGCTTTCGTTGGCTCGTGCCTGTAAGTAATTAAGAAGTTGGTCGTAAGTATTATTCTTTGGAATAACGCGGTAGAACAAATTATCCCGATTGAAACTGCTTTTAAATAGCACCGGATATGTCAACTGCAATTGTTTGATAATATCATCCTGTACAATCGGCGTAGCCGTGGCAGTAAGTGCAATAATCGGTATTTTGGGGAATTGAGCTTTAAGCACTGTTAGCTGCCGGTACTCCGGTCGAAAATCGTGACCCCATTCTGAAATGCAGTGTGCTTCATCAATCGCAAACAGATCAATTTTTAGTCCCTGGATGAAGGACAGGAATGCAGGCATCATCAGTCGTTCCGGGGCAACATACAACAGATTAATTGATCCCTGTTGCAATTCAAGCTTTACCTGATCGATTTCCCCCGGATGCAATGTGCTATTAATAAATGCCGACCGGATACCCATAGCGCGCAAGCTGTCGACCTGATCTTTCATCAACGCAATTAGCGGGGAAACTACGATTGTCAGGCCGGCATTGACAATTGAAGGAAGTTGATAACAGAGAGATTTTCCGCCGCCGGTGGGCATAACAACAAAGACATCATTTTTCCCAAGCACAGCTTCAACTATTTCTTTCTGCAGTGGGCGGAATTCAGAGTAACCGAAATATTTCTTTAATTTTTCAGTAAGCACAAAGGATACACTGGATTTGTGGTGAGTAAAATTTCTTTAAACGTTCAGAATTCTAACTATAAAAGCGGACAAATCTGATAATGGTAAATATTATAAACCATAGTTCGTTTACCGGTCTCCGTTCTCCGGTTTTTACATAATACATGTTTCCTCTGTAAGAATCAATACTTAAATGCAAAAATTGCTTGTTTTTCTAGCGATTGTTTCATATTTTTATAAAAGCTTATTCATATTCAGTACAGAATATGACGATAATTACTACACAGCAACCAGGTTAAAATATTGAGGAACCAACTGTGACGCAGAACGCTTTTCAGGATTATCTCCTACAGGCTTCACAAAAAGTTAATGATTATTTGTTTCAAAGTGATGTTGTTGATTATCTGAAACCCGATCATATAAAACGCGCCGTGTTAAGCTATTTGCAGCGGCCGTCCAAACGTTTGCGTCCCGCCGTATTAATGATGTCGTGCGGTGCAGTCGGGGGTGACGAAAATAAAGCAATTGGCGCTGCCGCGGGCGTTGAATTATTTCACACCTGGACGCTTGTCCACGATGATGTGATTGATAATGATCATCTCCGACGTGGCGAACCAACGGTCCATAAACAGATGGAAACCATCGCCAAAACTGAAATGGGACTGGATGCCAAACTCGCTAAAGACTATGGGCGCGACATTGCGATTCTCACTGGTGATGTACAGCATGGCTGGTGCATTACATCGTTTATTGATTGTGCGTCGGCTAATAAAATCGACCCTCGCGTCATTTTGGCAATTATTCGTTACCTGCAAACCCATGTGTTAAACATGCTTGTTTATGGCGAAGTTCTAGATGTTCAGTTTGGATTACAAAAGAAGAATATTGAATCCATTCAGGAAAAAGATGTTATTCATATGCTATGGCTCAAAACCGGCATCTTATATGAATTTGCCAGTCAGGCCGGAGCGATGATTGGCCTGAATACGCCATACATCGACAATCCGCTGGTACGAGCTGTCAAAGAATTTTCCAGTAACTGTGGAATCGCATTTCAACTTCAGGACGATATCCTCGGAATTGTGGGCGATGAAAAACGGTTAGGCAAGCCGGTGGGATCAGATATTCGGGAAGGCAAGAAAACCACGGTTCTGCTACACGCATTGAAAAATGCTTCTTCAGCTCAGAAAGCACGTTTGCTTACTTTAATTGGTAATAATAAGGCAAGTGATGACGAAATAGAAGAAGCGAAACAGTTGCTCATCGATCTCAATGGGGTAGATTATTCTCAAAGACTGGCACAAAAATATCTCGATACGGCGCTTTCTCATTTGAATGCATTACGTGCATCGCGCTACAAGGATTTACTCAAATCCTGGGCTGATTTCATGATCAATCGTGATCTCTAGACTTTACCTATTTGCAAGGTTAATCAGACTCAGGATTTGTTATTTTGAACTTTAAAATCATTATTTATCATGCAGAAACATAAAAACTTGTACCATCGATACCTGTTCTTCATCTCATTCATATGTATACTGCTTTGCGTATTTAGCAATTGCCATCAATCAAAAAATCCACATCCGGAAACAAACGTCGAGCAACAAACACTTGCACCTGTTCAGGAAATTCCCGAACCCGAACTATCCCGTGATGAATCCAGAATTCGTTATGGGGAGACACTTTCATCCATCCTGCGTAAAAACGGAATTGAGCACTCGATTAATTATGCAATCAGTCAGGAGTTAAAAAAAATATATGATCTTCGAAAATTAAAGCCACGTCAGGATTATATCATTGAACGGGATTCCACGGATTCAATCGTCCGCTTCACGCTGGTTCCGTCTATCGAAGAGCGCTATACTGTCGAATATGCCAATGGTGAGACATCAGCATCGGTTGATAAAGTAAAATTACAGAAACGCATTCGCCACTTGAAAGGACACATTGAGACATCACTATACGATGCGATTCTCGCTGCCGGAGAGACACCAGAGCTTTTAGTTGAATTCACCGATATTTTCCAGTGGGATGTTGACTTTTTCATCGATCCACGCGTTGGAGACGAATTTAAAATTATCTTTGAAGCGTATTATCTGCCGGATGATACCACAGAATCAGAAACAAGCCAACATGCGCGATTTGTGCGCTACGGACGAATTTTTGCAGCTCAATACACTTTACAGGGAGAAGATTTAACTGCTATTTACTTCAACAATGATCCCCATGATGATGGCTACTACACTGTAACAGGTGAATCGTTTCAGAAAACGTTTCTCAAATCACCGTTGAATTACCGACGAATTTCATCGTACTTTTCGTATGCACGTAAGCATCCGATCCTTAAAAAAGTACGTGCGCACACCGGCATTGATTACGCAGCGCCCATTGGGACGCCTGTATCTGCAGCAGCAAATGGCACTATTATAAAAATGGGCTATGGCAGGGAAATCGGACGTTACGTAAAAATCCGACATAAAAATCCGCGTTATGTTACATTATACGGACATTTAAGTCGGTACGGTGAAGGCATGTACGAAGGCAAATCGGTAAAACAACGGGATGTTATAGGATATGTAGGTAAAACCGGTTTGGCAACTGGCCCACACCTGCATTACACGTTTTACGATAATGGACACCCGATCAATCCGCTTAAAATTAAGAATACATCGGGTGACCCAATTTCTGATGTAAATATGTCACTATTCAGCCAAACACGTGATGCAATGCTTGCACAACTACGGCAACTCGATATCGGGCCGACTCCATTGTTTGTGAATCCATCTTTATCGGTACGCTATAATCGCTATTCGAGATTGGAGCCGTAAGAAATACGAAAAAAATCCTTGATTATCAATTTCAAATTGTTTACATTTAGCCTGCTTAAATTAACAAATCAGAGATCCAATCGCGCCCGTAGCTCAATTGGATAGAGCAACGGACTTCTAATCCGTAGGTTTCGCGTTCGATTCGCGACGGGCGTACGAAATTTTTAGCTCATCATAGTGGTGAGCTTTTTTTATGCGTTGAGACGTGTTTTACTTTATCACATTACAATTTGTCGTCACTCCCGAACGCTACAAGTTACCAATATTTTTTAAGATAGACAGGCTGCCAAGTCCAGTCTACCTTATTAATTAAAACTACCTGACAAGGAGTTTTGATCAAAAATCCTTTCCCGTGAAACGCTGAATTACATGCGACCGGCTTCGCCGGGAAGTCCTGTGGGCGGGAATGACACCGTTTTGGTTTGAATGACTAATCAAAAGTAGTATTCTTATGATGTGATAATGTCAGTTGTACACATTTGTAATTACGTTATTTATCGTGAAACTAGTGAATTTTGTTCCAGGAGAATATACACAATCCGTATACAATCCATCGTTTTCCGTACCGGTAATATTTCCTCCATAATAAACATCATAGGTCGTGCCTTTTCTAAGTTCCGGTAACGAGAATGCAATCGACTGATAGTTTTTAACTGGAACGAAACTAAGAATATCTTCGCCCACACTGGTTTGAATATGAAATACAGTCCCACCAGCAAGCGCAGATCTAAAATTAATCAATACCGAGTACTGAGTTGATGATGTACCCGGTGCTTGCGCCATACCGGAGCTACCGGCTGCGATTACAGTACCTCCAGTGATTTTAAAATACCTGTTATAATCCAATGCGCCATTCATATTGGCTGTCGGCCCATTTACAAGCAATACTCCACCCGTCATATCCACAGAACCATTAATATCAATACCGTCTCCAACTGACTGAATCGCGATATATCCCCCGTTAATTTTGAGTGAAAAATTACCAACAGGTGGCATGCCGCCTCCGCCCGGCCCACCATTCATACCGTCACCTTCACTTCCGTCCGCTGCATTTATACCATCATCGCTGGAAAAAATGTTAATGGTGCCGTCATTAATGGTAATCGCCTGGCTTTCGATTCCCTCATACGATTTATTAATTTGAATATTTCCCCCATTAATTCCCAACAACGTGTCAGCATGAATAGCATCATCACCGGTCGAAATTAAAAACGTGCCGTCATTAATTGCTAAACTATTATTTGAATGGATGGCATCGTCGGTAGCATTAATAGTAAAATTGCCACCATCGACAATGGTGTAAACCTCAGCCTTGATTGCTTTGGCGGAAACATCTTCATTAAGACGAACGCTACTCCCACCGCCGGCAACAATATTAAATTCACCATCGCGGATTAGTGCGTCTGTTTCTGCCTGAATTGCATCGCCGGATGCTGTAATGTTTAGCGTCCCGCTTTCAATGTCAATATATCCCTTCGATACATCTGCATCATTATCAGATTTCAATCCATCCCCGCCGGCTTTCACTGTTATTGTTGCGTCTTTTATTATCAGATAATCCTTGCCGCGAATTCCGTCGTCAGCGGCGGATATCACAATTTCGCCGCCAGCGATAATCAGTCCATCCTTGCCGGTAATACCATCGTTGTATTGTGCATCAACCTTCAGCGCACCATTGCCGTAAATCGTAACGTCATCGTTGCTGAAAATAGCCGCGTTGGGTTCATCATCTTCCGGATCATCAAAAACATACGCGGCGCCATCCGAGACATAATTTTCATTTCCGTCGGCCAGCACAATAATTGTTTTCTTAGCATTCTTTATGAAAATAGGAGCACTGGTCGAGCAGTGAATATTTACTCCATCCAAAACCAGTCGTACAATTCCGTCATCGTCATTATCAACGAGTATACGACCATCATCAAGTGATCCTTTAATTCGGTAGGTACCGGCAGATTTAATTTTAAGTGTACTTCCCTCCACTTTAGCGCCATTTCCACTGATAGCAATGCCGGAACTGTTCAATGTGATTTCTGTCGCACTGGCAGCATTCCAGTTATAATCTGTTGCAATCTCATGATCCGAATAATTTTCAGTGAGTGCATCAGAAACGGTTTTGGTAAATCCTTCATTTGGTACCGTTTCGGAATTACTGCCATTATCACTACTTTTATCAGTGAAGGAAGTCGGCGAAGGCGTGTTATCGCAGGCCATCATTAGTAACAGCCACATTGTAAAGATCAGAATTAAGTTGAATATTCGCTTCTCCATTTTTACCTGCCATGATTTTAATGTTTAGAGACGATCGCCGTTATTCTACAGAAAAATGCTGTATAAAATGCTATCAATCATTTGGACAATTGATAAATCGGTTTTATTCCTGAATAAAACGACTTTCATAAAATTACGATGAATGAATTGCATCCTTTAGTTGAAGACAGAGCGTCTAAAATTCACTAGTAGCTAAAGTGCGGGTTTACATGTGTGTACAATCGATTGTTCGGAGAGAAATCTATTTCGATAAGCAGTTGAATTGGGATATGAATGCTGAAAAATGCGTTCTTGTGAATCATTAAAATCTTAAATGATTATGTAGATAACTCAGATACTATGTTTAGAACCGAGGCCTGAGCTTGTCGAAGGCCGGACGTTACAGCAGACATAATTTCGTTGAATACCAGGAGACTGTTGCCTTCGACACCG
>JAFGDW010000086.1 GCA_016931935.1 Candidatus Zhuqueibacterota bacterium | reverse complement strand
CATATTTTAGACAGGATTTCACGGATTCACAGGATTTGTACAATCTCTTCCTCTAAGAAATCCTGTTCATCCTGTTATCCTGTCTAATTTTTTTAATTCTGGTTTATCCAGGTTAGGATCACTGCCTAATTAATTTGCCAATTTTATGCAACCGCCAATTCACGCAAATGCACGCTAATGGACCTTTTATTCGCGTATATTAGCGTCCATTTGCGGTCAAATAAATGGGAAAGTTATTTAATTGTTTTCCTCAGTAAGCATACTTTTTACTATCGAATTCATGACCCGAAAATTACATTGACATCGCTCGATTTCTGCACAACGCACATTTTTGGTTCAAACAGTTCGGACAGATAAATGTTAATACTTCAATCCCTGCAACAGCGAACAGAACCCAATAGCTTACGAGTAGATAGACATGTTTTGCCAGCCAATATTGCGGTAACACAATAATCGCAAGCATAATGAGAACCACTGGCAACCAATCCGCAGGACGATACGGTTCATCTCTGAACTTTGATAGCATCACCGAAATTTTTCCGAAAATGTAATGATTACACTGTTCCCGCGTGCGGCATTTGGCGCAATATGTGACTGGTACGACATAGAAAAATGCAAGTATGCTAAACGCATTAACGGCACTCAAAATTACCGAGTCGTAAGCAATAGCATTAACACCAATAATAAATGAGATCAGAACGAATATCAAGCTAACGATCCCATGTAGTCTTAATCGTGATTCACACATTCCCAAATTCCTTCATTAAAAATAAACGCGAACGCGTGTCAAACCACCATTTCCCAGCAATTTTGAGTAAGCGGTGCCATCCTTGCCATAGTAATAATTTCCGATCAACGTCACATCAACATTTTCGAATATATTCCACGTTATCATCGGGATAATAACGCCACTATTATCAGAAGTTGCGGCAAGTACCGAACAACTGAGTTGCACTAAATCGGTAGCAGGATACTGGATTAAAGCGTAAATTTGATCACGAGCGATGGTTTTGACTTCACCTGCCAGCACCTGCATCCAGTCGTTGAAGCGGTAGTTATCACTACTGGATTTCGCCCAAGTATTGCGATAGAATTCGGTCATAATATACATTTGCGAGTCAAATGTATAATCCATGCCAGCAACCAATTCATAATAATCATCACGAATCTCCATCAGCGCCGGAATCGGCACAAAAGCAGAAGACCAGACTGGTGTGGAAAATTGCTGGTTCAAAGCTGTTTGATAAAGGCTCCAGTCATCCGAATTGACCTTCACCTGATGACTGGCAGCTTCCATCCATACACCAATCCCCAACAGTTCACCGACCAGATCGCCACCAACGATTGTGCGACGCGTTGGCACTTGATAAAAATTCATTTGCAACATATCAATAACACGGGCGTCGCTCAGCGCCCATGCCTGCCAGGCGCCGCTGACCGACAGGTCAAAATGCCCAACAGTTGTTTTTGCCCGCATCATCATATCGCCGGATTCATCCCACTGGTTCGGGGAATAAACAGTCGTAAATGTTGTGCGATTTGACAAGGGAATATCCAATCGGAGAGCGTTGTGTCCCGGTTGCTCATAGGTCGGATCGAGCACATCTTTTTGATTGTAAACATCAGTGGGATTCCAGACATAGCCAGTGCCGAACGATAGTTGTTGTTTACCAACAGTTAGGTCAGCGGGACCCAAATTAAGTTTAACGTAGGTATTGTCGAGATATTGCCGGTCATTATATGGCAACACATAGGGATCGATCGACATGCCGAGCACTTTGAAATCGGGAATTTCTGCTTGAATCTGCCTGGGCAAAAAATCGGGTATCGACCACTGAGTCTTGCCATGATAGGTCAGAAAATTTATATTCGCTCCGATAGTGACGCGATCCGAGGGTTTTGCCTCCAGATCCAATCTTAGTTTATTTGAGTTTAGCTGATAGGTCGTTCCATTGACGCGCGCCACCATTAACTGTGGCTCTACATAACCAAAAATATCCACAGATTGCGCCCGTAGTGTGTGAGTAGAGCCGGCAATCACGATTAACAGTAAAATACGTTTCATTCTTTCAGTCCCCTTTCGGTGAACATGGCATCGTCCAGTTCAACATTGTATTTCACATCCGCCAATTCCATCGATGTCTCGGTACGATCCTGTTGATTTTGCATAACCATCTTCATTGCGGTCGGAATATCATCGATGGTTAGAATATCCGATTGCACCAGCCGTTTTAACCACAAGCTCGGATCGTTTTCGTCGTAATAATCGATCACCACCGGCACAAAATTGGATTTGATGATATACATTATCAACCGTGAATAGTGGCTGTCGATGTCCGGTTTTTTGGTTAATTCAATTCGATAGCAATCGTAATCCTGCATTTTGTCATCCTGTAGCCGTTTGGCGATGAAGTCGGTGATAAACGCGTTGCCGCTGCCCATGTCTTCATAGGTGAAATCGCTGTCTTCCATTTGTTGCTTTTTTGCGTGCGTCGCCAACTTTCGGGTGCGTTGTGTCCGGGGGAAATAGGCCCAAATGTCGTCGGCGTTGTTGAGCATCAGAATCGCCTGTCCTTTCACCCGCGCCGGAGTTGTGTAGCGCATCAAATTTTTTTCTCCGCTATCTTTGCTCCACGACTCGTATTCAAATGTCCTGGTTTTACCGGACGAGGTCACAATAGTCATTCGTACTGTTGCAACCATAGATTTTTGATTCATCAAATCATTCACTTTTGTAATGATCTGATCAGCAGTTATTTCCTGTCCATATGCTTGCCAGGAAGTCCAGCATGTCACCAATAGTACAAAAATGAGTAATCGTCGCATTTTTACCTCCTGCGTAATTGACCGACCTATCGGTCATTTATCATTTAAAAAAAAATCGCGTCACTTTAAACACGATTTTTCTTGTATGAAATTTAGTTTGATTTTTTAAATTCGGTAAGAATTTTATCTGCCCATGCCACAGCTCTATCCAACTCTCCATCTTTTAGCGGACCTTCGGTATCGGCCACAATAAATCCTTCCGGAGGCAGAATTAGTCTGCCACCCTTTTTACGCAGTCGCGTAGCAATCGGGGATGCGGCATAACCAAATTTTTTCATCATGAAGCGTAACATTGTTGAGTCAATATCTTGCTCCGAAATACGGGTATCAAACGCTGCTACTTTTACACCTTTCAATCCATTGCGGGGAATCTGTTTTAAAAAATGAGTAGTCGCTGCTGTCGCTCTAAATCCCCGAGTCGGGGAACCAACAATTAACACATCCGTTTCAGCAATCTGATCGACAGAAGCTTCATTTACACGAAGCAGTTTGATATTCTCATCCGTACCTAGCGCGCCAGCAATTGCGCTGGCTATCTGTTCCGTATTGCCAAAAACCGAGTCGAAGACAATCAACGAATTCATTATTTTGTTTTCCTGTTGCAGTTTAGTGAAATATTTACATCGCCTATTCACTATTCACTTTTCACTATTCCGTCTCACGTCTGGCGTTTCACGTTATATAAATTCCCGCCAACAACTCATTCAAAAAACACTCTACCGCTTCATTTGCATTAAAATTTTTCCGGTCCATAATCCATTGCAGCATAATACCATCCATCGCACCAATCATAATTGAAGCCGCCATAAATGTATTCATATGCTTAAATTTGCCAAGTCGGATACCTTCATCAAGAATGGCGCCAATGATTTGCCGGAAATCGGCGTAAATTTTGTGCAGATCAACAATTTTAATTTTGCTTTCGTCCTTTTGACGGACGGCTTCTGCCCAAAAATCGAGCATCATATCCATGAAATCGGCGCCGCTGCCGGCAAATGTTTCAGTCATTGCCCGAAACAATGCTTTTAGTTTTTCTACCGGATCAGTAATCTTAAATATTCGTTGAGCAATTGTAGCTTCCATCGATTCCATAAACACCGAATATGAGGCTTGAAAAATCTCTTCCTTATTCCTAAAATACTCGTATATCGTACCTTTCCCAATCCCGGCTGCATCTGCAATGTCGGTCATTTTAGTATTAGCGATACCCTTTTGGGCAAACACTTTCATTGCAGCTATTAATATTGCCTGTCGCTTTTCTTCCTTGTCAATGATCTTTGGCATAGTGCTCTCATTTATTATGACTGACTCGTCGGTCAACAATATAACAAAACGAAATTGGAAAGTCAAGTGGTTTTTATTTTTTTCTTATTGATACAAATCCGCGTAATGTTCTTTAAAACAGGAAGGACAAATTGTGTGAGTGAAATCGATCTCGGAATGATCCCGAAAATAACTTTCTACTTGCTTCCAGTACCCTTCATCATCGCGATTTTTTTGCAGTGACTGCAAATTGGCAGGATTTTTCGTAACGTTTTTACCTCATTCAGCGCGGTTTGTAGTTCTTCAATCAGCCTCTCACGTTCATCGGCAAGCCTGGTCCGTTCGGTTACATCCTGATTAACGGCAATGACGCCTTTTATATTACCATCGTCATCAATAAACGGCACTGCCCAATTCATAATAATTTTATGTGTACCATCGAAACATTCAATTTCTTCTTCAAACGATTCTTCTTTGTTTTTTAAGGCTCGGGCAATGCCCCACTCATGCGGGGCAATCAACTTGCCTGTGGAACGCCACCACGCTTTATACTCATGAAATTGATCCGGTTTTACATAAAGTACCCCTTGCCAGATATTCTGTCCACCCGGATTGAAAGGCAGATACAAAATACCAATTTTGTTGAGGCTCGAATAACTGCTCAAACTCAACAGGTTCCCCGGTAAGCGCCACCTTTCTGTATGTTTCAATCCAGTTAAATCCTATTTTATCGATATCAGGATATACTTCAGTAACTCGCCTACCAATGATATTCTCCCGTTGCAGCCCAGTCATTGATTCAAACGCCTTGTTCACTTCAAGAAAAATGTAATCCACAGCCGTTCCGGTTTTGTCAGTGACTATTTCATGATACGCAAATCCGTTAAGCATATTTTCAAAAAGCGTTCGGTATTTTGCTTCGCTCGTGCGCTACTCATTCGTTCGCTGCAGCGCCAACGATTCAAGCTGGGATTTGTGCTCTTGCAGCGCCAATTCATTACGTTTCTGAAAGGTAATATCGACGAGGGTAAAAAGCAGCGCTTCAACGTGGCCATTTTCATTCAATAGCGGTTGCAATGACCAATCCCAGCAGGTGATACCTCGTTCGGGATCATCAGGGAATTCAAACGGTTTGGCGTAGATTGTAAAAGCTTCACCGCTTTCGACAATCTGTTGGAAAATGCGTTAATTTTCCTCGTGGGGATAAAGATCAAAATGATTTTTGCCAATGAAAAAATCCGGCGTATATCCTCAGGTATCAGCATATGCTTTGTTTACTCTTAAAAAATTGAAATCCCGATCCAGATAAACTACACATAAATGGATATTATTGAAAATTCGTTCCAGGATTTCATGTTGTGACGCCGGATTAACGGACTGTTCCATGTCATACTCATCACTACGGGAAACTGTTAGAAATAAGAATAAGAGCCTGAGTATCTGGTTGCAAGTATCGAATTTGGACGATTTTGGCGTTATTTCGAGAACATCAGGATTGGGGGAAGTAGGGTTATTAATCGGAATAAAGCTGATATTTTTCCGTTTTTAGACTGAAAAATACATAGTTAAATTTTCAATGTCAATAATGAACTTGATAAACTGGCTGATTTTACGAAAATTTAACTTGAAGTATTACGGTACATTAAATTCATGAAATCAATTATTGATCAGCTAATTCACAAAAATAAGGGCATTCTGACCATTAACTTTAAGTGTTAATGAAGTACCGGAAACATTAATCTCAGATACTGGGCCATGAACACCTTTTAGTACCGAGGCATTTTTGCAGATTGCCTGCGGGATCGAAATAGTGATATCTTTATCGTTGCCTTTGTTAACAATGATCAAGGCCACTTTATTTTCTTTTACTCGAAAATAGCCGAGAATAAACTCATCCGCGTATGCCGGCACAAATTCACCATCGGCAAAAACGTGATAATGCTTGCGTAGCCAGATTAGATGTTTGTAGAAAAAATGAAAACTTGAATATTGATTGATTCTATCCCAATCCATCGGCGGAGTCACTTTCCATGGTGCTTTGGCCTTCAACTTCAGGATATCCACCCGTTCCCATTCCAGACCCTGGCGGTTATCTTTGTCGTGTTGTCCCGGCATCACCCCTAATTCATCACCGTTATAAATCATAGGAATTCCGGGATAGGTGAATTGTAGCGTAACAGCAATTTTAAACAAATTTTCATTTCCGTTAACTGCATGAATCATCCGGTTGGTATCGTGTGTGCTGATAATATTCCAACTATTATAAAGCTGATCGTGAGGATATTCATTGTACATGTTCGTAAGTTCGGACAAATAGGCTTCACCATTTATTTTGTCCGTCAAAAAATTAACTGTCGTTCCCAGAAACACGTAATTCATCAGGCCGTCCAGCAAATCAGGCCCCAGCCATTTTTTGCCATAGGTTTCAATTACCTCGCCATAAAGAATTCTGTCCGGATGGCTTGTTCGGATAGATTTTTTAATTTGACTGATAACATCAACACCCAATCCTTCGGCCACGTCCAGACGCCAACCATCGGCGCCCTGATCCAGCCAATACTTAACTACACTTTTGGGGGACTCATATAGATATGCCTGAACATCGGGATTGGTGTGGTTTAGCAATGGCAACGTTTCAATGCCGTTCCAGTTGAGAAAATAGCCCTGTTCATTTTTTTTATAGTAATCGATAAACGGCGTGTTTCCCTGTTGGGCTTTAATATACCAATCGTGATGATAGCTGGTATGATTGAAAACTCCGTCAAGAATGAGTTTGATACGATGGTGATGGCACGTTTCTACAAGTTTATGAAAAATTGACAGGTCCCCGAATTGTGGATCAATCATGTAATAATCCACGGTATCATATTTATGGTTGCTATCCGCCTTAAATATCGGTGTCAGATAAAGCAGATCAATTCCAAAATCCGCCAGGTAATGTTGAATTGAACTGCCAACGCCAGATAAATCTCCACCATAAAAAGCGTAGCCATAACAATATTCAGGAAATTCTTCACCCCAATACAGCAGTTTTGTCGGATGGTTATAGACCGTGGTTGGATAAAGAGCTGATTTTTCAGTTAATGATTTCTCTCCGACAGCAAAACTGTCGACAAAACACTGATAACCTATTACATTTCGTAACGAAATCGATGGTGAATTTTCTGACATAAAACGGATTCCTATTTATGATGAACCTGAAACATTCCGGATTTCCATAATATATAAAATTTAATGTGAAAGTCAATGTAACTTTCAGAAAACAAGAAATCCTGACCGTTTTTGATCAGGATTCATTATTTTTATCCGCTGCTGATATCTTTTTTATGATAACACCAGTTCCGGTACCGGCTCGAGATAGGGCTGAAACAACGGACGGATTTCATCCAACGATGCTTTAATGACCATCGGCACATCCAGAGCGAACATATCGAGCATCACCAGGGCATTGAGCGATGAATCGGTGGTTGTCGCCGAACGGATGCGTTCGGCAATGGCGGTGTTGACTGTATGCATGTTCTTGTATATTTGATCCAGTCCTTTTAAATCAACATCGGCCTCGCCTCCATCATGGTGTACAAAATACTGTGCTAACAGATACATCGATGTGGCGCGGTATATTGTTTCATGATCGCTGGCCAACGGCAGGTGATAACGGGCCATTGGCTTAAAATATACTGAATGCGGGCAACCACTGGTCGCAATCACAAGTCCCATCAATGCGCTGATCGCTCGTTGCGCAGTAGTTCTCTGGTAAATGCAGCGTTCTTCGGTGACAACTGCCAAATGCATATTTTCATATGATAGCAGGTCATCAAATCGCCCAACGATATTTACCAGGTTAGCCATTAACGGACAATGCGGATGATCTTCCACATCCAACGGACAATTGGGACACTGGTGAAAGTCTAATTTCGCCCAGAACGGCAGATTCTTTGGCTGATTGTTAATGATCTCCATCCGTTCTTCATCCAGCTTAATTTCAAAAATTTCTTTACGCGAATCTGATAACTCGAAACAATATTGAATGGTGACTGTTTTCATGGACGCCCCAATTGATTACAAATGACTGGAAACACAGGTGATCGATAAAATAATTTCCACCAACGCAGACAATTCACAAAAGTTCTTTAGTCTGTTATCGTCATTTTATCGCCATTTATTTATGGGAATTTTATTGAGAGGTCATTTTGATAACTCGACGATGCGATCCCATGTTTTGTCATCAACCGGAATGCCGTTCTTTAAATTGTCTGCCCGAATTCGTTTCGTCCGTTCACCGGGGTATACAATTTCTGTTTTATCATCAATCGGTGGTGATTGTTTATAAGCATGGATAATTTGTTGAAGTTGTTCATCTATCGAATCGGCAGGGTGAAATCTTGAGATGTCCACTGCAATGAAAACCTGTGATACACCGTGTTCGTGCTCCTGCGTTCCCAATTGATGAGTTGCCAATCCCCCGGAAAGCGCAACCGCGATCACATCCAGCAGCAGAGCTAAGCCGGCGCCTTTCCAATAACCTATCGGCAATGCACTCCACAAATTCAAAATAGTGGCAGCGTCCGTTGTTAACTGACCATGTTCACCATAACCACCCGGATATGGCAGTGGTGTGTTATTGATTTTATACTGGCGCATCTTCCCATAGGAAAACTGTGACAACGCCGTGTCCAGCACAATCGCTCGATCTTCATATGGTACTGCCATCACTATCGGATTGTTACCAAGTGCAGGTTTTATCGATCCCCAGGCAGGCATGTTTGGGATCGCATTCGTCCAGGCGATGAGCATAAATCCTGCACGGGCTGCGTGCCAGCCATAATATCCGGCACGCATCCAATGATTTGTGTTTGCCAACGCCACACATCCAATACCGTACTGCCGAGCGAGTTCCATCGCACGGTCGGTTATCTCCAGTGCGTTTAACGGGCCGGGTCCGAGACAACCGTCCCACTGCTCGATCGCATTTAAGGCCGCTACTTTTTTGGGTGCAGCACTGGCATCAATAAATCCCAGTTTCACCATTTTTACAAAATAAGGGAACCGATTGACGCCATGAGAATAAACACCATCCAAACTATTCACCGCAAAAATATCGGCACATGCTTCCGCGCGTCCATCAGCAAAGCCATGATTGATTAATATCTCGTAAAAATATTTTTTCAGTTCATCAAATGCAATATATTTCATGGAAATCCTGTAAAAAAATATGGCCGATTAATAAAATCGGCCAGTCAGTGAATTTCAAATTTTAAGTCAGATTTTCGATAATGTCGGTGATTTCGCCGGCGTTCGGGAAACGCCCGGTTCGCGCTTTTGAATAAATCAGCTTATTATCCATAAGTATTTCAAATATTCCACCAGATCCGCGGATGAGACTTACACGTGTCGACGGAAATGCAGCCTTTAATTCTTGCTCCACACGGGAGGCATACGGTTGATAGTTTCACTCACCACAGTACGTAATTTTAATATTCATAAAAAGCTCCTCTGTTTGAAATGAATTATTAGTGAATGCACGAAATCAGTACGCTAACGCGTTTCAAACAACAGCTATTAATATGATAAGAAAACTTGACAATGTAAAGTTTTTTCTTGGAATCGTGTTTTTTATCCTGAAAAATTTAATGGCATGAACAGGGCAATGATAAGATGTGCGGAAAATCGATCTCACGAGGTTAATAGATAGTATCCAATTATGTTGTAACCTCATAATATCCATGCCATCGCTCCAAGCGATGGCATGGATAATGTACGGTTCGCCTGACGGTGAGTATATATTTCTGTGCTATTCCAACGTATGCGTATTATTGCAGCAGTACACATTTTTTGTAATCCGCGAAATTCCCTGCCTGAAGCTTATAAATATAAACACCACTCGGCAGGTTGTCAGCGGTAAACATTATTTCGTGAGATCCAGCTTGTTGATATCCGTGAATAAGTGTCGTTACTTCGCGTCCTACAACATCATAAATAGTCAAATCAACGTCGTTGGCTGCTGCTAAATCGTAATGAATCAGAGTTGTGGGATTAAACGGGTTCGGGCAATTCTGATACAATTTATACGAATCAGGACGTTCCGTATTCGCTGATTTTCGATCAGTAGCAGTTGGTGTTTGAAACCATTCGAGTGCCTTTTGCAATAAATCTGTGGCGCTATCCTGTTTTGGGCCGGAAATTCCCTCAATACCAAATGCCAGGTAGATCAATTTCGAATCAGTTGCTTTGTCCGAATAGCGTAATCCGCCAACCAGATTAGCGCCGGGAGTATATTTAAAAATGGGCAGCGCCGGCGCAATTGGATTTATGACATCGGTTGTCGATTGATTGCCCGCCCCATCATACGCACCGGTGAATATTACCCGTATTCCATTGGCATATGCATCGCCACTGATTCCCACTGCCCATACGGCACCCGCACTATCAGCGACAAATTCCGCATGCAATACATTTGCATAAAAAAGCGAATCCGATTCGGTTCGATCATTCGCGAAATCGTATCCAATATTTTGGCCGGTGATTAACAACTTGCCCCCGCGGTCAAGGTACGATTTAATTGCCTGCTGCTCTTCCGAAGTCAAACAGCTATCACGATCATCACCGGCAGACCAAATGACTGCTTCAGCATCATACGGAAGCAGCGACGCTGAGGGACAACCCTGTAGAGCGACGTTCCATTCGAGCGGAATGATATCAAGCGCCGCGAGCGCATTCTTGTAATATTTCCCGTAATCATGCTGCGCGTCATCATTCACGAACATCACGGAAGAGGTTCCGACTATCAATTCAAATGAATCCATGACATTGCGGTAGTGTTGATCATCGATTGTTATATCAATATAACACGTAACTTTATGGGCGACAGAACCATCAGCAACAGATAACATTATCGGATTTGATTTGTTTGATACAGCCTCTCCATTAGCGACCGTTCCCCATGAGCTGGCATTATATTCCATTGTCACATCTGCATCATCCAGCATTAAAGTGGCAGTGACATTTTGTGCATCAGCACCAACATTTTTAAGACCGATGATAATCGAAACTGTTTCCCCGGCGTCGGCGCGGCCATTAGTATTTTCAAGACTATCGTTGATGGAAAATTGTACTGTTGAAATGTACGGTTTATTTAAGTCATAGTATTGAGCACCCATATCCACCCGTGTGCCATCCGGATCTGTTGCGCTCTCCGGATCACCAACATCGATGCACGGTGAGTTTGCCGACAGATACAAATAATTTCCAAAAAACAGCGGATCAGTATCGACATTGGTTTCTCCTTCAAAACCGCCCTGAACATCATTGTAAGTCACAGAAACCGGGTGAGATGAAGTCGATTCAACATACAATTGGCCGCCAATATCTTGAGTATTATCCCACAAAATATTATTCCGAATGGTAGAAGTAGATGTGCTTGTTAAAATTCCGCCGCCTTTCGCCGCGAATGTGCTTCCACTCCCAAACGCGGAATTGCCGACGATTGTGTTATTTTCTATTAAGTTTGGACCGGTTTGATAAATCCAAATCCCGCCGCCACCAAATGTTTGCACACCGGTCACCGCCTGGAACACTTCATTATTAACGATAATATTATTGCGAACTTTAGCACTCGCATAATTAAGCACAATTCCCCCGCCGTACATTCCCTTGTTGTTGGCAATGTAATTGTTTTCCACCAGCGGAGAGCCATCTCCAATGCGTATGCCGCCACCGCCAGCGCTTGTTGTTCCCGACGACATCCGGATCGCTTCATTGTTAACAATACGGTTATTGCGAATGGTGGGTGATGATAATGTTATTAAAATTCCACCGCCCTCCGTATAAGTACCGGCTCCATGTTCATCTCTCCATTTCGTACCGGTACCAGCGGTGAGAGTAAAACCTTCAAGCACAGCAGTTGAATCTTCACCTGATATTATTAACACACAACTTGCGGTATCGGGCTGTGTCGGTTGACTGCCATTAATAATTGTGGAGTAAATAAAATTGGGATCGTTGTCCCAAATAAAATGACTGGCGACAACAATATTTTTTCCATTGAAATTAATATTTTCAAAATAAGTGCCGGGAGCGACCAGCACCGTATCGGATTCCACCGCCATATCAATGCCAGCCTGAATTCCTGGCGCCATATCCGGCACTTGAATGATAGCAGCAAATACTAAACTATTGACCAGCAATAAGCTGATCATCGCGATTAAAGTAACATGACGATTCATGACTTCCTCCGTGAAATAATAGTGAAAAAATTGCAATCAACTACCATCATTCAGTCCGTCCCGGCGAGTACCGATGACTGATAGATGATAATTCATTTCAAACTGCTATAATATAGAGGAGGGCGCGATGAAAATCGTCCTGTTGCATGAACTCGAACGAAAAATTACAATTTTTTTAATTTGATGAGATTGTTAATGGGAGTATTTCCGCTTGAATTCCGTTGGGGTCATGCCGGTATGTTTCTTAAATGCAGTATTAAAGACAGATTTTGAATTAAAACCAACTTCGTACAAAATTTCCAAAATCGTTTTTTTCTGATTTGTTGTTGTTTGCATAAGTTGCTTTGCTTCTTCAATTCTGTAACCGTTGATGAAATCGTAAAAATTTTGTTGGACAACTTCGTTGAGTCCTTGTGACAGATAACGCGGGGAAATGGAAAGCTTTTGCGCCAGGTCATTCAATGAAATGTCCGGCGAAAGGTAGGGTTTTTGGCGTGTCATGTACACCAGCAATTTTTGGATATGCTTACTGCTTTCATCGGGAGTTAGTCGTGAATGAGCGTACTTGATTCGTTCATCAATTCCGTTAAAAACCTGAGGGTGTTTCAGGCCTTTATAAACAATCGCACATGCAAAGATCAGGTTGATGGATAATGAAATATAATTCAATATTGACAAGAAAACAGAATTACCAATATTAAAAAGCGCACCCGTAACAGCGATTACATCCGTCAACCACATCAGCGCAAAACCGAGTACAATAATCAACAGCCACGACAAGTCGATATGGTGAATCGACGCGTACATATTTTTCAATTCCGACTGATAGAGCAATACGGTACGAAATGTCAAAATAATATAAATCAGCAAGGATAAATGTACCATCCCATAAAAAAATAATCTTTGATGAAACGTCGTCATGGAAGCTGCTGATGGTGAATAGTCCCAAAATAACCAATAAACATAAACTGCAAGCAAGGCATAAGGCGCCAGATGGACGAAATGTTTGCGCCTTAGTGTAAAATTGCAGAAGCAGAGCGAACGCGTATACAAATACAGCAGCACGCCAATAAGAATATACAACGCATTCCCCAGATAATAGAACCGTGGGAACGACGATACATGGATAATATTCAAATCGAAAAGCTGGTATCGAATAATGAAAATTGCATTAATCAGAAGCATCGCTGCCAGCAGACGATTGCTGACCGGCTTGCCCTTTTGATTGATAATAAGAAAAACAGCTAGCAGCAGAAGTTGGAAAATAGTAATGATACTGATAATGTCGATTAAGTTCAGTTTCATCGTTATTTCTGTTTGCGATTAAAGTAATTTGGTTGTTCCATAAAATCGGTCGGAATCTGTCAAGCTCGAAAGTCCGTAACCGGAACAATTTCGTGATAGACGATCGATCCGTTTTGAAAGCCACATTTAATTGGGATAACGCGGACGCCTGCATCAACGGCCTTCTGAAACGTTTCGGCAAATACGGGATCGATTCCTGCATGTGGCGCGAATGCGCTGGCCTCAGAACGAAATACCAGGATAATGATGGCAGCTTGTAACTTGTGGTCGCGAATATCAATCAGCGTTGTCAGATGTTTCACACCACGGGTAGTTGGCGCATCCGGGAATAGTGCAATATTGTTTTCGGCCATTGTACAGCCTTTGACTTCCACCCATACAAACGAACCGTCATCAATCGTCAGCCGAAAGTCAAGACGGCTGTGGCCGTAACGCACTTCCGGCTCAATCGTAACCAACGGACCAAATGGCAGGATATCGGAATGACCGAGCAATTTTTCGGTAATCGCCCGATGAAATCCCGAATGTGTCAACACGAACTCATGATTGTGAAACGCCGCCACCAAATCCCACGCAGTCTTGCGTTGCATTGATGCGGCTTTCTTCAACAACACACGATTGCCGGGATACAACAAATCCACAAGTCGTCCGGGATCATGAATATGAACAAGCTGATCCGGCAGCGTGTTCGGCTCAAATACATCGACCACCCCAACGAATCGATTGGGACGTTCTTTAAACATGGCCGATGCATCGTGAGGAATTTTCAGGAGTTCGATGGGCATAGATTACAAAAAATTAGTTGTTCACGGTACAAAGTTCTGCTCTGTACGGATCGTCTGATCGATAATTGATATTCAAAAATTAATTCCAAAAAATTTTTCGGGAGTAAAAACTAACGCACCGTACAAAACAGGAACTTGTGAGCTATCAGTCTCGACTATTCATTTTTGTCAATAAGAGAATAATATACTTCTTAATACTGCAAAAGCAAAACACTTTTTTGAATTGAATATAGGAATCCGTTTAATGATGAAGAAACCTGAAAACGATAACTCTTATTTGGTTTGTTACCGTGAATGATAAACGATACCATATACAAATATTTCTCACAAATAAAAATAGTATTGACATTAACTCCCACATTTTTTATAATAAACATGAATTCACCCGACATTTTCAAACGATAAGGAACAGCTCATGCACGAACTCTGGAAAACCTGGTCCACGCTCGAAATCTGGAATGTACCGCTCACCGCATTCTCAATTTCACTACTGATTATTTTGTTCACGTTTTTATTAAAGCGATTTATATCCCGTGTGCTACTCAATTACCTCAAACGCATTGTCGAGAAAACTGAAACCGATATTGATGATTTATTACTGCAAACCGTACAGCGACCGTTACAGTTGGCAATTGTCGGCGTTGGCTTTTACTTTGCGCGGCTGTTTATTATCGGGTATATAAACGATGCTGTTAATGCCATTTTAAATCAGGGCTTCCAACTATTTTTCATTATCATCATCTGTTTGTTCTTGTATCGCAGCGCCGACTTTTTTCTCGCCTATTTGCAGAAACTCGCCAAGCGCACCCATACTCAACTTGACGATTTACTCCTCCCTTATCTAAAAAAAGTATTGCGCGTGATGCTTATTATCATCATCATTATTAAATTCGCGGAAATATTTCTCGGAATGTCGGTCGCTGCCATTTTGGGTGTGCTCGGCGGGATGGGATTGACATTAGGTTTGGTGTTCAAAGATATTATCGCCAATTGGTTCGGCTGCGCCGTAATTTATATGGATAACCTGTTTCAGGAAGGTGACTGGGTCAGTCTGGACAGCGGCAGCATTATCGATGCCGATGTGGAGGAAATTGGTTTACGCAGCACCCGGTTTCGTAATTTCGACAAAACGGTTTCTATCGTACCCAACGATACGATTGCCCGCGCGATCGTGAAAAACTGGTCGCGCATGCACAAACGCCGTGTAAAATTCAATGTTCGGCTTGATGGTATTTCATCTTCGATAGTGGAAAAATTGGTGGCTGATATTCGCGCCATGTTGGCAGATGACAACGATGTACACCAGGAATTCCATATGGTAAATTTCCGGGAGATTGATGGGAACTCCCGCGTTATCCGATTGTATTATTTCACAAAGACAACGGTGTGGAAAGAACATGAACAGGTGCGGGAAAATATCAATTTGAAGTTATTAAAACTGTTCGAAACCCACGCTATCGAACGCTTGGCTTATATAATCGTTGACTTAAGCGATGATCGACCTGAGGAGTATGCTGTAAACGGGGGAGAAGTTTTTTGAAGGGGTGACAAGGAGACACGGTGAATGGGATAAAAATCTCAATCTATCCGTAAACCGTCTCCAAATGATTAATATTAGGAGAGAAAATTATGATAATCAAATTAGCATTTATTTGCATGGCAATCTTCGGATTTGCTGCTGGTTCATCTGCGAAATCCGGATCGCTACAAACTGATACTCTTGCTAGCAATAACGGAAATTTAGAAATGACTTTTGTCGGGCACGGTTCGCTGATGTTTAAATGTCAGGATAAAATCATTCATATCGATCCGGTATCGCGTGAAGGAGATTATTCTAAACTACCAAAAGCGGATTTGATTTTGGTGACGCACGAGCACGGCGATCATCTCGACACGGATTTGATCGAGCAGCTTCGCAAACCGGGGACAGTGATTATCGTTTCCGCCAGTTGCGCGAATCGTGTTCCTGGCGCGATCATTATGAAAAATGGTGACAATAGAGACGTGCTTGGAATGAATATTAAAGCCGTGCCAGCCTACAATATCATTCACATGCGTAGTGAAAATAATCCGTACCATCCCAAAGGAAATGGCAACGGTTACATAATTCGCTGTGGAGACAAGAATATCTATGTCGCCGGAGATACGGAAAACACGCCGGAAATGAAAGCGCTCACCCATATCGATGTCGCTTTTCTACCAATGAATCTGCCATATACGATGACGCCGGAAATGGTCGCTGATGCCGCAAAAGCATTCAAACCGGCGATTCTTTATCCCTATCATTACGGTAATACTGATACACAAAAACTTTTGGAATTACTGAAATCAGAAAAACAAATTGAGGTTCGTATTCGCGATTTGCAATAGAAAGCCTATTATGATATTCTCCCTGCAGCATGTTAGTAAATGGAAAACACTCCATAACTCGGATAAAGGAAAAAAACAGATTTCTATTCTCAACGATATTTCTATTGATACGTGTGGACATAGTATTCATGTCATTCTCGGACCTTCTGGAAGCGGAAAAACAACGCTGTTGCGATTATTGAACAAGCTGGAATCACCAAGCGCCGGCTCGATTTTTTTGGATGGGATCGATATTGCCACGATCCCTGCCGGTACTTTGCGGCAGCGAGTAGGTATGGTTTTACAGGTACCAGCATTGTTTGATGGGACTGTTGCGGAGAATATCGGTTATGGCCCGGCGCTCCGAAAATTAAAAATTAATGATGAATCAATCAGAACTTTACTAACTCAGGTGGGTCTAGCAGACATCGATATTCATCGCGACGTGAAGCAACTTTCAATCGGGCAACAGCAACGCATCTCATTTGCACGGGCGTTGGCAAACAGGCCGGAAATGCTACTTCTGGACGAGCCGACATCGGCGCTCGATCCCGGCACATCATCACGATTGCTCGAATTAGTGGAATCGATTCATCAGGAACTTGGGATCGGCATTATCATGGTAACACACATGCTGCAGCATGCAAAACGACTGGCGACAAGCGTCTGCTTGCTTATCGCAGGTAAAATTGTGGAACATAACCAAGCAGAAAAATTTTTTGAGCATCCCGATACCGAAGCGGCTCGTCAATTCATTAATGGAGATGCATAAATTTGGATTATATTTCGCTTCGTTGGAATGACTTACTTGTCTCATTGCTGTTAATGGCTATCCCGCTTGCGATGTCATTTCAGGCACGGCTGGGAATCGCCCGCGATATCCTCATCGGAACAGTCCGGACATTCGTGCAGTTAACGGCTATTGGCTACATTCTGACGTACTTGTTTCATGTTCAGAAATGGTATTGGGTTGTACTAATGCTGGTCGCTATGATTGTGATCGCAGGGTACAATGGCGTAAAGCGTCAGTCAACACATGTTCCGGGACTTTTTATGATTATAACCGGATCGATTATGTTGGGCGCGCTGGTAGCAATTGGTACGTTGATTGTTGGTATATTACATGTAAAACCGTGGTGGGAACCGCAGTACCTGATTCCGATTTCAGGGATGATGATAGCCAACGCCATGAATGCTGCTGCTCTTGCTGTTGATCGACTGTTCAGCGAAGCCAGTAATCGACGTTGGCAGGTGGAAGCCGCGCTTGCATTGGGGGCGTCACCCTTAAAGGCAATCCAGCCATCATTACGCGAAGCAGCGCGCACCGCAATGATGCCCACCATTAATTCGTTAATGATAGTCGGAATTGTACAACTCCCCGGTATGATGACCGGACAAATTATTGGCGGTGTTGCACCTGCGCAATCCGTACGCTATCAAATTGTTATCATGTATATGCTTACAGCGGCGGTCACGATTGCCTGTATGGCTACGCTCTATCTGACGTACCGCAGCCTGTTCAATCGCGATATGCAATTGCAACTGGATGAATTCGGAATGTAATCATTATAGAATATTACATGCCGATATAATACGATTAAAAGAAAAACCCCGATCCTGGGACCGGGGTTTTAAAAGGATTCATTTTCGGATTATAATTTGCTAACGTTGCTCGCTTGCAGGCCCTTTGGTCCTTGTTCAACATCAAACTGAACCTGTTGACCTTCTTCTAAAGTTTTGTAGCCATCGCCCTTAATCGCTTTGTAGTGCACAAATACATCATCCCCTTCTTCACGGGTAATGAATCCGTAGCCCTTAGAGCTGTTGAACCACTTTACAGTTCCTGTTTCCATTGAATCAATCCTTATAGAAAGATTACATATTACGTACAACTTGGTTTATACTCTTCATGAACAAAAAAAAATCGCGATGAATGGACTTCTAGTCACCACTCGTCACGATTTATTATAAGATTGTGTTGCACAAACTATCATGTAAAAGCCTGCAAACTACCTTAGAAGGGTATAAAACCCGGGTACAATTAATTACAGCTTAAATGTAAAAAAATAATTCTAAAAAAGCAAATATTTTTTTTGATAATTTGCTGTAAAATTTTGCGGCGATTAAAAAAGTATTATTAACACCATTGTGCTTAGTTTCAAGGTTGGTGGTTACAAATAATCAACTTTCCTGTGCGCTGGAACATTATTATAACATTTCACAACCGACGTTCCGATTTCCTCGTTCGCAGATGATGGAATCTTTTCGTTGAATAACGAAGTGCGGGAAATCATTAATTACCATTTTGAAATAACAGCTCATCTGTCAGGATTATTATTTTGGATCGTCATTTCAAAATCAGTTGGATTATAACCTTGATTCCTGATTAGAGATTGAATCTGTGTCATTTTCTCCGGTGAAAGTTGTGGTGTTCTGCTTAATATCCAGCCATATTTACGATTGGGAGTTCCAACAACGGCGTATGTATAATTATCATCCAACCCGATGATCCAATAATCTCCCCAAAAAAGGTGCCATCCCAACAGACTGACAAAACTGACCTTAAGCCGCGCATTGCTATCAGGATCAACGATTTTGGCGATTCCCTGTACTTCAGTGGTCGATCCATCGGCTTTTTGGCATCTGTTGATGACACCAATGCGTCCATCGTCACGGAGAGAATACTCCGCAGTCGTACCGGAAGAACACTTCCTTTGAAAACGATTGGGAATTTTTGCAATTTCGTACCAACGCCCGGCGTAACGGGTCAGATCGACATGAACAACCGTTTGTGGCTTTTGTGCACTCGCATTAGCAAAAGCTATTACCGCGACTGCTATCGGGATCATCATAAATGTAAATTGAACGTTCATATTTTATTGTCCTCATCGTTTATAACTTCACTGCTATACAAACCTGTAGTTAATATTATCTATCTCTCATTACGGTTCCCGTCCCGATTCTTTTCATCGGACGGGAAATCGGAATCTCCTTCCACATTTTTCGTTAGTAAAACAATTCATCTAATAGTAATAATAGAAAAAAGTATGCTGGATGTCTTATTCACCCGAGATTAAACCATTTTAAATGTATTTGGATTAAATTAAATTCGCTTTTTAGCGAATCTCAGACACTATTGAGTCTGCTACAAACCGTCGACTGAGCCTCTCGAAGTCGACTTCGCACCAATAACTTGTGCGGTTGTTGCCTTCGAAACCGTTCGTATTCAGATGCATCGGAACAGTAGGCCGGTGCGAGACGGCAAGCTCAGGCACCCGAGTAGTCTTATTCTTTAAAAGTTATAGTGCCGAATAATCACAATTTATGATAAGAAATAGTAAACCGAATGTCAATTACATATTTTTAACTGGTCTATAATGTTCGTTTTAACGTGATTTCAAGATCCAACTTCTTATAAAGTTAAAAATGACATAAAATTTACGTAGCATCTTGAAAAAAAAATGTATATCTTATTAGCAATCACAATACCTGGTCGCTTTTGAATTGACACCATTTCGAAATAGCGGTTAATTCATATGCGTTAATTTAACTGATGGCTTGGGTATATAAAACACCACACATTTTGAAGGAGTTTCAATTGAACATTTATGTTGGAAATCTTCCTAAAAAGACCTCCGAAGAGGCAGTCCGCAAACTCTTCGAATCACACGGTGAGGTAACGGAAGTAAAATTGATTAAAGATCAATTTTCAGGTGATTTGAAAGGATTTGGTTTTATTACAATGCCAGGAAAAGCCGATGCTCAAAAAGCGATCCAGGAAGTTAACGGTATGGAATTGGAAGGGCGGACCTTAATTGTAAATGAAGCTCGTCCCAGAAAAGAAAAACCCGGTGGCGGCCGAAACCGTGGTGGCGGCGGATATCAAGGCGGTGGTGGTCGATCCCGTTATTAGATTAAACTTCGCGCGATAGCAAAAAAGCCTTGTATATATTTATGCAAGGCTTTTTTCTTTAACACAATGAAACTCATTTTAAATTTTTTATTTATGTTTTTTGTCGCGTTTTTTGGGTTTGGATTCCTTTACATGAATAATCTGATCGTCGATGGAGCCGTTATTCCAATCTTTAATGGCTGCTTGCGCAGCATCTTTATTATCCATTTCGACGAAACCAAATCCACGGGATACTTTCGTATATCGATCACGGATAATTTGGGCTTTTTTCACCTTACCATATTCTTCGAACAATTCCACTAATTCATCGTCGTCGAAATCCAGTGGCAGATTACCGATATATATATTCATAACCACTCCAATCTTTTTACGCATTGCGTGTTCTTAGTTATCTGCTTCCACTAACTTGTTTCTAAAAAAACACTGGATTCGATGAGACAAAAAATCGGACGGATTACGGTGTAGATGTGGTTCATCGAGCGTGAAATACAGGATTGCTTAACGTCTAACTTACGAAAATTTAATGACAATGTCAAGATGAAAGGTTAAAATTTTACAAATATATTTCAAAAACTTATGGCCAAAAGATGTGGGATTTCAGGGGGAATTGAACTCCGTTCGTTTCAAACGGAGTCCACCATATTAATCTAAATCACCTGCTTCAACCGCAATTCACAATAGGCCACCGGATATGCCAGCCCGAAATTGTTCAACACCCGTGGATGTATTTCACCGATTCGTGCGCATAAGCCATCCGGGCCAGTAACTTCGGCGAGACGGCCATCGCAAAATGCCGGATGGGTCGCCGGAGTGTATTCGCCAGTTAAATTTAGTTCAGCAAGTATTGAGTCAAGAACCATACGAGCTTCCGCATAGCCGGCATCCGGACCGATAATGCCAAACGCAAGATGACGGTATTCACTGGTCCCGGTTTCTTTTTCCGGATCGATAATCACTACATTTCCCAGTTCGAATATCCATTGCGGCATGGCTTTGCGTCGATTTTTGTGAAATGTCTCCATTAGGCCGGTCATCATGTGGCTGCGAACTACTTTTTGTTCGATGGTTTTGGGATTTTCCACGATCACATGCTCGTTGCTCGGCTCCATGCCGTACTTGCCGAATTGCCGTTCCAGTGATTGCAATTGTAAGCTCATTACTTCATTGAAACCCAGGCCAATCATAGCATCACGCACAAGTGAACTAATTTCTTCTTCCGGTCGGGGAACGCCAATCGTCATGGTGGGCACAAGTTTTGGTTCGATATTTGGATATTCAAATCCGATTGCCAAATCAGCAAAGATATCCACCTCATGCCGGATATCGGTACGGAATGCCGGATAGCTCACCGTGTAATCGTCGCCGGATTTTAACTGCACGTTTAGACGCATCTTACGCAGATAGCCCATGAATTCATCCCGGGTGAATGGCAGTCCCAGCCATTTCCGGGCAGCGCTGTAATTAACATCAATATTCCGTGGCTCCAAATTGGGGGTCGCCTGTGGACCATCGGGATAATTCATGGTCACTGTTTCCATCGTACCGCCGAGTTCGGCCAGTGCGCTAACCAATGTATTTAATGAATTGACGACCGCATCGCGGGAAATGCCAGTGACATCGATGAACAGGCGTGTGGAACCAAGCTTGCATTTTGTCTCGTCGCTGTTGATGATCGGCGGCATGGAAAGCACGAGCTGCTTGCTATCTATCAGAATCGGATATTTTTTGTATGGCGCCATCAAATGGGCATAGGCCTTGCCCTTGGGATGGTCTTCCAGAATCTGGCGCGGCGTCATCTGCACACCGGGCATGCCCAACGGACAAAATTTAAATTTATCGGGATCAACAACGCTGTATTTAATCGGCGGTTTTATGACGGCCATATCGTACACACCAATCGACGCCAACTTGCGATCACGACCGATACCCCAATGCAAATTTTCCTGCAGGCGCATAATTTCGCGCAGGCTATCCTGATCGAGCAGCGGCATAGTAACGACGGCGCAGACAATAAATGGGCGATAAGTATCAGTGTTGTTCATGATCGGGTCAACGTCAACCTGGACATCACCTTTGCTGACGCTGAAATCGGACAGACCCTGCTCTAATCCCATGTAGCCTTTTAAGGCGCGGGAAATACCGCCGGAATCGAACAGATCCGGACGATCGGCTAACAAATCAAGTCGGATGACACGGTCTGTCGCGAATTGTTCAAATGGTTCGTCTCTTTCATAACCACAGAAATCGCAGCGTTTGGGCGCCGGTTCTTGTTCCAGTTTGTCATTAGGCGTTTCACATGCCGGACAGCGATACAATGCCTGTGTGGCAGTATCTTCCACATCACAGCCAAGCTGCTCCAGTGCTGCCACAAGCCGATCCATCTCGTACTCGTGATGCAGCAATTGATTCATACGTTTAACACTTACGGCGACTACTGGCACAGCGGCACCTCCTTGATTCGATCCAAATCACTCCAATACAATTCACGAATATCTTTGAATCCATAACGCATCATCGCCAACCGGTCAAGACCGAGTCCCCAGGCAAGCACTGGCACGTTGCAGCCAAATGGCCGCGTTACCTCCGGACGGAACACGCCGGAACCGCCAAGTTCGATCCAGGCCTGTTTCGATTCCATGTACACGAATACTTCGGCACTGGGTTCGGTATAGGGAAAGAACGATGGCTTAAATTTCACTTTCGAAAATCCCATTTTACGATAAAATTCTTTTAGCGTCCCTAACAGCGTAGCCAGGCTGGCATGCTCATCGATAATGATGCCATCTACCTGGAAAAATTCCGGCAAATGCTTATAACTGATGGCTTCGTTGCGGAAGACTTTCCCAACGCAGAACACCTTGCGCGGCGGATTGGGATCCTGTGCCAGGGCGCGAATACTTGAGGCAGTCGTATGTGTACGCAATACAGTTTGCCGGGCGCGTTCAATGTTCCATTTATATCCCCAACCTGTGGACCCAGTTGTCCAACCGTTTTCGTGGGTTTGCCGGATACGCTCGATTATATCGTCGGCCGGCAATTTCGCTTCATTCGGACGAGTGAGATAGAATGTATCCTGCATATCCCGTGCCGGATGATCCTGTGGCTGGAACAATGCATCGAAATCCCAAAACGCCGACTCCACCTGCGGCGCGACAATTTCGCTGAATCCCATTTCCAGAAATGCCCGGCGGGTAAGCTGAATAATTTTCTGCATCGGATGAATCTTCGCCGGTGCGGTTTTCTCCGCGGCCAGAGTTACGTCATATTGCCGTAATTGAATATTTTTCCACTCACCGCTGGTAATGTCATCCGATGTCAGTACATTGCGTTCTTTAACAACCTTAACATCGCCAGACAACACTTTTCGACCGGTTTCAGTTATCAACGTGAGCCGCAATGTACGCGGCTTGATTTTCGCCACAGCGTTACGATTGTTCAACAGCATCTTCACCCGTTCAACATCAATACCCTGATTTGCTAATTCATCCAGATAGATAGAACCTTTCTCGACGGCGAACTTCAGAGCTTTTTCATCTGCATCCGGTGTATCGATAGCTGCGCGACCGGCTTCGGTAATGGCAAGATCGCCTTTGTCTTTTTCAACCCAGCCGCGCGGCCCGCCGAACTTGATAATTTCGTGTATGGGAATATCCAGCTCTTTAGCAACATCGGCCAAATCACGCATCGGAATTTTCCCCTTTTCGGCCAAAAGCGGCAGGACACGGCGTTCAGGAAGTCCTTGTTCCATCAGCGCTGCAACATCTTCCGATGGCACTAGTTCTTCACGTGGAATCTCTTTTATTGTGAGCCATCCATCTTGTTCGCCCTGCATCAACGTCGCTGCCATCATTGGGTGATCGATGCCAGTTTTTTCAACCAATTCCTGAGCGGACAACGAGTCGGTTGCTTTCAATAATGTTTGGTAAACATTCCATTGTGTTTCGTTCAGTATCGTTTGCATTTTCTTTCACCATTACTTCTATTCGATAAATCGTTTTAGTAGGTTTCTATTCAGATAACTATATGAAGACTGAAACAGCACAAGACATTTTCTTGTAGAACTATTCCTTCGTTTCACCTTCACATCACACATTTTTAAAAATAAAGACATTATATTGATTTCAGGGGAAAAAGTCAAGAGGCTTTTTATTTTTATTTACCCGTGTGTAATGATTGCATGATTTTCCTACGTTCTTTAATACTAACGAAACGGATTGAGATCCAGTTCAGAGAGTGGTTTTGAGATTATCTATAATTTTTATCGTTTGAAGGAAACGGTCACGAAAGATAAAATCTCAAAACCATGTTTACATGGTATTTGAAACGGTTGGGAGCCTCAGTGTGATAGTGTGAGATGAAGCACAGGTGTTTTGAATATGTTCATATAAAACGTATAAATTCAGTGCAAAATCATATCAAGCGGAAGTGATATATCTGCTTTATAACATTTTAAAAATATCAACTTATCAGTTACCAATCGTCAGCAACAAATCAAGATCAATCTTATCGGCATGATCCACAATTAAATCGGCCTCCATCAGCCACGTGTCATCGTGAATTGTGGTGCGTAATGCCACACAATACATGCCGGCCGCTTTTGCCGCTTTGATACCCATTGGTGCATTTTCGATAACAACACACTGTTCAGGCTGTAGCTTTAATCTTTCTGCGGCCTTCAGGAATGGTTCCGGATCTGGCTTAGTATTTACTACATCATATTGGGTTATAATCACTTCAAACTGATCAAGAAATTCCTGATCAACCACCTGCAACAAAGATGGAATTACCGAACCGGTCACCAGAGCAATTCGCACTGACCGTTGCTTCAATTCATTCAAAAAAGCTTGTGTTTCCGGGTAAACCGATGCGTGTGTAATCTGTTTATAAACGTTTCGTTTCTCTGCTGTTATTTCTTCCAATTGCGATTTAGTCAACTTCAGTTCATACATCGCTGCAATACCGGCAACAATCTGATCCGCACCCTTGCCCTCCTGACGGGAAATATCTTCTTCATTGACCGTAACATCATATCCAAATTTCCGGTATGCACGATTCCAACCTTCCACATGATATTGTAATGTATTGGCAATCACACCATCAAAATCAAACAAAACAGCTTTCATTAATAACACGTCCTTTCTTTACACTTCGTAGAAGCTTCACATCACGTAATTCTTAAAATTCTAATGGATAAAACCAGAGAACCAAATTAATGCTTTTTTTTAACAGGATTACATGATTTTTGCGATTGACATGATTCAATTTTTTATATGAATTGCTCAACATATAAAGATAGAATTAACATCATAGAAAATAATCCTGTCTAATCCTTGATTATCCTGTGATCCTATCAAAAAATGGATAAATTTCTTACATAAAAGCCTGAATTTCATTCTACAACAAACAAATATAAAAATTTATATTACATTCATCTGAACTTTTATAAATAACTTGTATTGATCGTTCTACGATGTTTTTCAGCCATTGGAGATTTACTCAAAACCATTGTATAAAAATTGATTTGGAATCAATGTCATTTAGTTAAGTGAATTATTCGTCATTCTGAACGAAGTGGCGAGGAGTGAAGAATCTCTGAACACGAAAGGATATGTGGTATGAGATTCTTCATCAGCAAAAAACACTGACTCAGAATGACGGGACTACTTTGACCTGACGGCATTAAATTTGAAATAGAATAAAAAGAAGACTGCCATATTCAATGACAGTCTTCCATACATTTCCCAATCCATTTCATTTGTTAAAACTTTTCTGTGTACATATTGCTGGATTCGACCAGTAATTCCTGCATTTCCTCGACCATTTTATGGGGATCGGAAATATAGCCATCCAGTATCATCACGCTATAATAGAGATTTTCAGTCGCACGGGTCAGGTAAGCATCCTTGGCATCCTTTTGGTAGACTTTCAGCATGTTTTCGATTAACGGGTGCGTTGGATTAATCTCCATGATTTTAGCCGGCACCTTCATATCTTTATTAATCGTCTGCATAATTTTTTGCATTTGCGCCGACATGCTGCCATCGGGATTAACCAGCACAGCCGGGCTGTCAGTCAGCCGTTCCGATGCACGGACTTCTGTTACGCGTTCGCCCAAAATGTTTTTAATCCGGGTACACAGATCACCCAGTTTTTTGGAATCCGCCTTTTTCTCATCTTTTTTGGCATCATCAGTCGTTGATTTGATGTCCTTCAAACTGGCCGGGTCGGTTTGATCAGCGGACTTCAGTTCAAAATCCTTGTATTTGTGCAAACCGGTCACCACGAATTCATCCAATGGTTCTGTGAAAAACAGTACTTCAATGCCCTTCTTTTTGAATAATTCCAAATGTGGACTTTTTGCAACCGAATCACGATTGTTGCCGGAGAGATAGAAAATGTCCTTCTGGCCTTCCACCATGCGTTCGGCATATTCAGCCAGTGAAGTCAAACCTTCAGCATTTTCATGATGCGACGAATTGAAACGCAACAATTCAGCGAATTTTTCCACATTGGCATAATCAGAATAACCTTCTTTAAATATCCGGCCGAATTCGTTCCAGAATGTTTTGTATGTCTCCGGTTCTTTTTGAGCCAGCTCTTCGAGATGGGATAGCAGCTTTTTCACCAACACATTTTTAATGCGAACGATATCGGTGTTTTCCTGCAATGTCTCGCGTGAGATATTGATTGGCAGATCGTCTGAGTCCACCACGCCGCGTACAAATCGCAGGTACTGTGGCAGAATATCTTTGCAGTGGTCCTGTACCATAATTCGGCGCAGGAATAAATTCACCCCAATTTCACGCTCGCCCAGTCCCATGATTTCATAATTGACTTTGGGGATGAAGAGCAAGCTGTTGAACTGAATCGGCACATCGGCGGATAGATGCAAATGCGTGAGCGGCTCTTCCTCATTGTTGGTCAGGAATTTAAAAAATTCTTTATATTGTTCATCTTTAATCGTCGATTTGGGCTCACGCCAAATAGCTGAGATGGTATTGACTTGCTCGCCGTTAATACGAATTGGGAACGATACAAAATTGGAGTACTTCCTGATGACACTTTCAATCCGATATTTTTCAGCAAACTCAAGGGCCTCTTCACGCAGGTGAACCTCAATACGTGTTCCCCGCGGCGCATTGTCCAGTTCGGTGATCGTGAAACTGCCGGTACCATCGCTGCGCCACTCGTATGCCTTTTCGTCCTTTTTGAATGAACGGGTCGTGATAACTACTTCGGTTCCGGCCATGTATACAGAATAGAATCCAACACCAAACTTCCCGATTAAATTCGGGCCGGCATTTGATTCTTTTGATTCCGCGGCAAGTTGTTTAATAAAATCGGCGGTTCCCGAATGGGCGATGGTGCCGATATTATTGATCAGATCATTTTTTGTCATCCCGATGCCGGTATCGGTGATGACGAACAATTTTTTATCTTTATCCAGCTCGATTTTAATTTCATAGTCCAAATCAGGATCGGCGATCTCGGTTCCCCGCACTTCTTCAAACCGCACCTTATCCAGCGCATCAGCGGCATTGGAAATCAGCTCTCGTACAAAAATATCCCGATGAGTGTAAAGTGAGTGCACCAGGATATCCAGAAGTTGTGTGATTTCCGCTTTAAATTTGTACTTTTTCGATGATGCTTTTTGATCGGCCATATATCCTCCTTTCATCGCGTGTTTCGACATTTTCAATAAGTTGTAGGCATATTTAATAATTTTGAGTTTTGAATTGTGAATAATTTTTATAATTCAAAATCCATCATTGCTATTAATAATTTCTTCAATTACATCAAACAATCAATTCTCGTTTCAAAAATTTTCCGGTGTATGACACGCTGTCATTCGCAATCTGCTCCGGGGTACCATACGCAACAATTGTACCACCCGCGTCCCCACCTTCGGGACCCAGATCAATAATGTAGTCCGCTGTCTTGATGACATCGGTATTGTGTTCAATAACAACCACGGTATTTCCCTTGTCCACAAGGCGGCTTAATACTTTCAGCAACATTTTAATATCTTCAAAATGAAGTCCGGTGGTTGGTTCGTCGAGCAGATACATGGTACGGCCAGTGCTCATTTTCGAAAGCTCGGTTGCCAATTTGACACGTTGCGCTTCCCCGCCGGAAAGCGTCGTTGCCTGCTGCCCAAGGTGAATATAGCCAAGACCTACGTCGTACAACGTCTGTAATTTTGACTTGATTTTGGGAATTTTGGCGAAGAACTCCAACGCGTCTTCCACAGTCATATCCAGCACATCGGAAATGGATTTGCCGCGGTATTTAATTTCCAGTGTTTCACGATTGTAGCGCTTGCCTTTGCAGACTTCACAGGTCACATATACATCGGGTAGGAAATGCATCTCAATTTTAATAATGCCATCGCCTTCACATGCTTCACAACGCCCACCTTTCACATTAAAACTGAATCGTCCGGGTTTGTAGCCGCGGATTTTTGCTTCAGGAAGTTGTGTGAACAGATCACGAATTGGTGTAAATAATCCGGTATAGGTTGCCGGATTCGAACGTGGCGTACGACCAATCGGTGACTGATCGATATCAATGACTTTATCGAGAAATTCAAGGCCATCGATCTTCTCATATTTCAACGGCGATTTTTTCCCACTGTAAAAATGACGTTGCAAAATCGGAAACAGCGTTTCATTAATCAACGTACTTTTACCGGAACCGGAGACGCCCGTGATACAAGTAAAAATACCAAGGGGAATAGTGACATTCACCGACTTTAAATTATTACCGGTGGCGCCGTACAATGTGAGTCGGTTTCCGTTGCCGTTGCGCCGTTTTTTAGGTATTTCAATTTCGCGGCGGCCAGCGAGGTAATCGCCCGTAACTGATTTCTTCTCACTTTTAATTTGGTCAGGCGTACCCATGGCAACAATTTCTCCACCATGCTTTCCGGCTCCGGGACCGAGGTCCACCACATAATCCGCTGCCAGAATAGTATCTTTGTCGTGTTCTACCACAACCACAGTATTGCCAATATTTCGTAGCGTAATGAGTGTATCAATCAATCGTTGATTATCGCGCTGGTGCAATCCGATCGATGGTTCATCAAGAATATACATCACGCCCACCAGTTGCGATCCGATTTGTGTTGCCAGGCGAATTCGCTGCGCCTCGCCACCGGACAAACTACCGGCTGCCCGATCGAGTGTGAGATAATCCAATCCCACA
The DNA here is from genome assembly GCA_016931935.1 of Candidatus Zhuqueibacterota bacterium. Lineage (GTDB taxonomy): Bacteria > Zhuqueibacterota > Zhuqueibacteria > Thermofontimicrobiales > Thiofontviventaceae > Thiofontivivens. The sequence goes on along the minus strand of JAFGDW010000086.1, from coordinate 2,151 downwards.
TCTACAAGGAAGCGTAAGCGTTCGTTAATTTCTTTGAGAATTTGATGAGCGATCAAGCGCTCCTTGTCGTTCAGTTTCAAAGTGTTAAAAAAATCAGTAGTCGCTTTAATCGAAAACCGTGTTACCTGATCGATATTTTTATCACCAATTTTCACTGCCAGCGTTTCCTTGCGCAGCCGGGCGCCGTTGCAGGTAGTGCAATTCATCTCATTCATAAATTGCTCAATCCAGGTGCGGATGTACGACGAGCTGGTCTGGTGGTATCTGCGTTTCAGATTGTTGATTACTCCTTCGAACGGGCGCGTGAATTCCGCCTGGGCTTTGCGACTTTCATTTACATACTGCATGGTGACTTCTTCATCGCCCGTACCATAAAAAATTATTTCCTGTTGTTCCGGGGAAATTTTTTCGAACGGAATGTTCAAATCAATTTTATATTTTTCAGCCACCGCTAACAATTGCGTGAAATACCAACCTTCCCGTGTCTCCCCCCACGGTTTAATCGCTCCCTGATTGATTGAAAGCGATTTATTGGGAACCACCAAATCACGATCAATAATCATCATCGTGCCCAGTCCCTTGCAATCGGGGCACGCCCCATACGGACTGTTGAAGGAGAACATCCGTGGCGCCAATTCTTCATAGGAAATGCCACAATCGATGCAGGCAAAATGTTCACTGAAGAACATTTCATCACCATCAACCACATCAATAATCACATAGCCACTGGCAAGCCCCAACGCAGTCTCAATCGATTCGGTTAAGCGATTGGAAATTTTCGGCTCAATCACCAGCCGGTCGACTATCACTTCGATGTTGTGTTTTTTATTCTTGTCAAGACTGATGTCCGTATCCAATTCACGGACTTCACCATCAACGCGGACACGCACAAAGCCATCTCGGCGAGCCTCCTCGAACATTTCGCGATATTCGCCCTTGCGGCCGCGTACTAACGGCGACAACACCTGAATTTTAGTTCGCTCGGGCAATTGTAGAACGCTATCCACTATTTGTTGCACTGTTTGCCGTTCAATTTGCTTACCACAATTGTAACAGTGCGGAATTCCGATGCGTGCGAACAGCAATCGTAAATAATCATAAATTTCTGTGACAGTTCCAACTGTCGAACGCGGATTTTTGCTGGTGGTTCGCTGTTCGATAGAAATCGCCGGGGACAAGCCTTCAATGTAATCCAAATCCGGCTTTTCCATCAATCCTAAAAACTGCCGTGCGTAGGCAGACAGCGATTCCACATAGCGCCGCTGCCCCTCTGCGTAAATCGTATCAAACGCCAGCGACGATTTCCCCGACCCGGATAGCCCAGTGATGACGATCATTTTATTCCGAGGCAGCTCCAGATCGATATTCTTTAAATTGTGCTCGCGAGCACCTTTTATAATTAATGTTTCACGTTCAGCCATATTTACCTGCTATGTATGTAAGAAAGCAGACGTTGGACGTCTGCTTGATAAAATTGGAAATGAATTATTACGTACGTTATTTATTGTGAAAGCTGAAGGTAGCAAAAAAGAACTTGCTCTGTCACTTATTCGATGGTTTTCATTTCTTTGTCATTAAATCTTTTATGAATTCACTCCACTGACGATCTTTAAAATCCTTAAACTCTCCGGCATCAAAAAAAGTACCATGACATAAGGAGCATTCTTCGTACCAAATGTGTGGGTGTTTAGCATCGACCATTCGCAGTAAAGGTTCATCACAGACAGGACAGTTGATATGATCAATTTTGTTATATTGTTCTCCGATCCGTGGTTCGCCAGTATCAATAATTTCCGAGCCATCCCGCTCTTTGAGACGAATTGCTTCCAACATATCAAACCAGATACCTCGACATTTTGTGCAACGGTCGACTTCAATTCCATCAAAGTTGACACTGATCATCTCGGAACTACATTTTGGACAGTTCATTTTCATTACCTTATTTAAAGCGTTACGATTCTATCGAACTTTCGATCCGGCATAATACAACCAGAGCGTATCATATAAAAAAGTCGAGTATGCGCCATTATTACAGGATAAATGCGACAACAAGAAACATTGAAGTTATAACCGTATTCTACAATGTAATTACTTTAGTAACTGAGAAATTATTTTCTGACATTTTTTGGCAGAAAATGTTAAAACATATTT
>JAFGDW010000085.1 GCA_016931935.1 Candidatus Zhuqueibacterota bacterium | reverse complement strand
TTTCACCGGTTTTGCAGGCATGTTTTTTGATGTTGACAGATTTTAAATTGCGCTGTCGTTAGCTTAATTTAACTAGATGTGAACGCATTTTCGTTTTATTTACTTATGTCAACATCAGCTCATCATCGCTTTAAGCCGACGCTCTTTGTCGGCTTAAATTACCCTAAACAAACAAATAGAACTTTGCATTTAACTTGAAGTTTAAAAAGAATACTGTTACCCAGTATTCATTTATCTGAAATTTCTTGCGGTAATTAGCTAGTTGCTTTATAGTTGAATGCCTGATAACGAATAGCTCTATTTAGCAATCATTGCATCTACATATGTTACAAATTTTTACTTTACTTTTCCGTTATTTTTTTTTACCTTACTTACCAATGCTTATGATACAAATTACATTTCCTGATTCAGCATGTCGCAACAATGGCGGAAACGAATAAACATAACGAATGATGTTCTTTTTGCCATACCGTTTATTTTGCTTTCCAATGCATTTACAATACTGGCATCATTAATGACTCTGTTTATTTAATACCTTTTTTTGACTCTGTTGTCAATATACGGTGTAGCTTCATTAAATAATTGTCTATATATTGTGGTTAAATTTTGAAAAAGGGACTTTGTCAACAGAGTCATTAATAATACGAATAAATTGTGTATTTTTATAATCGGTCAGTAATAATTACTTGTTAAGGGTTAGTGTGTAACATGTGTGTGTTATCGATGCAATCGCTCAGAGTGATGGCATCAGTTTGGTGTTGTTACATTCTTACCCTTTGAGCATATAATCGCATTTCAGCGCTTGCATCACCTGCACCTGCTTCCCCTGTCTCATTATATTCTTACAATTATACCTACTGTCACGTAAGGAGGGGCGACATGAAAAAATCCATCTATTCACAACTCAGTGTCATGATGTTTCTGGAATTCTTAATCTGGGGTGCCTGGTTTGTAACATTGGGTACGTACCTGGGTAACATTAACTTTTCCGGTTCACAAATTGGCTACACGTATTTGATGAATAACATCGCTGCGATTATCTCCCCATTCTTCATCGGAATGATTGCCGATCGCTATTTTTCGTCGGAAAAAGTAATGGCTATTCTGCACATTCTCGGTGGAATTGTTATTTTCTTTGCTGCCGGAATCACATCCGTAAGTGGATTAATACTTGGATTGCTACTCTATAATATTTGCTACATGCCAACGATTGCTTTGGCAAATGCTATTTCATTCAACCAAATGGAAAATCCCGACAAGCAATTTCCCAAAATACGCGTGTGGGGCACTATCGGCTGGATTGTCGCCGGTTTGTTGATTACATTTATCCAATTTAATTATTTCGAAGGTGTCGAGCGCAGTGCTATTCCTATGAAAATGGCTGCTGTTGCTTCAATTATTTTAGGGTTCTACGCAATTACCCTTCCGAAAACACCACCGCAGAATATTGGTAAAGAAGTGACCATCGGGGATATTCTTGGTGTGAAAGCTCTGAAGTTAATGAAAGAAAAATCGTTCCTGATTTTCGTCATCTGTTCATTGCTAATTTCCATTCCCCTGGCGTTCTATTATAACTTCACAAATATGTTCCTGAATGATCTCGGCATGAAAGGCGTTGCCGCCAAACAGTCCATGGGCCAAATGTCTGAAGTTATCTTCATGATTCTGATGCCGTTTTTCTTTGTCCGGCTCGGTGTGAAGCGCATGCTGCTCGTCGGTATGCTTTCATGGGTGCTTCGTTACTTGTTATTTGCCATGGGAAATATTGGCGCCGGTGTATGGATGCTGTACCTTGGTATATTACTGCACGGTCTGTGCTACGACTTTTTCTTCGTGACCGGCCAGATTTATGTCGATAAAAAAGCCGGAAAGGACATTCGCGCCAGCGCTCAGGGATTCATCGCGTTGGTCACGTACGGCATTGGGATTGGACTGGGTTCTGTGGTTTCCGGGCAAATCGTCGACTTGTTTACATCGGAAGGTGTAAAAAACTGGCCGGCAATCTGGTGGTCACCGGCAATTTTTGCAGCGTTGGTTGCGATCCTGTTTGCGGGAACTTTTAAGGATACTGTTGCTGATGAAAAGGCCTAAAATGTTGGCCGTAGGCAGTGATGCTTCAAATTACAGCAACAAAGTTAAACATTTAACACCGGGATAAAACAACAAATTAATAAATTATTATTTCATATTTGAAGAAAATCTTTTTTCGATTGTTTTATTATAAGCAAACCTTACCGATGCCCTCGCTTAAAGCGATTGCATCGGTCTGCCTATGATACGTTTCCTCGTTTAAGCAAGTAATCATTAATAACTATTCAACGTCTGATTTACGACCCAACAAAATTTTTCCCAACAAATCTGGCAGAAATGTGCTATCCGAAGATATAATTCGTAACTGTTTGGGATCAAGTTGCGTAGGATCATTCTCTGATAAATAGGCACTAGCACTAATCAAATTTTTCATCTGCAATTCATCAATCAAATTGTGGCATAGGAAAACCTGATTTTTCTTGTTCTTAGAACTCATTTCAAAGCCACCAATTTCATTTCCAAAGGCTGCAAACCCAAATAATTGCTCCGGCGATATTTTTTCGCGACTAATAAGATGCTTTTCATCCATAGTTTCCAGCAGTTGATTAAGATCAGTCATCGTCATATTCTGTGACCGATCAAGTTCACCGTAGATCAAATAATCTGGTGAATCTCCCTTATCCCATAAAATTTGCAATACTTCCAACTCGTCACGCTGGGGTAAAAGATAATCCCGGGGATCAGGCTTTTTATTCGGATCACGGGAAAACAGATTTAACGTTTCTGGATGGTACATATAATTATATTGGTTAGTCATTGGATTATATTCGTGTGTAATCTTTGGAATTTTCTTCAGATTTAAATTTAGTTGATCCTGGAATTTCAATTGATTATTACTATTTGTGTCAAATGATAACGTAACAGGAATACCCGGATTGTGGATAGGTGAATATATATCGCTGATGATTAAAGGCTTATTTGTTAGAAGATTTTTGATGTTAGCGGTATCGGAGCTCTCAGTGCGTTGAATAACAATAATGCTATCTTTAGTAACAATGATGGATTTGATCTGTTGGCTATGGCCTTGATGGTAAATCAGGAATATCAGCGAAAGAATGAGAAATATTTCTTTCATACCTGCTGAATCCTTATCCGAATTGAATTGCAGTAGTTTTGGGATCAGATTTAAAATAAAGTGTATAACATTTAGACGGCTCTATTTTTAAATAGTTCTTCATTATTCTAAAATAAATTCATGAAACAACAAATAGGCTGAATCCCGAAACGGTGGGATAAGCAGTAAAATGGATCATTCAAAGCGATGTCGAGACATGGAAAATGTAATAATAAAATGGAGAATCAAACATGAGTCTCATTAGTATTTATATCGGCGGTGTACTTACATTAGCGATGGCTTTATTTCATACCCGATTCTATCGTTTGTTCAAATGGCAAGCCGAATACGAAAAACTTAGCCTGGCGAATCAGCGGATTTTTTATACAATTCATGTTGCGCTCTTACTGCAATTTTTCCTGATTGGAATTGTAACACTGGTTTACGCAACTGAATTAAGCGACTGTCAGGGATTGGCATGTGGAGTAAATCTTGTAATGGCGCTGTTTTGGGTATGGCGGTTTGTTTGGCAATTATTATACTTCAAAGTCAAAACCGGCACAAAAATACCTCCGATTGTTTATATTCTTGATGTGTGGTTCTTTCTGTTGTTTGTTTCGTATCTTGTGCCGGTTGTAGTCCGCTTTTTATAACTTTCGAACGTACCATTTTTACTGGCAGCTTATCGTATGCGAGATTCAAATTTCAGAATGTTGTTTGTTAAACAAAAATTTACCACGTTAATTTAAATAATCCGATTCGAATATTATACATCCTGTTATAGTAATTGGGTACCATAAGCCAAAGCCGGATGCTGGTTGGTAAAAACGTAGTCGGATTACCGATAATCTTATTTGGCGAACTGAGATCAACCCGATATGTTTACCAGCCTTTGGACATATTTTCTCCGACAATGAATGAATTATCCGAACTGTTTTTATCAAGATTTATTGAATACTCATTGTAATTATTCAGCGTATCCAGTATACCATTATGGTTAATAACTTCAGTATCCGGATAGATTCCGTACGTTGAGTTATGGTTGTTCTCCGTTCTGTTGAATTTCGAATAACTTCCATCATTTGGCGAGAAACTCCAATCATCATTACTGATCGGTTCGTACCAGTCCTGAATACCATTTCCATTAATATCCCAATAATCATCAGGATCCTTACCATACATACCATCCAGACCAATATCTTCACCAACATCCAAAAGACCATTTCTGACACCACCAACAAGCTTATCTTCCGTATCCAGGCGCTAATTCGGAATAACATCTTCGGATATCTGGCAAGATCGATATTTAATATTCCAACATTCCCATTCAAGGTTACTTCCAAATAGCGATACATGGAAAATTTCTGACGTGCATCATCCGACAAAGACTGCACAACTTCATTCCAGCAACCCTCGATTGTTAGCGTAACGCCAGCTGACGTTTCAATCTCATCGCCACGGATGATAAAATCCAAACAATGCATTCGGTTCAACTGTCCGCCCTTAATTTTGATCTCCGGCCACAGGTCGTGAATTGGCGTCATATTATAATCATTGTACCAATAGAACCGACTGCGGGCCGCCATATCTTCCACATGAAATTCGGCTGGCATGGTACATATGTCCAGTCATAGTCCCAAATAGAAATATCAGATTGAGTAAGAGCTTCAACGCCGGAATCAGTTTCAGGTAGAGTCACTTTTTCATTGCAGGAGTATATGATAAGTAAGAAAAAAAGTAGTGTACTGACAAGGAAGGTTTGGTTTTTTCACGAAATTGAATTTCCTAATTTTTTGTGGAACATGTTAAATCCCGGATTTTGTCCGAGCATACTTTCAGGCCGGAATAATTAAAAAGTGGCGAACATCGAAAAAATGTAGCACAATATTAAATGAATCAATTAAAGAATGTTCCCTTCACTGAAAGGACCTTTAGTTTCTTAATCCTATCTGTTATTTTTAAAAAAGTAAAACAAAATACATGCACATGTCTTTATGATATTGAAGTTAATATCGATTGTAAAAATTATATTTCAAAAAAGAAAAAAATCACTTGACAAATGGATTTTTGAATATTATATTTGTAAGCACGAACTTGGAAGGGCTTCCATAAAAAGTTCGATTTTTTTTGATCAATTCATGGAAGGGCTTCCAAAACTGATTAAGGAGAGTACGTGGCAGTCACAATTTACGACGTCGCTAAACGTGCTGGCGTTGGCATTGGCACTGTTTCACGAGTCATCAACGAGAGCCCACAGATTACCGCCGCCACTAAAACCAAAGTTCTAAAAGCGATTAAAGATCTAAATTACCAGCCTCATGCGCTTGCTCAAGGTTTGGCCCGCAAAAAAACGCAAATGATTGCCATCGTTGTTCCGTTTTTTACCGGTTATTTTTTCAACGAATTGTTGCGTGGAATTCAACAGGAAATTTTCAAGTATCAATACAATTTAGTTTTGTATAATATTGATGAAGGAGAGCAGATTGATGAACTGCTGAAAAAAGCGCTCCGTGAACGACGTGTCGATGGAGCGCTCCTTATCTCACACCAAATTTCCGATAAAATCGCAAATAAAATAAAAATAAGCAGTCTGCCATTTGTGCTGGTCGATAGCTATCATCCATCGCTGGATTCGATTGTTGTTGAAAATAAACAAGGTGCATTTGAAGCCACACGACACCTGATTCAACTTGGCCACAAAAAAATTGGTATGATCGACGGACAATTGAAAAGTTCGCCGGCGAAAATTCGACTGGAAGGTTTTAAACAAGCATTACTTGAATATAACATTCCGTTTAAGAAAGAATATCTGGTAATTAGTGATTATATAACGGGGCAACATGGCTTTAATCGTGAAGCGGGATATCATGCCATGAAACAACTGCTCAAACTGGCGCCAAACCATCCAACTGCGGTATTTGTTTCCAGTGATATTCAAGCTGTTGGTGCTATTAAAGCGATTGATGAAACCGGACTAAAAATTCCTCAGGATATTGCCATCGTTGGGTTTGATGATATTGAAATCGCCGAATTTCTCGGATTGACAACGATGCGACAGCCCATGCTGGAAATGGGCAAGCTTGCCGTACAACGACTCATCTCAAAAATTTCGAATACCGCCTCCAAAGATTTTAAGATCAGCTTTTCCACCAAATTAGTAATTCGCAATAGCTGTGGCGCATTAGGTCATAGCCGGATGTAAATTTTTTTGCTGTTCTTTTACAATGTTTGACAAACATTTTTCATGAACGTTATTAAATCGGTTTTCCATTACTTGTATTACAGAATATAGCGCCATTTACTAAAAAGATGACAGGTAAAATTATTTAGGGCAAGATAATGCAGAAATCAAACTGAAGCTTTAAATTCCTGTCCAAAATAGTTTTCCCGTCCATTCCATTCATTAAAAAAGTGGAGTATTGGATATGCAATCGTTAAAATACTTCATCCTTTCGACAACGCTTTTTCTTTTTTTTATGGTCACTCAACCCGCCTTCGCTGGTATTACCGGCAAAATTGCTGGTACCGTCATGGATGTGGATAACAACACCCCGCTTCCTGGCGCCAACATTTTCGTTGAAGGCACTACCCTCGGTGCTGCTTCCGGGCTTGATGGCAGTTATGTTATTCTAAACGTGCCACCGGGTACCTATACGCTCAAAGCGTCGATGATGGGTTTCGGGCCGATGCGTACTGAGAATGTGATGGTTTCGATTGATCTGACAACCACGATCGATTTCAAAATGTCCTCACAAGTTCTGGAAATGGGCAAAGAAGTTGTCGTGGTTGCGGAACGGCCGATGGTAACGCGCGATTTGACTGCCACAACAGCGGTGGTTAGTGCGGATGAAATATCTGTCCTGCCTGTGACCGAAATCAGCGAAGCTATTGAACTTCAGGCTGGTCTGGTAAAAGATGCTGGCGGTGGTATCCACATTCGTGGTGGCCGATCCGGGGAAGTTGCATACTGGGTGGATGGTATTCCGATCACTGATGTGTATGATGGCGGCGCTGTCGTGGACCTGAATAAAAATATGGTTCAGGAATTGCAGGTGGTTAGCGGCGCTTTCAATGCTGAGTACGGTCAGGCAATGTCCGGGATTGTTAATATTGCTACCAAACGCGGATCGAACGATTTTGGCGGAAGTATTACCACATACTTTGGCGACAACTTTAGCAATCACACAAAACAGTTCATGCATATTGACAACATTAATCCGGTCGGTATTCGGAATGCGGACGGTAGCCTGTACGGTGCAATTATCAAAGACAAATTATTCTATTACGTGAATGGCCGTGGCATTTACTTCGATGGCTGGCTGTACGGTCAACGCCGGTTTAACCCCAATACCGTTACGCTGGAATTTGAGCGCGTCTCACGGGACACGCTCAATAAATATGGACTCGATATTAATAATTTTACTGAAAGCCGGCATGTCGACAATAATTACTATGACCTGCTTTACATTCTGGGATCAAATGAAACCATGGATGCGGCTGTTTATGGCGTCGGTGGAGCAGAACTGGATTCATTACGCGCCCTGCATGCCAACAGCGTTGGTGACAACAAATACGTTCCCATGAACTGGAACCGAAAATGGTACGGCCAGGCAAAACTAATTTTCAAACCGACCGCGGAATTCTCTGTTGATTACAGCATCATCTATGATGATGTAAATTACCAGGAATGGGGACTTGATGGCGAACGCGATTATAAATACAACCCTGATGGCGCGCCAACAAAAAATCGTGTGGGACTTACAAACATTGTAAAAATAACGCATGCACTATCACCGCGAACCTACTACTCGCTGGGACTTTCTCATTTTATCAAAGAATTTAAGCGCAGTGTTTATGAAGATATGAACGATCCTCGTTACATTCACCCCAATGTTGCCAATTTACAGCTTCCATATAGTTATAAAACGGGCGGAACCGATAACAAGTACTTTAATCGTGAAACCGAAACCGCCCTTGTAAAACTCGACCTGGAAAGTCAAATCACGAACCGGCATCTGGTTAAAACAGGTGTTGAATTTCGTAAACATCGGGTTTACCTCCGAGATATTACATTACGTCCATCCGATAATCAGGTAGCATTTGACTTTCTTTACAGCAGTCCATATATCAACACAAAAGTATTCCCCGATAGCTCCATTTATGCCAGTGAATACACCCATCGTCCGATTGAATTATCCGCATACATACAGGACAAGATGGAATTCAAAAATATGATCGTCAATTTCGGTGTACGGGTGGATTATTTTGATCCTGACGGCAAAGTCTTAAATGATGAATCCGATCCGAATATTTACGATCCCATCAAGCCAACCAATCGTTATTACGATTACGGAACGGATGGCCTTCCCAATACCTATGACTCCGATGGCACTGAAGGCAATAACCTGCAAGATCCCGGTGAACCTGTCGTAACACTGGCGGATCGGGAGAAATACTGGTTTAAGGATGCATCGAGCAAATTAAAAATCAGCCCACGTATTGGTATATCATTCCCGATAACCGTTCGCGGCGTGATCCACTTTTCATATGGGCATTTTTTCCAAATTCCACGTTTTGAACGTCTATATCAGAATCCTGACTTCGAACTTGAATCCGGTACCGGAAATATTGGTGTGATCGGTAATGCCGATTTGAAACCCGAGCAGACCATTAATGGCGAAGTCGGACTTCAACAGCAGTTGACCGATGACATTTCACTGGATATCACCGGTTACTTCCGCGATATTCGTGACCTGGCAGGAACACGGGCGCAGGAAATAAGTCTGTTTGGTGGATTTGCCAGGTACAGCAAAATCATCAACAGTGATTTTGGATTCATCCGTGGAGTTATTCTATCGCTGAACAAACGATTTTCCGGAGGTCTTTCCGCAACGATGGATTACACACTGCAACAAGCCAAAGGCACCAATTCGGATCCGTTAGCATCCCAAAAGGCGCTTAAAGCAGGCAAACTGCCGGAAGTTCAACTGACATCGCTGGATTGGGATCAACGGCATACAGTGAATGCATCGGTTTCCTACTCGGCTCGAAGCTGGGGTTGTAGTTTGATCGGGCAATACGGCAGCGGTCTCCCCTATACGCCGCGTGCTGTGCAGGATATTTCCACTTTACTGACGAACAGCGAATGGAAACCTTCATCCTTTAATGTCGATTTGCGAGCTTATAAAGACATTCCAACCGCAGTCGGTAACATAAATCTCTTCGTACGTATTTTCAACCTGTTCGATAATTTAAATCAAATCAATGTATACGACGATACCGGAAAAGCCGGTTTTACACTCGATGAAGCTGAAGCACGCTCATCCAATCCGAATGAACTTGTAAATACAATCGATGACTGGTTCACCAATCCGACCTTTTATGCAGAGCCACGTCGGATTGAAGTCGGCTGCTCGCTTGAATTTTAATAAATACGGATCATTTTGTTGAGGAGCAAACCATGATCAGGAAAATATTCACAATCATATGTATATTTCTCATGTCTGCTTCAATCATTCATGCCCAAAGCGGCCGGGAGTTCAGACGGCACTCGGTGATGCGGGGCAATCTCGTCAAAACAGTTTATGGCAACTGGGGCGTTATCGGTCAGCCGTCCGAGGTGGGTGATCGCGGCGCCTGGATTTATGATAACAATGGCTACATCGGTGATGTTAGTCCGTTTGTCGGCGTTGAAGTAATGACCGCAGATAGCGCCGGTCAATCTAAAAAATTTCATTCGGTTATAACCTCACCGGTCGCCAGGCCAACATTGAATAACGAACTATCGCCCAAAGGGTCTTCATGGACGTTCGAACCCCGCACGGGTTACGCCAATGATAAGCAGGAAGGCATTGCTTTATACAGCGATCCTGCTTCATGGCCCGCCTACTGGCCGGATAAATTGAGCGATTCTGACGATCCCGGCTGGGCAAACGCCTGGAACGGATTTTTCGGCAAAACCACAACTGCTTCTGAAGAGACATATTTCGTGATGGATGATAACAATGATGAAGAGTTCAATTATGCCAACTACAATCGCTGGGGTGTGAATTTCAAGCCGGATTCCACCGACACATTTCGTAATGGAATGGGACTGATTGTAAAGGTCCGGGCGATGCAATGGCGTGATTTCCTGGCGCAGGATAATATTTTCTGGCTGTATGAAATCACCAATACCAGCACTACAGATTACGCACAGGTCGTGTTTGGTATGCTGGTGGGGACGTATATCGGCGTCAGTTCCACCGAAGATTTTCGTGAATACGACGATGATTATTCATTTTATGATGTCGAACAGGATATTGTGTTTACCGCCGATTTCGATGATAATTGCTCGCGTAATCCGCTCTGGACGGACGGTGTTGGTGTGGTCGGCTACGCATTTCTCGAAAGTCCGGGCAACGAACATGATGGTATCGATAACGATGGCGATGCCAACATGAATCCCGAAATGCCATCCATGGCTCCATTCTTCACAGAAGATGATTTCACTCCGCGCACATTCGATGAAGGTGACATAATTATTACGATTAACAATCGGTATGAACGAACACAAGTTGTTGTCCCTGAAGATGAATTCGAAATGATGACGCGTGGATTAAGTGAACCAATTTCCATTGAACCGGGATTTACCAAACTGGTGGAAGGCAATATTGTTAAAAACGCTGATGGAATTGATGTCGTCAATCCTAATGCATATGACGGCATTGACAACGATTTAGATGGCTTAATCGATGAAAATTTCTACTTACATTACCGCCAACTCCGCCGCGATGCTAACACCGGAAAAATTCTCATCGACAAACTTTCCCCGGTTCGTTACAAAGATTACATCAATAATATCGGATTAAGCGATGTATTGATTGATGAAGGTCGCGCTGACGGCATTGACAATGATGGCGACTGGGATATTAATTTTGATGATGTTGGCGCTGATGGTATTGCCGGCACCGGAGATTATGGGGAAAAAAATGGCGCGCCAACTCTGGGTGAACCAAATTTTGATAGAACCGATGTGGATGAATCTGATCAGATTGGTCTGACAAGCTTCCAATACTTTACTCCAGCCCGGGAAATCGATCTTTCGGATGATGAAGAATTGTGGCAACGTATGTCACCGGGTCTGTTTGAAGTGCCTGCATCCATCGTAAATAACAAACCAATTCAGGGGGAAGATGGTGATTTCGTTTACGGTTCAGGCTACTTTCCGCTGCTCGCCGGCGAAACAAAATGGTTCTCGCTAGCCCTGGTGTACGGCGAAGGTGGTGGTCCGCAAGTCGATATTGTTGATTTGATGAAAAACCGTAAAACCGTGCAACAAATCTATGATAATGATTATCGTTTTCCGCCGGCACCGGACAAACCTACGTTGACCGTTGTCCCAGGAGACGGCAAGGTCACGCTTTACTGGGATCGCAAAGCTGAAATGTCATTCGACCCCGTCTTAAAAGAATACGATTTTGAAGGCTATAAAATATTTAAAGCTACAGATCATAATTTTAATGATGTGTTTCAAATAACTGATGCTGATGGCATTGTTACCTCGTACAAGCCACTCGCGCAATACGATTTAAATGATGGCGTTAAAGGTTATTTCTACCCGGCAAATGATTTGTTTCAGGATGTTGCCGGCTTTACTTATAATCTCGGAAGCGACACCGGGCTTCAGCATTCTTTCGTCGACACAGATGTGGAAAATGGCCGGCGCTATTTTTACGCTGTGGTTGCTTATGACAAAGGCAACTCAGCTAATGATATTTTCCCGAAGGAAAATGACTTTCGTATTGAAATATCGCCTTCCGGTGAAGTAAAAACGTTTCAGAATACCGGTTACGCCATTCCCAACGCTCCGGCTGCCGGATATGACGAAAAAGTGGCACCGGATAGCAGTGTTTACATTGCACCGATTACCGCTGTCGGAACAGGAAATGTATACTATAAGGAAATTGACGATCAGGCTGTCGACCAGCGTTATCAAGCTGCTGTAAACGATTTTCAATCCGCACCAAAATACCGGATTGGATTTTGGGACACGTCAAATGACGGTGTGGATAATGATCATGATTGGAACAGCGCTACCGATGACGTAGGTTCGGATGGTATCCCCGGAACTCATGATGCCGATAATACTGAAGGCAACGGCATCCCCGACGTCGGTGAACCCAACCTCGACTTGAAAGACCCGGATGAAGCATATGTACCGATTACTTCGTTTTATCGGGTTCGCGACCTGGTTGGGATTAAAGAAAAATTCACCAGCCGCGACACGTTTGTCGTAAGATTAACCAATTCGAATCTCGTTGATGGTACCATTGAAGTCAAAGATCCGAATGGCGCCATCGTCGATACATCTAATTACCTCCTAAATGCGGAATTGGGAACAATTCGCGGTAAATCCAGCCGATCATTATTATATGGTGCGCCTTATACAATCACGTATCAATATTACCCGGTCTATAAAAGTCCGTATATTGAAGACAGTCCGTACGAGACAGAAACGAAAGACACCGATATTTTTGATGGCATCCGTATTCTGTTTCAAAACGATTGGACGATTAAAATCGACAAGCAGAAAACCGGCTGGTCCAATCCTGCAAAAGCGCTGGATTATACGATGAAGGCGTTTGATACGTATTACGACGATGAGCACATTATTGGCAAAAAGCACCCAAGCGACTATGAGATAGAATTTTTCGATCAGAAAGTTTATAACACCTACGATATCCCCAGCGATCCATCGGATAAAAGTGTTAGCGTCAACTTCAAAATATTCAATATAACTGACAATAAATATGTTGACTTCACATTCGTTGAAATTGATGATAACCAAAAATTATCTGACCTTGACCGGGTTATTTTGTTGGAATCAAACGGCATTGATACGGTATTCACCTGGGAATTTACGTTCATTGCGAAAGATTCGACGACTCATGACTATGGCAGCGGCGATAAATTAACAATCGTCATGGATAAGCCGTTCCGAAACTTAGATACATTCGAGTTTGGTACTGTCCAGCCGGAAATTAAAAAGCTGGCAGCCCAGGAGCAGCTTGATCAGATCAAAGTCGTACCGAATCCGTACATCGCGGCGACATCCCATGAATTACCATTACCGCCGGCTATTACCAGTGGACGTGGTGATCGTAAAATCGATTTCATTCATTTGCCAGTGGATGCTGAAATTATGATCTTCACTGCCCGTGGTGAACACGTAATAACGTTAAATAACGAAAACAGCATGCATGATGGCTCTGTGACATGGAATTTAAAAACTAAAGAAAATCTGGATATCGCGCCGGGCATTTATTTCTATGTCGTCAAATCGCCGGTTGGTGATAAGCGTGGCAAGTTGGCAGTCATAAAGTAAAACTATATTCGGCAAGATAAAAAACATCAGTAATAATAGTGCTTCATAACGACAGATTTATTTTATTGAAAATGCAACAACATTGAATCCAGAGTTTTCAACGGGTATTAGCAAACAGGTTTAAAAATAATGACATTTATAAATAGACGGAGTGAGCAATGAAATCAGTCCACTATATTTTCGTTATAATCACTCTTTTCATTTACCAGCACGTGGGCTTTGCCCAGTCGAAAGTGGGAACCACAGCAGCGCCGTTTCTAGGCATTAGCGTGGCGCCACGGGCGACAGCCATGGGCGGTGCGTTTGCCGCCGTGGCAAACGATGTTTCCACTATTTATTATAATCCTGGCGGATTATCACGTATTCAGGGTACGGAATTTATGTTCTGCCCAACGGAATGGATAATGGGAACGAATTTTAATTGGTTCGGCATTGGCATTAATCTGGACGGTACCAATGCGCTCGGGATTAGCCTGACCCAGCTTGATTACGGGGAGGAAGAAATTACAACTGTGGAAAATCCCGAGGGAACCGGCGCTTTTTGGTCAGCCTCAGAAGTAGCTGCTGCCATCACCTATACCCGCAACCTGACCGATCGATTCTCCATTGGTGGCACAGGGAAATATATCAGTACACGCTATTTCAATGAAAGCGGCAGTGCATTCGCGCTGGATTTGGGATTGTTATTCACCACTGATTTTCATGATATGAAGCTGGGTATGAGCATCTCCAATTTTGGGACGGATATTCAACTTGGCGGTAAAGACTTGCTGCACCGTGTGGATTTAGATCCCGACCACATTGGCAATAATGAAACGATTGTTGCCAACCTGAAAACGGACAGTTGGCCGCTACCGTTGTTCTTCCGCGTTGGGTTGGCAATGGATGTGATGAAGACCTCGATGTCACGGCTCACTCTGGCAGTCGATGCGTTCCGACCGAGCGATAATACGGAAATTATTAATGCTGGCGGCGAATTTTCAATTAATGATTGGATATTTCTACGTGGCGGTTATAAATCACTATTTCGCGATGATAGTGAGGAAGGATTAACCCTCGGCGCGGGCCTAAACTATAACAGTAGTACCGCCGGTCGCTGGTCGCTGGATTATAGCTTTGTTGATTTTGGAGTGCTGGACAGCATTCAAATGTTCTCATTCAAATTGGGCTTTTAAGAATCTGTAGCGCACAGATAACACTGGGAAACGGAGCATATTCTCATCACAATATGCAATATGAGCTAAAGAAAAATCCGTGCGAATCCGTGTCATCCGTGTTCTATTAAACTTCCCACAGTATTAAATATAAATTACCACGAAAGGAGGCGATGCCCGGATCAACATAATTTACAACAAGCGGAGAGCAATTTAATAATAATAACAAAAAGTGGAGGTTGTACATGAAAAAGCTATTGCTATTTGTTTCTTTACTGTTTTTATGTGCATTTGTTACGCAGTCATTTGCACAGAGCCACCTGCTCGTTACTGAGTTCGTAGTTTCTCCGACAGAGGGGGAATTCGTCGAAATTTATAACGGAACAGGTGCTACGGTCGAATTAACGAATTACTATCTGACCGATGATTGCTTAAATGGCAACAACGATTACATCAATCTCGTTGATGGTTCAGCAACAATTTCGACATCAGATTTCATTGCTAAATTTCCGGATGGCGCAATGATCGAAGATGGTCAATATTTAACAATCGCTACCGATGGCGCTGGCTTCAATACCACCTATGGCAAAGACGCGGATTTTGAATTACGAGGTACTTCAGCAACCACTACAGATATGGTCAGTCCGTTTACCGGTGCGATTGGCTCTTCGGCTGGTTTGACGAATGCTGGCGAGGTAATTGTTCTTTTGAACTGGGATGGTGCTTCCGATCTTGTAAAAGACGTGGATATTGCGCTCTGGGGCGACAAAGAAGAAGCCGTCGATAAAACCGGTGTTACCAAGGACGGTCCGGATGCCGACACTATTGCTTCAGCCTACTTAAATGATACACCTGCTGTGGATCAAAAAGTTGTTAATTCGGGTCTTCCTCATGCGATTGGGAAATCAGTCGCACGTACATCATTAATGGAAATTGATGAAATATCTTCGGGTGGAAACGGAATTACGGGCCACGATGAAACCAGCGAAGACGTGGCAACGGCATTTGCAGAAGCCGATCCTACCCCGGGCGCTGCCTATGTTGGCTTTGTCAATGTAACATTCATCTGTAACACAGCGGCCTGGAGAGACACTGTCAGCGGCGACTACAGTCTGGTACAGTTACGCGGTACCACTATTACCGCTGCCGGACAATCTTCCGATGATGCCAGTGTAGATACACTTTCTCCGGGAACAATAATAAACTGGGGTGCCTTAAGCAGCATGTATTTACGAGAAGTAAGCGGCGATTACTGGATGGGTACATTCCGTATGCCGGCTGGTACCAAAATGGCGTACAAATTTTTCGTTAATGCTAACCATGATACCGTTGCTCCCGGCGATGAATGGGAACATGCCGGCTGGGAATCCAATGTCGTGGAACCCCCGGGAATTTACTCTAACAATCGTGGGCTCGATCTGACTGGCTTTATGGGCACAGATACAATTTTACCTGTACAGTTCGCCAATGGCTGGAAAGGCCAAATTCAACAATACGAAACGCCCTATACAACAGAGGAAGGTAGCTTTGTATTATGGGCACGTGTCAATATGATGGGATGGGAAGACTTTGATCCTGAAAACCAAACAATTGGCGTACGCGGTTCAAATATGGTTGACTGGGGTGAGACCGGTAACATTAGTTGGGGAAAAACCCTGGAATTAACTCGCGAGGGAACCAGTGGGATGGCTGGAAATTTCTATTCCGGAGCGATCCGTGTCCCCGATAGTTATGCAACAGCCGGTGTGCAATTTAAAGTTGTTGTTCACCATAAAGGAAATCCATTGGACGAGGATTGGGGTAATATGATTTATAATCCCAATACCCAATATAATATCACAACCGTAGGAAATGATACAACAATCCAATACAAATGGTTTGATAATCTGCGTCCGCGCGCTGTTGAACATCCCGATCAGATTATTGTCAATTACATGGTCGACCTGAAAGATGCTGTTGCCAATCGTGGCTTTACACTTGGCGATACATTGCAAGTACGTATGGGCTATGAACAGTCTGCTGCCCAACGTTATGATAAATATCTGAAACGGCAGGGCGCCGGAACAATTTACACAGGAAAAGATACCATTCAGGCAATGATTGGCCGGGATCTTTTCTATCAATACTATTCAGTCATTAAAGGCACAGAATATCGGGAAGTTTATTTCAATTTCGACTATCCCGATCCATCGGTTACGGCGGCTGAAAAACGACAAATTATTCCGGAAGCTGCTGAATTAAACATTTCGGATGTCGGAGAAAGCCTTGTTGATCCACGCCGTATGCCATTATTCAGAAGTGTTGAAGTAATTGCCCAGGATTCAATTCTCGTAACCCTGGAATGCGACGCACGACCGGCGATTTACCAATTGCTGGAAGGTGACACACTAAGTGATATTCAGGGCCAATTAGTCGTGACAAATCCCGATACAGTGTTAGCATGGGGTGTTGCCGTGAATGGTCCGCTGACCGGTGGCTGGAGCAGCACGGGCGGCGACTGGGGACGTCATTTAATGGATATTGCCAACAAAGCAATGCACGATGACGGAACTCACGGCGACGCTGTTGCCGGCGACTCTATCTTCACGATTCAGTTTACAATTTATAAAGATAGCACCACTCAAGTAAACGGCCCATCCAACATTATTGGCCAGGAATTTAAATTCGGTATCGGTGGTGGTGATAACGAGAGTGGCTATGGTAATAACCATATTGTTAACGTAGATGATTCACAAAATCATTATACCATCCAGGCACAATTTGGAAGCATTGCTCCGAAAAAGTACTGGGCATGGGATTTTGACAATCATCGTCCGATGGGCGCCAGCAGCGTAAATAATATTGCCAATCTGCCAACGCAATATCGGTTAGAGCAAAACTACCCGAATCCGTTTAACCCATCAACACATATTAAATACAGCCTGAAAGAATCCGGTCTGGTTACATTGAAAATTTACAATGTAGTTGGTCAGCATGTGCGAACGCTGGTCAATCAACCGTTAACGGCTGGTTTCCACACAGCAGTATGGGATGGCAAGGATCTGCATGGCAGCACCGTAAGCTCGGGAATTTATTTCTATGAAATAAAAGCCGGCGAATTTGCAAAAGTCAGGAAGATGATGCTGTTGCGCTAATCCCGCATATTTATGCATGAAGTCAACCCTCTCAATAATTGTCTATTGTTGAGAGGGTTCCTTCTTTTTTATACTATTGTCAACGTTATTTCGAGATTTGTTTTATAAAATCTCTCTTAATGGGGTTGTATCAAAAGTGCAATATTAGGAAAAGTGAGACAATTGCTGTAGGTGCAATTCATGAATTGCACCTACATGTAGTACGGCACAATATTTTTAAATACTTTTGATACAGCCCCAAATTTAAGGATAAATCTCAAAGCCACTTCGTTAGTCGTATACCATATGAAAGATCAAACATTTGGATAGCAAAAAACGCTTTTCGGACAGGGTTGATAATTATGTGAAATATCGACCTGATTATCCGATCGAACTTATTAACGTTTTAAAAGAAAAATGCGGATTGTCCGCTGCAAAAGTGATTGCCGATATTGGCTCAGGCACTGGTAAATTAACATCATTATTAATTTCTCACTGTTTCACAATTTATGCGGTTGAGCCGAATTACGAAATGAGTCACGCCGCTGAACAGACATTAGGTCATGATCACCGATTTGTAAGCATCAATGCCAGCGCTGAAGAAACGACTCTCAATTCACATTCCATAGATATTATAACGGTTGCTCAATCGTTCCATTGGTTCGACCGGTTAAGGACAAAAACAGAATTTAGACGAATCCTAAAGAAAAATGGTTGGGTAGTTCTCATTTGGAATGAACGGGACATAAATGACAGTCAATTCCAGATTGACTACGACGCTATGTTAAAATCGTTCATTCCCGAATATTCACTGGTCGATCACAAAAATATTGATCCATCTGTGATTTCCGAATTTTTTCACCCAAATACATGGGAATTAATTACCTTGAAAAATTTTCAGGAATTCGATTATGTGGGACTAAAAGGACGGCTTTTATCATCATCCTACACGCCAAATGTTGGTCATCCGGCACATCGACCATTGATAGATGAATTAGAAAAGTTATTTGCCCGGCATGCGATAAACGGGAACGTACGATTTGATTATAATACTAAAATTTATATTGGTCATTTGTTGACATAAAATTTTAATTTGGAAATGAATTTACTCAGGGCACATTCAAAAAAAATTCTATGTGTCCCCTGATCAGATTCATAACAATTCCTAATACGAATGATCAGTCGAAGAAATCGCCTTCGACTACGCTCAGGCTAAAGCGTCTGCTTCACGGTGAGCCTTTCGGCAAACTCAGGATGAAACTCCGTCGAAACGTTATACTCATTTATTCTTAGTAACACTAAAATCTCAACTGATCATTCATATTCCTAACCTGGATAAACCAGAATTAAAAAAATTAGACAGGATAACGGGATGAACAGGATTTCTTAGAGGAAGAGATTATACAAATCCTGTGAATCCGTGAAATCCTGTCTAAAATATGTTTTAACATTTTCTG
>JAFGDW010000084.1 GCA_016931935.1 Candidatus Zhuqueibacterota bacterium | reverse complement strand
GTGAAATTCGTGGCTACGCTCTTTTTAGAGTGAACTCATTTATATAAATTTTGAAGAAGTTCCAAATTGCCAACTTCGTCATTCTCCTATATTTCAAATGTATCATTCCTGCCATAATTTTGACATAAATTAGTAACATTTCTTCGCTATCATTATATGTAAAAATTAGGCTTAGTCGATTTTATCCATTCAGCCGGACTGTCATTCCGGTACGCCACGACGTATCCCGCAAGGCGGGATTGGATTCCGCGCTTTTTGCGGGAGGAATGCGACCCGCTTCCCAGGGAAGTCTTGTGGGCCGGAATCTCTGTAATAACCACGTTTGGATGAAGGAGATTCCAGTATTTGATCCCCAAAAAAGTGGGTCAAAACCGGAATGACAAGTGGCTGCATAGTGACTCTATTTTTTCTGCTGAAAGAATAGAGTGGTAATAATTCATCGACTTAGCACGGATTAAAAAAAATGTTTTGACACTGAATCCAAATGCATTACATCTTAATAGAAGGCACAAGCATAGTGCGGAAAGACATTTAGATATGTGCACGCTCTGTTGGATAACCAGATGGTTCGCTGCTCAACTATGAATGTAATAAATTCCCTGTTAACGAAAGTTTAATCATATTTTTCCCAAAACATTGAAAAGTTAGTCTGAAGCAATGCTAATTAACATTTACGTCAGATAGTTTTAACAATGTTCAATTACTCTTTAAGCTTCACGTTAAATCATTTGTAAAACATTTAAATGGCAATAATTACCATTAGGAGGATGAAATATGAAAAACCGAGTCAAGCTATTTCTGTCTGTACTACTGTGCTTACAAATCTTCATACCCGTCTATGCGGCGGAGTACGGGCAGATCACTGGTAAAATTACCGAGGCACCAACCGGTTTGGAATTGCCCGGTGCAAATATCAGACTTTTAGGAACCACATTGGGAGCTGCTTCTGACTTAAAGGGCAGATTTGTAATCCCTCGCATAGCTGCTGGTTCTTATGAAATTGAAGTCTCCTATCTCGGTTATAAAAGCAAAAAGGCTCAGGTGAATATTAAAGCCGGTGATAAATTGACCCAGAATTTTTCACTGGAAACCACCACTATCAGTGGACAGGAAGTTGTTGTGTGGGGCGTTCGTGCCAAGGGGCAGGCACAAGCATTAAACCAGCAGAAAAATGCATCAAATATTATTAATATTGTGGCTTCCGACCAAATGGGACGCTTCCCGGATGCATCTGCTCCCGAAGCTGTACAGCGCATTCCCGGCATATCAGTCCAGCGTGATATGGGTGAAGGCCGGTATATTCAAATCCGTGGTGGTTCTCCACGTATGACAGCGGTTACCTTTAATGGTGAACGCGTGCCTTCTCCAGAAGGCAACGACAGACAAATCGCACTGGACGCCGTGCCTGTGGATATTCTGGAAGCCATTCAGGTTTCCAAGGCTATTATCCCTGATATGGATGCTGATGCCATTGGCGGTGCAGTTAATCTGGTGACAAAAAAAGCGCCGGATTCCCGTGTTTTTCAAGTGGAGACAGGTGGCGGGTATGCACCAATTCGTGAAAAAATGTCACCCGGTGGCAATATCACCTTTGGCGAACGTTATGCTAACGGTAAAATCGGTTTAATGCTCAGTGGTTCCGCAAACCGCCGGAATTTCGGCGCCAATGATGTTGAACCTGATTATGAATTCAACGACCCAGGTTTGGCGGATGATCAACTGGTGGAATTGCAGGTTCGTCATTATACGCTCTGGCGCTCCCGTGTGGGAGGAACAGCCATGTTGGACTACTGGTTGGATGAGAATTCCTTTTTATATTTAAGTGGTATCTATTCCGAACTGCAGGACTGTGAACTGAGAAGACGGTTGACCGAAAATGTCGAGGACGGTGAACTTGAATTCTCCCATAAAAGCCGCCTGGAAAAAGAAATATCCATGAATTATACTGCTGGCGGTGAACATCTATTTGGCTCCGGTTACCAACTGGATTATCACCTGACGATGACCCGTTCAGAAGAAAACACGCCGTACGACAATGAAATTGCTTTTGTGCAGGAAGATGTTACCTTTAATCCGAACATCAGCGATCCGGATTTTATCCGTGCCAATCCCGGTGCAAGCTATATCAATGGCGCATATGCATTCGATAAAATTGAACCAGCATCCAGTTTAACCAAAGACACCGATTATGTTGGTGCAGTTAATTTTAAAGTGCCCTACAACATTTCCAATTTTGTTGGAAATTTCAAAGTGGGAGTGAAATATCGCGACAAGAAAAAAACACAGGATGTTTCCGAAAGTAAATATAAACTCAACAAAGGTGAAAATGATATCCTGTTAGGGACGAATATCGGTAGTACTTTTGATTTTGAGAATTTTGATCCGGGTGATTATCTTTTCCCCAAATGGGCGACATCTCAGGATGATGTTGATAATTTTGTAGCTAACCATCGTTCGGTTCTGAAAGGTGAAACGGCTATAGATGCTAATGCCGAAGATTTTGAAGCCACGGAAAAGACATCTGCAGCCTATGCCATGACGGAAATCAACTTTTCACCAAAGTTTATGCTGCTACCGGGTGTCCGTTACGAAAAAACGAACGTAGATGCCACCGGTTATGCGTGGGATTCCGAAACAGAAACACTTTCGAAAGCAACAGCTAAACATTCTTATGACAAATTATTCCCAATGCTACATGCACGATATCGTTTTACCCCACAAACCAATGTTCGTGGTGCGTTTACATCCGTACTGGCGCGACCCAATTACTACGATACCGCACCTTACCGGTTAAGGGATGATGAAGATATTGAACTCGGTAATCCAAACTTGAATCCCACCTATGCCAATAATTATGACATCATGGTGGAACACTATGCCCAGTCAATCGGTCTAATTTCTGCTGGATTCTTCTACAAACAAATCGATAATCCTATTTTCGTATTTATTTATGACAATGATCTGGGCGGCGAAACCCAGCAACATCAAAATGGAAAAAATGGCAGCATTACCGGTTTCGAATTCGCTCTACAACGTCAACTTCAATTCTTGCCATCACCATTCAATGGTTTGGGTATTTATGCCAATTATACCTATACCACATCTGATGCAACTTTACCGGATGGCCGTTCCGTCCAGTTTCCCGGTCAGCCAGACAATGTTTACAATTTCGCTTTGAGTTATGAAAAAGCTGGTTTTTCCGGACAGTTGAGTATGAATTATCATGATCAGTATGTGCTCGAATATGGTGAAGCATCGGACTCTGACTTGTTTGTTAACAAACACCTGCAATTGGACTTTTCAGCCAGTTACAAAGTTGCATCTTCAATTTCCGTATTTCTTGAACTGATCAACCTGACGAACGAACCTTACCGCACGTTTATGGGTGTCAAAGATCGCCCCTACCAAATAGAATACTACAAACAATGGGGTCGTTTGGGTGTCCGTTACAGCTTGTAATCATTTGATTGTATTGTAAAATAACACCATCTCTTGATTTTTTAATCGGAGATGGTTATTTTTTATAAGGTTTGAACATTTTACTCTGCGGCTATCCAGTTAACTCAGCAAAGCAAAATCATCGTTCCGCCAGTCCCCTGGCGGAATGCAGCTTCGTCGCTCTGCGACGAGTACAATACAAGAGATTATATATAATCTCATTTAATTTAGAATATTAAGACTGGACGCAGAGCGTCCGTAATCAATTCCGCCGGAGATCGGCGGAACTATGTACCTTCTTCAATATATTGGTCTTATCTTTGCTGACCAAACTGGATAACCGAAATTTTACTCAGTTAGTTTTGCATAACTCTTTGATTTAGAATTCAGTAAACATCCACCCTTGCCCCCCTTCAAAGGATGGAATAAGCCTAGCGGGAAATCCCCCAGCCAAAAAACTGGCTGGACTACCGCCTTCTGAAGTTGGATTTAGGGAAATGTCATCTGAATCCTACCTGAGGAAAGTAATGAAAAATATTTTTTATTTTCAGGGAGATGAAATAATGAAATATTATTTTAGTTTGATCCTAATGGTAGTTATTGTTTATGGTTGCCAGACCAGTCAAAACAGCAATACTCAATTACACCGTATCGAGCCTAAAATCGTAACCGAGCCGGTGAAACATGATACCGATGATCCGGCGATCTGGATCAATCCTGACGATCCGTCTTCAAGTTTGATATTGGGAACAGACAAAGACGAGGATGGCGCGCTTTATGTTTTTGATCTGAATGGCAAGATCATTGAATCCAAGGTCGTTCGTAATTTGCAACGCCCCAATAATGTGGACATTGAGTATGGTATGATGCTGAACGGCATCAGTACCGATATTGCTGTTCTGACCGAACGGTACACCAATAAAATTCGCGTGCTCTCCGTACCGGACATGGAATTTGTGGATAATGGCGGCATTGATGTTTTTAGTGGAGACAGCCTGCGTGCACCTATGGGCATCGCCCTATACAAACGCCTGTCTGATGGAACGATCTATGCTATTGTGGGGCGCAAGAGCGGCCCGGAACAAGGATACATGTGGCAGTACCGGCTTGAGGATGACGGCAACGGAAACGTCACTGGAGTAAAAGTGCGGGAGTTTGGCGTCTGGAGCGGTAAGAAAGAAATTGAGGCAATTGCCGTTGATGATGAATTGGGTTATGTTTATTATTCTGATGAAAATGTTGGTGTCAGAAAGTATTTTGCCGATCCCGATATGCCGGATGCTAATACCGAATTGGCCCTGTTTGCTATTGAAGGTTTTGTTGATGACCGGGAGGATATTTCAATTTATAAAACCGGCGACAAGAACGGTTATATTTTGGTATCCGATCAGCAGGCAAACGAATTTCATATTTATAAACGTGAGGGCGAATCTGGTGCACCGCATGTTCATAAACTTGTCCAAGTTATCGCTGTTTCTACCAATGAAAGTGATGGCTCCGATGTGACATCAGTATCGCTGAATGCCATGTTTCCGGCAGGACTTTTTGTCGCCATGTCCGATAACCGCACGTTTCAGTTTTATTCATGGCAGGATATTGCACTGCGGCTCGTTCAGCCGGATTAGATGGTTTTAATTATTCATAGAACATAATAGTAAAGCGGCCCATTGCGACATTCGTATGGTTTTCACATCAACCCGGAATGGACGAAATGATAGAGTTAGTCAGGTTGAATAACAAACCTGGTGATGTAATACCATTAATCGTAGGATTAATAATCAAGCTTGTTTGGGAGATTAAATTCTATAATGGGAAATGTCTACATTTTTAGTTTTCTGCTTGGATTTATTTTGTCATCGCCGCTTGGGCCAATAGGATTGATTTGCCTGCGGCGTGTCTTAACATAGGGACGATCCACAGGCTTGTTCTCCGCATTCGGTATTTCATGCGCTTACGTTTTTTGGTCATTCGCAGCTATTCATGGTCTGTCATCTATTTCGCATTGGATTGACCATGAAAAATCAATCATGGAATTAGCTATATCGTCGTTCTTTTTTTTCTATGCCTAAATGGTGTCATTAATGCACCCGGGGCTCATTATCCACACTGCAACGCAAACGCCCGGCTGCTGAATTTTTATCGACATTTCTGGTTGTGTTTCTGAATCCAGGTACATTCGTAATGTTCGTCGTATTCTTTGCATTTTTCGATCTGACAAAAGTTGATTATAATGTTTATGATTCACTTAAAATCGCCTTATCAGTGTTCAGTGGTTCTGTCGTATTTTGGGTAGCATTATCCCAGTTCCTGCATCATATAAAAAAGAGGTTAAACAACTCTGTTTACATTAAAATATCTCACATATCTTCCTATGTAATTTTGTCATTTGGTATTATCATGTTTTTGTATTTAATATTTAATAATGTGCTTTTAAAAAAATAATGAACACAGCAGAAAAAATAAAGTTAAAAATTATCAATAACAAATAGGGCTATTTTTAGTGACCCAAAGACGTGGCAGCAGCGCTCTAAATTCTAAGCGGCGAAACAATGAAATATAAAAGTGTCATCATAAGCAGGATCGGAGCTCCCAATAAACTGACCGAAGCAGCAGGTTTTATTTTGCTATTTATATGGAATCTCATTCCCGGTGGAAAGCGATCGACATTTTATGGCATCACATTGCTGTACCGAAAAAATCCGAAACCATTCCGTGAGGACTTGCCGAAATTATTCCAGCTACTGGCAGATCAGAAAATTAAACCGGTCATCGCTGAAATATTACCGCTCCCAGAAGCAGCTCGCGCCATGAAATTCTGGAAAAAGGTAGCGTTCAGGGTAAATTGGTATTGCAATGCACGTCTTAATACAATCGTAACTAACATATCATAATTACTGCTATGACGAGTTATCTCATATTTGGTATCACGTATGCCTTTGCTGCGGCAGTCCAACCGGGGCATTTCATGGCTTATATCATCAGCCAGACATTCAGCCATGGTTGGAAGCGTACTATTTCTGCAGCATTCTCCCCCCTATTAAGTGATGCCCCGATCATTATCGTAACATTACTGTTGCTAAGTCAAATCGGAGACGGATTTTTTAAATATTTACACATCGGCGGCGGTATTTTTTTGCTCTATTTAGCCTGCCGCGCTTATAAAACACGGAAATCTTTCGAGCCGGGTGAAATGGTCCAATCCCAATCGGTACAACGAACCTTGTTTAGTGCCGCGTTCGTCAATATTTTAAATCCGGGGCCTTATATTGGATGGAGCCTGATTGTGGGCCCGTTATTCCTGAAGGGATGGCGGGAAACACCTGTAAATGGAATCGCGCTTATTATCGCATTTTATAGTACAATGGCCGTTTGCTTAATCGGGATAATTATTCTGTTTGCATTCGCAAGCAGGCTTGGCCCCAAAGTCAATCGTATTTCGTTGGGATTATCCATTATTGCACTGACTGGCTTTGCAGCTTATCAGTTATGGATAGGATTCAATCTGCTTTAATTTTTACATTCCAATAAACAAGAAGGCATTGCTTTCGTTTTTGCCGAGCGGGATATTACTCAACAGCGCAACATCTGAATTTACTGTATCTTTTCAGCTTGTTACAAACCGTCGACTGAGCCTGTCGAAGTCGACATCTTCCCAAAAACCTGTGGGCTGCGGCCTTCGACAAGCTCAAGCAACGTAATTTATTAAGATGCGTAGCTATGTGTTTACGTAAGAGAATATCAACTAATAAATAAACAGGACTCCAAATTGAAACAATCAACACAAGACGGACCGCAACGAATTAAATACATTCCTTACAGAGAATCAATGCACATGGAAAAGAACCTGGGGGCTTTGCTTGGCGCACTGGTTTTCATCGGCGGAATTTTAATTATTGGTAGAACACCTTTTGCACCAATCAACGGTCGGCAGGATAGCTGGATATTTGTCAGTGTAGCCGGCTTATGCTGGTGCGCACTTGCCTTAATTCTCAAAAATAGAAAACTCCGCAAAAACTGGATTCGTGTTAAGGCGCGTTGTCTTGATCGGGAAATATGGAAAGGAGACACCAACGACGGAGATACAGGCAAAACCTGGTACTTCATTCTGTTATGTGAATTCGATTTGCATGGCCGTACCTATAAAGTAACGCCTGGTTATTGGACGACATTTGCTACCAAAGGTAGTGTTACACGATTTCTTGACAAACGAATTACCACCGGAGGATTGGTTGAGATTTATGTAAATCCTGATAATCCGTTACAAACAGAATTGGTGGGACGTGATATAAAAGATTTATTATTGCATTAACTGTAGTTTCATCATTGTTAAATCGAAAATATATTCGTGATGAAAATTTTTAATGTTTGATATAGGCACTGTAATTCATCGGGCACGAATATATCAATAACACCAAATACTCCAATCGCAAAACCGACGACTACCAAAATTATTCCAAACATACGACCTGGGAGACTCGCCAGAAAAAGCCAAACAGAACGCCGTGGAGACTCTTCATGAGCGCCAATCATTGCTTGCCCGCCCCAGGCAATCATTAACAGACCAATCAATAATAACGCCACACCCGGACGCTGTGTAATTGCAAGCCACATGCTATTTCCTGCGTTAAATATCAATGCGCAAGAAATCAAAATCAAAACAATCCCAATAAGGATGGAAGCAACACCACTTAACACCGCTGCTGTTCCCGTATATGTCCGGTAGGTCTGGCTGTCTTCTCCACTCACTTCGCTGGCCGATTTCTTGCGGATATGATCAATTCCCAGTGCTATTGAAACAATTCCAAGAATCGCCAAACCAACATACCACACGATTGCCGGAAACGAAACATGCTGTGCAATAAAAAGGAATAGACACAATAGCGCCACAATTGCGATTAACAAGTTTGCTTTTATTGATGTTTTTTTCACGGACATATTATTTCCCCTTGCAGGATGACAACACATTGTGTAGATTATACAATGCGTATAAAATACAACATGCATGTTAAAGACAAATGAATTTATGTCCACAATTTTCAAAAGATATAGATCATTTAAAATTCATATAGCGTATTTATTGCACATTTAGACCTTTAAACAACTGCAATCGTCATGTAACATTTGCGCATTAACTTGTCACGGGTTTGTTTGTAACATGTGAATATTACCAATGTCATCGTTTGGAGCGATAATATCGGCGTTGTGATATTACATGCCAAACCTTAACCATAACCGATGATGTTATATTGACGATGCAAAAATCGGAGTTAAAATTAACCAGGAGGAAATTATGCCATCAACAACATTTTGGGGAATTTTCTCGATCGGATTTGTGTTTGGTTATTTGCTGTACTATGCAGTTCGACATACCCAGGGCTTCTCGATCGATATGCTTTCTATAGCAATCGGTGCTATTGGCGGGGCCACGGTAATTGGCCTATTGGGGAACGTCGATGGCTGGCTCGGCCCTTATGGGATTGGTATCGGCGTGGGTTTTCTGTTTTATTTAATTCTTTCACTTATTTTTCTGGCAACCGGATGGTTTGCTAAAGTCGATAACATTAAATTATTAGCGCAGACGGTGCTTGGTGTTTCCCGATCAAATGAAT
The DNA here is from genome assembly GCA_016931935.1 of Candidatus Zhuqueibacterota bacterium. Lineage (GTDB taxonomy): Bacteria > Zhuqueibacterota > Zhuqueibacteria > Thermofontimicrobiales > Thiofontviventaceae > Thiofontivivens. The sequence goes on along the minus strand of JAFGDW010000084.1, from coordinate 1,717 downwards.
AATTTTACTTTTAACCATTGTTTTTATTCCAGCGAAAATTGTCTTTAAACGACCTTCCCCAAAACGATTTGAACACTTACAGTTTTCGATATGCGTGTCGCCTTGTATGATTGACACAAAAATTGGAGCGATAGCATTGCTTAAAGCGATGCTATCGCTTATTTTTAACCTGAATTACCATGATATTTTCTATGGAATCGTTCGTAACTGCCTGATCATCAACACGCGTTACGACGACATCATCAAATTATCACCTTAAACAGCAATTTCTGGTGAAATACGGCCAACGCTTTCTATCGATCCTGGTCAAAAAATCGCGCTGTTCTTTGTTCTAAAAAATACGAAATATTTTTAACGGACGACAGACAGGAATTTGCGATCGACAAAATACGGGATGAACTTGAGCGCTGCCTCAATCCCTGCATTTTTTTTCCATGGCAATCGCCAGGGCATTTATCGCTCCATGCTATTAAAAGCATAGAGCAGGATTATGGCAGTTTATCAATTACACCTACAATTGAAATGAAACCTGATGTTATTGTTAATCGTAAGCGGGTGAGTGTTTTTAAACAGTAGATGGAAGGTTGAATCAAATTCAATAAAATTCGTTTGCAATAATTATAGCCGATGAGACTTCAGAAATTGTCTTAGTTTTGAGATTTGGTTATAGTTGGCTAACATCAATCCGAGCAAAATTCAATTCAATGTAACAGATTTTATCAAGGGAGAACGGCTTTATGGCAGCTACTATTTATTATTTTACTGGCACTGGGAATTCATTATATGTTGCTAAAAAACTTGGTGAAAAAATGGATAATTCCAAACTTATCTCAATTGCGATAGCAATTCAACAAAATGATATTGAACTGAGTGAAACAGCCGGAATAGTATGTCCGATTTACATGCACAATATTCCGTTGATTGTCGTTGATTTCATTAAAAAATTAAAACAGCCAAACTATTTTTTCATCGTATTTGCTGGCGGCGGCGAATTAGGTGGCTGCTTAAATGAAACGAAAAAGTTATGTGACTCGCAACAGCTTGAATTATCTTCGTTATTTAACATAAAAATGCCAAGTAACTATACCCCGTATGGTTGTCCATCAGAATCCGAACAGCAAAAGGATTTTAATGATGCAAATGCGAAAATTGATGAGATTGCCCAGGTTATAAATTCTCAAGAAAAAGTTATTGAAAAAAATAATACTGGTTTCATCCGAACCTATATCCATCCCGGACTGCTGTATAAGTTGGGTTATAAATATATTAATGTTATGGATAAATCGTATCTAGCAGACGAGAATTGCAATGGATGCGCTATTTGTCAAAAAGTATGTCCGGTGAATAATATCACCATCGAAGCTGGAAAACCGGTATGGCATTCGCATTGCCAGCAGTGTTATGCGTGTTTACAATGGTGTCCGAAAGAGGCGATTCAATTTGGTGATAAGACGATTGGGATCCAACGATATCACAATCCATTTGTTAAAGTAAATGAAATAATCAAGTCAACGAAATAGTCGTTTTCTATTTTTGTAAAAGGTTACTATCGAACGGGAGCGTTCCAGTGAAGGAAATGTACGATGACCCTCCTTAAAATATTAAATGATTATTCAAAATACTCAGCTACAAAGTATTTCAAACTTAGAAAATATCGCTCCGGCGGTCTCTGGCAATATGTGTCAACTTAAAAACAAAATTGGACAGGATAAACAGG
>JAFGDW010000083.1 GCA_016931935.1 Candidatus Zhuqueibacterota bacterium | reverse complement strand
ATACCTTCCGCCGTAGGTCCAACATTCAGCAACAAGTTGCCACCTTTTGATACGGCTTCCAAAAGTATGTGGACAAGCGTTGCGGGTGTTTTCCAGCTGTTGTCGTTTTTGTTGTAGCCCCAGCTCCAGTTGATCGTCTGGCAGGTTTCCCAGGGACGCTGCAGCGGTTTTTCCGGAATTTCCTGCTCTGGCGTCACATAATCGCCGGGATTAGACATCCAGCGCTTGACGCGGTCGTTGACGATGATCTCCGGATCGAGCGATATACAGAGATTATACAACGCTCGGGCGTCGGCGTCGGACCAGCCGCTTTGCCAGTCGCCGTCAAACCATAATATCCTGGGGTGATAGTTCTCGATCAGTTCCTGTACCTGAGGAAATAAATAATTATCGCGGTAGGCGCGAATGCGACCAGCCAGTGCGTCCGGATGGTGCCAATCGAGTATTGAGTGATAGACGCCAAAAACAATCCCGGCTCGTTCGCAGGCATCGGCAAGCTCGCGAATCACATCGCGTTTGTACGGGGTGCGGTCGATAATATCATAGTCCGTGACTTTTGAATCCCACATGCAAAAGCCGTCGTGATGCTTGGAGGTGATCACCAGATATTTTTGTCCAGCTTCTTTAGCCACTTGCACCCATCCATCCGCATTAAATTGCACCGGATTAAATAAATCAGCGAATTTTTCATACTCATTAATGGGAATGTTTTCATTGTTCATAACCCACTCGCCACGGGCTGGTACGGCATAAATGCCCCAATGGATGAACATGCCGAATTTGGCATTTTTCCACCACTCCATTTTATCCGCTGCCGCGGTTTCGCACATATAAAATCCAAAAAGAACAATAACAAAAATATTCATGTGCTGCTTTTTCATTTGATTCCCTTTAGTTAAAAGTAACATTTGATTTTAGAAATTCGAGACTAAAAGTCAAAAACTTTCCTTCTGTATTTTAGTCAATTTCACCTCGACAGATATTATATGCTTCCGAAACTGGCAATCCTTACTGATACCTGTCGCGGATTATTAATTGCCAACATATTCAAACCAATCAAAACTCACCTGCGCGTCACTGTTTGCGCCCTGGCTTGTCGCATACATGCCAATATACGGACCGTTAAAGCCTTCAGCGACCTCGAACGAAATAACCGACATGTTTTGGGTATCGCCGACTGGCTCTAAATTTTCCTCAGTTTGACCGTAATAAAAATTGACATCCAGTCCGTTCGCTCTGGCCTGCAAAATAACGTCGTCAAATGTGCAGGGCACGCGGGCTTGTTCAGTTTTATCGCCGCGCACAGTTTTTATAATGACGAGCTCATCACCTTGTTTTAAAAATTGATAATGGCAGGTGCTTCTGCGATATAAAACCATGCCGGCTTGTTCATTTTTTTGATCGCTGCTAAAATTCATTTTTAACGTCGCAGTAAATTTATGATGCTCGATGCGCCGGGCAATCAGCGACGGATTCACCAGACTGTCCAGCACCTCGGGGCGGCATTGGAAAATCAAGCGGTCATTCTCGAGCTGATACCAGCGTTCATAAGGCGTCCGCAAAAAATTCCATTCGAGAGCGAGTTTTCCCTTATCAAATTCATCCCTTGCCGGCGGTTTTTCAACGGGCGACCACGGCAGGTCGGGCCGTTGTTGTTCCAATAACACTTTTCCCACACCAGGATTAAAAACGGGCGTTTGTTCCTCAAATGTAACTGGAGTTAAAAAGGTCTCACGGGCCAGCAGTGAATAGCCGTCTACTCGCCGCTTGCCGAGCATCACTGCCCACCAGTCGCCATTTTGCGTTTGCACCAAATCCGTATGGCCAACAGAATGAACCGGATATTCTTTTCCTAAATGCCGATGCGTCAGAACCGGATTCACCTGATCCGCCACATACGGTCCCCAGACAGAATCGCTGTGATGCACGGTGGTGGCGTGATTAAAGCCCGTACCGCCTTCTGCAACCATCAACATGTATTTACCATTAATTTTGTAGAGATGCGGACCTTCTGTCCATTGTGCATTATTGGCATGCCCGTAAGTGAGTTGCACCCGGTCACCCACCAGTTTTTTCTGCTCGAGGTCCAGCTCCTGCAGCCAGACCCCTTGCTGATTCAGCCACTCCTGTTTACCGGATAAATTTCCATGCCCCACATAATAACAGGTTCCATTGTTTTCCCACATGAGTGACGGATCAATGCCGGGCGAATCCAGCCAAACGGGATCAGACCAGGGACCTGCAGGATCTTTGGCAGTAAGATAAAAATTTCCGTCACATTGAACACAAGTCGTGATCAGATAAAACGTTCCATCGTGATAACGAATGGTCACCGCAAAGATCCCCATGAAATCACCCAGACCGGACGGCAATTCCACTTGATCGGGGCGGGTGATTCCATAACCGATCAGTTCCCAGTTCACCAGGTCTTTGCTGTGATGAATGGGAATGCCCGGATACCATTCAAAGGTGGAATTGACCAGGTAGTAGTCATCTCCAACCCGGCAGATGGAAGGATCCGGATGATAACCCGATAGTATTGGATTTTGAAATGTTGAGGGAACAGTTTGACTGTTTCCCGTTTGTACCAAAAGACTCGTTAAAACCATACAGATAGCTAAAAAGACGTTTCCAACACCTTTCATAAAAACCTCAATTTTATTTGATCAAAAGCATTTTTTTTACATCTTTGTGCTCATTTGTTTCCAGAGAATATAGATAAACGCCGCTTGCCAGACCGATTGCATTGTAATCAATTTCATTGTATCCTGCAGTCACATGTTTATTGAGTACTGTTTCGACTAAAACACCTCGGATATCATATATTTTTATAGCGACATGAATGGAGTGAGGAAGCTGATACCGGATTTTCGTTTTATTATTGAACGGATTTGGATAATTGCTTAGTAAACCGAATTCCCTGGGTATGGTATTATGATGGCGGCCGATCTGTGTATCTCCACTTTTCGAAATTCCATAGAGATAGCCATAGAGCAATGTTTTAAACCGCATCGTTTGTCTGGGAGTGAATTCAGAGTGGGCCCAAAGAAATCTGCTATTGATGTATTTCGAAGCATGCGGCCAATAGCTGATCTCGGGATAGAATTTTTCAAACACTTTTTTCGGATTATTTCCGGCCATTTCACCACCCCAGGACTCGGTATTCAAATAGGGCGTATGCCCCGGGTGCAAACCAGGGGTGCCGTCATCACGTCCGGATGTGTAACAATTTTCAATACTCCGTTTTGATGCCAGGCTTGTTGTAGCCGTTGTCATCTGAATAGTGTTAATCGGATTGCGACCCAAGCCCCAATCGGCTTCCAAAAGGAGGGCGTCCAAAAATTGTACTTTTTCCGCGGGATCGTCGGTGATGGCATGGGCAATCAAGGTTCGCGGCATATCCTGCACGGTTTGAAACCAGGCTGTAGATCCATCATTGGCGTATCCTCGGCGCGACGGCCGTGAGTTCACATAATCCGCTTCTTTCTTTTTAGCATGATAGATGATCGAGGACTTTATGTTCTGCTGCAATTCAGGATAATGCACGTCTCTTTTGGTCAGGATGTATGCCGCCGAACCCCACAGTTGATTGTGGTTTCCCTGTGAAAACAATTGCGATCTGGAACTGGTTGCCACACTTTCCTTGTAAACGACATCTTCGTAGACAGTGTCTCCGGTCAAATTGTACAGATATGCGGCCGCCATCATTTTAAAATCTCTGCCTCTGGCCGACGATTGTCCGAGATCCTGTTGTGTATCCAGCATCGGATCGGGCAATGTATTGGCGTAGGTATACGCGACCACCGCGGAATCAAGATATATTTTTTTCTGTTCATCTAGACCTGCAATTTCGAAAGCAAAAGCCAGCATGGCGCTGTTCAGCGCATTAGCCCAGGCCGCAATGGGCGTATTATCGGCTTGGTAAATGATGTTTTCGTTACTCGGATTGGTTAATCCATGTGAATATCCTTTGCCATAGCGCAAATTCAACCATAAATCCACTTCGTTTCTGGCTTCGTCGAGAATATCGGGAATGCCATTGCCGCTT
>JAFGDW010000082.1 GCA_016931935.1 Candidatus Zhuqueibacterota bacterium | reverse complement strand
GTTATAAATCATGAAAATGCGCCTTTTTTAACCCTTCCCCTAACACCTTCCCTTAAAAAGGGAAGGGGAATTTTGAATCCTCCCGTGTCCAGTAACATAGATGTGGGTAAGGATCAGATCAATAAAAGGTGGAAATTGTGCCCTTCGACAAGCTCAGGGTACGAATCGAACCGTTGGCTGAGCTTCTCGAAGCCAACAATACCATCTAATATTGAATGGATACTTTTTCACGATGTTAAATATATTATCAATATGGGTCTTTACAATTAATAGGAAATCAATGCCATTAAGTTAAGAAAAAAATTAGTTGTTTGACTTTTTCACACTTCGACTTCGCTCAGTGTGAAGTCAACGACTGCTTCATGCTGAGCGAAGTCGAAGCATACTAGGAATCTAATATCAAGAAATATCAACTTAACTTAATGACATTGAATAGGTAATAAATTTTATATAACCCCGGAAGAAGATAGCTGCTTCCTTGTATCGAGATTTAAACGTATACTATATCTAATAAGGAGGTATGAGAAATGCTTAGTCTGATGAAACGGTTTCTCAAGGATGAAGAAGGCGCAACCATGACTGAATACATCATCCTGGTTGTGTTGATCGCCATTGCAGCCATCGTCGTGGTGACGCAATTTGGCGATGAAATTAAACGGCTATTTACAAAAAGCACAGGCGAGTTAAAGAAACTATAATCGTCTGTTAGCATTGTAACTAGTCAGGATAATCGGATGGGCTTTTTAGCAGTCGATTGATGATGTTGAAAAGTCCATCCATTGTCACTAGCAGGAAAGCGGTCAATGATAACGGTTGCACTTTCGAATAAAATTCTTAGTATTCTACTAATCATCATCGTAATTGTTGCGGCGTATACGGATATTACCAGGCGAAAAATTCACAATATTCTAACTCTACCTGCTATTGTCGTTGGTTTGGCATTAAATGTGATTCTTCCCGGCCAGTCAGGCATTTGGAATTCGCTCCTTGGATTTGCAGTCGGTTTCGGAATATTTTTGGTAATGTTTTTATTTGGCGGCATGGGTGGTGGTGATGTTAAGTTAATGGGCGCGATTGGTGCGTTCAAAGGATATCCATTTATTCTTGATGCCATGCTATTCTCCATATTCACCGGAGGAATTCTTGCGTTGCTCGTTATGGCATTTCGTGGTACGTTGTTAAAGGGTTTGAAAAATATTGCACAATCAGTTTTTAGTTTTTTGATTCCACATGTTCAGGCAGAACCTTTAATTAAAGAGGATAGTCATAAAATACCTTTCGGATTTTGTATTGCGGTTGGGACGATTGTAGCGGTCATTTCCGATAAGGTCTTTCAATTTCATTTTTTCCCAGGTTAGCATAATCCGATTAAGGTAAGGAGAATACATTGAATAACGCAAATCAGGAACAGGGAATGGTCACAAAAATCCGACAGGATCGAACCATTCTGTTTATAGCAGTTCTTTCCGGTGTGGTGGCGGTGATTTTGTTGATGTGGTATATGAATAAAAAGGAACGTATGTACGGTACGAAAGTGCCGGTGTTAGTCGCCGCTGTTGATATCCGGAAAGGGGAGCCTTTTACACAGGCTAATCTCGAAGTCGCGGAAATTCCGCAAAAATTTGTCATCCCCAATGTTATCGGACCGGCTTACTTGACATCGATACTCGATTCCAAATCGTTGGTGGCAATTTCCAAAGGACAGCAAATCAGTTGGAATTACCCTGAGGTCGCTGAGGTATCGGAACGTTTATCGAATAGTCTCCTAAAGGAAGGGAATGAGCGAGCGGTGACTATCTCGGTGGATGAAATTAGCGGCATCGCCGGGCATATTACGGAAAATGACAGGGTGGATGTGGTCGTTACGTTTCAAGTGCCCACGCAAGATGGGAAATCCGTGCAAACGCGTACGAAAACCCTGCTGCAATGCATAACCGTGCTTGCTGTTGGCATGAAAAAAAGCGTCGCTGCGACTCCCGCTATCGGTGGACAAAATCCGGCTCAATTTATGTTAGAAGCGTACAATTCTGTTACGCTCAAAGTAACTCCGGAAGAAGCCGAACTTTTATCGTTTGCATCAACCGCCGGTACTCTCAGATTACTACTTCGCAATCCCGATGATCTGGAAATTAATGAAAATATCCCGGAAGTCGGTTTTGAAAATTTGTATGACATTGAGAAAAAGACCACACAAAACCGGCGTCGTATTGTCGTTCATCAAGGAGGAACGACTCAATAATCCATACTCGGAGGGGATGATTCCATGAATATGAATAAAATATTGTTGTTAATGTTACTCTGTGTTACTGTAACGGCACCGGCTCTGATGGCTCAGGAATCGATTACTGTTTTGGCAGGACAACAAAAAATAATCGATGTTGCAGGTGCGACGGATGTATATGTCGGCGATGCAAATATTGCAAAGGTGGATATTCATCGTAATCAACGGCAGGCAATTATTACCGGCAGGTCGGCGGGTATCACCTCGTTAACGGTTGTTTATTCATCCGGTAAACGGGTGGAGAGCCAGATCGAGGTGCTGACTCGACTCCCGGAAGTGTTAATTCGGGAAGTAAAGGATATTTTTGGCGAGATCGAGGGTGTGACGTTTCGCAAGGTCGGCGCTAAAACAATCGCATCCGGGGAATTGTTGAGTTATTCCGATCGGGAACGGTTGGATCAAATTTTAGCGTTATACCCGGAAATCCTTGACCTGACCGCTGATAAAACCGAACGGCCAATGATCGGCCTGACGGTTTCAATTATTGAGGTATCACGTACCAAATCGACCGATTATAATCCCCAGGACCCTGTGACCGGATTAATTGTCCAATCCGGTGAAGGGACAGCAAGTGGGAACGCTTATACACAAGGTACTATCGAAAATCCCTGGCCGGATGTGCCGTACTGGTTTTGGGGTGTCAATACCGATATTTTTAGCAAACTGGCCTACTGGGTTTCCAAAGGCCGCGCGCGCCTGATTGCCAATCCTAAATTTTCAGTGTCGGATGGTGATTCGGCGACGTTCCATTCCGGTGGTGAAATCCCGTTCGAGTATCAAACCCGCGATGGCCTGGCGATTGAATGGAAAGAGTATGGAATTATTATTAATGTTCGGCCAAAGCTGTTGGGGTCTGGTTCCGTATTTTTGGACATCAATGCAGAAGCCAGTTCGCTCGATCGGCAATTTGCAGCAAGCCAGTCCGGAATTCCGGCAATTATAAAACGGAAAATTTCCAATAACGCCACAATTAAGCGAGGTAATACACTGGTATTAGCGGGAATTTATCAACTACAGGAAAGTGAAGTGGTGAAACGGGTTCCGATACTCGGTCACTTATTGCCATTTCTGTTCTCATCTATCAACAAAGAATTTGAAGTCAAGGAAATCATGATTCTGGTGACACCGACGGCGCCGCCGGATATTGATTCCAATCAATTCCCGATGATCCAGCAGCAACTTAGAAATCAGGACAGATAACATGGTTCAATTGGTTATAAAATCACCTGATGGCACAACCCAGGTGCAAAATTTAAACGAAGGTTCGCTGATAATCGGACGCCGGGCGCCAGCGCAATTGATTTTGAGCAAGCCCAATGTCTCCAGTCAACACGCAGAAATTGTCGTGCATAACGACACCGTCACAATTCGCGACTTGCAAAGCGTAAACGGAACGTTCGTCAATAATGAAAAAATAGCGGAAAAAGTGCTGGCAGATGGGGATGAAATCAGAATTAGTGATTTTCATCTTTCGTTTACAACAAATGGCAGCGCTGAACACAGACGATCAGCGGATGATGTCGCTGCGCCGGAAATCAGGCCAAAAGTCGTTATTTCCAAAACGGATGAATATTTAGCTTTGAAGCGCCGGCTGCATGACATGTTTATTGAGCGAATGGATTTGAAACGTTTGAATTTAGGTCAGGTTGGTGACAAAGAACTCCGCAAAAAAACAATAAAAAAAATTGATGAGTTATTGGAAGAAATTCAGAGCGATATTCCTGCATCAATTGACGCGAATCAATTGCGGAAAGAGATGATTGATGATGTGTTGGGTTTGGGACCGTTGGAAGAATTGCTGGAGGATGACACTGTCACGGAAATTATGGTAAATCGACCGGATCAGATCTACATTGAAAAAAATGGAAAACTGATTTTGTCGGGAACACGATTTATGTCCGATCAACAGGTGTTAAATGTCATTCAGCGAATCGTTGCTCCATTGGGGCGCAGTATTAATGAAAGCACGCCGCTCGTGGACGCCCGTCTGGCGGACGGCTCACGTGTGAATGCGATTATTCCGCCGCTGGCAATCCAGGGATCGACACTGACTATCCGAAAATTTTCCAAACGACGGCTCGTTCCTGAAGATTTATTGAAATTTGGCACGTTAACGGAAAAGATGCTCGAATTCCTGTCATTATGCGTGCGTCAACGGAAAAATATCGTCATTTCCGGTGGTACCGGTTCCGGTAAAACCACCTTGTTAAATATCCTGTCATCATTCATTCCGGATGATGAGCGAATTGTTACTGTGGAGGACGCTGCCGAACTTAATCTTCCACAAGCGCACGTCGTTCGACTGGAAGCCAGGCCGCCCAACATTGAAGGCAAAGGCGCGATAACCATCCGCGACCTTGTGAAAAACTGTCTGCGAATGCGGCCCGATCGAATCGTGGTGGGTGAATGTCGAAGCGGTGAGGCGCTTGATATGCTTCAGGCGATGAACACCGGGCATGATGGCTCGCTCACTACCGGCCACGCGAATTCACCGCGTGATATCCTGTCGCGACTGGAAACAATGGTGCTGATGTCCGGAATGGATTTACCGGTGCGGGCAATCCGCGATCAGATATCTGCGGCGGTTGATGTGATCGTACAGCAATCGCGGTTAACCGATGGATCACGAAAAATTACCCATATCACCGAAGTCACCGGCATGGAAGGCGATATTATTACACTTCAGGATATTTTTCTGTTTAACCAGACCGGCTATACAGAGAACGGCAAAATAAAAGGCTATTTTTCCGCCACTGGCGCTGTGCCAGCGTTCGTGGACGATTTGCGCCGCCGTGGTATTCCTGTAAATATGGAATTATTCGATCCGACTGAGAAAAAATAACCGGATTGAGTGGAGGACAAGTGGAAAACGAACTTATAATTAAATTGATAGTGGGGCTGCTAATATTTGTGTCAGCGGCGCTTGGCGGCGTATTGCTGGCGAAATTCTTCAGGCTCCGCGCACAGAAAATAGTTGATGAGGCTGAAAAAAGTTTGGATCAGTTATATTCGGAGTTCCGCGCAAAGGAAATTCTGAACTTCACAATTTACAGTATGCTTATCGCTGGATTGTTGGGTTTTCTGTTGACCTCAAGTATAATTATCGCCATCCTGTTTGCCACGGGTGGCTATTTTTTGCCGAAATTTTACATTCGCCGACAACAAACTAGTCGCATTAACAAATTCAATGAGCAACTTGTCCCTGCAGTAGACTTGATGGCAAATTCCCTGAAATCCGGATTTAGCTTGCCGCAAGCCTTTGAGATGATTACAAAAGAAATGGGACCACCGATTTCTCAGGAATTTGCGATGGTGCTAAAGGAGAACCGGCTGGGTATTTCACTTGATGAAGCGCTGGCTAATTTTCAGAAACGTGTAAAGAGCGATGAACTGGAATTGGTGATTACCGCAACGAACATTGCCCGTGAAACCGGCGGCAATCTGGCAGAAATTTTTGCACGAATTGCCAAAACAATCCGGGATCGCGACGAAATGCAGGGCAAAATTAAATCCCTGACCGCTGAAGGCAAAATGCAGGGTATTTTCGTTGGTGTCCTGCCGTTTCTGCTGGGGATCATCCTGACTATCATCGACCCGGAGATGATGCAGCCGATGTGGACAACTCCGCTCGGCTATGTATTTGTCGGATTAGCGGTTGTGCTTGTGGCAATGGGCGGCTTCTTCATTAAAAAAATTATTACTATTGATATATAAGGTGACAATCCATGAATTGGATATTGAACACCATAAAACGGCTTCATCGGGATGAACACGGTCAGGCGGTCGTGGAAACAGCGATTTCCATTCTTACATTTTTAATGGTGGTGTTGGGAATCATGCAGATGTCGCTGATTTTTAGCGCAAAATTCTTAACGAATTATGCCGCATATTGTGGCGCGCGGGCGGCAATTATTTCCAATAATGACATGAGTCAAGTCAGGGATGCTGTTGCAGTAGCGCTAAGCCCAAACTATCAGGGAGGCGCCATCACCGGATACCTGCGTTCACGAATCGACTTCCTGAACGTACAGGTGCAGGTAAACGGCGGCAATATCGATAATAATGCGCATTTCTTTGACCGAAGTCAAATGGACAAAGCTGTTGTTACGGTTGAAGTAACGTACTGGTACACAATGTTTATCCCCTATGTGAATCGAATCATTCGTGTCGCCGCTGGTTCCGGCGGGCGGTACTTGTTAGGCCATCAGATTCGGCTTCGTTCATCGTATACAATGAGGATGCAGTCAGACAATACGTTTAATTGAGGATTAACCATGGAAAAATTGCTGAAAAAAATCTGTCATTTTCAAGGTGATGAAGATGGACAACTGATTGCATTTACCGCTATTATTGGGATCGTCCTGGTTATGTTCGTGTCGATCATTTATAATATTGGTGTTTACGTCGGCGAAAAAATGAAAGTTCAGGATGCTGCGGATGCTGCAGCATATTCTCATGCTGTATGGGAGGCGCGGACTTATAATTACTATGCCTATATGAACCGAACCATGTTATCCTATATGGTGGCAACAGCCTTCATTGGTGCGATTCAATCTGAAAGGAATAAGTGGCAGGCAGTAGCATCTGTAACAGGGGGAGTTCCGATTTTAGGAGCAATCACAAGTGCATTTTCGACGCTATATAATGTCGTTGCAAATGTAACGAGCCCGGTTCGGAACGTAACCTGGCTTTTAGCGAATGCAGCCTACCTCGATCAATGGGGGGCGTATGGCGAAATGACGCTTCAGACTTTTTCAAATAGTGGAATTATGTCACAAGTCGCCCAACAAATTGACGGATCGTTACGGGTAAATCGAGGAGGGGCGGGAACTTTGGCAATGCTTGCAACCTGGATAAATTACTCACAGCTTATCGATTTTAATGGCGGTTCCACTAACACAAATATATTACGAACTCTATATTATAAATCCAGAGACGGTTATACTGCGGGATGGTCATTTCCACGTGAATTTACCGCTCAATCCCCGATACAGATTGGTCCGCTTTTTAGAATGGGAATGCAGGGTGTCAATGAACTTCGGATGAACTCGAATGTAATTCATCAACGAGAAGAGCCGTGGGCACAGTTGGGAGTTGGTGCATCTGTTTTGGGATTTACAATCGGTACGTGGTTTCCGCGACTGTCTATTCCGGCGTTTTTGCCGGATAACTACAGTCCCCCTATTTCGTTGACATCAATGCGATTTTTTAACTATCGAATGCCGAATAACGCGGATGATCGATTTCCATCTGTCTATGCTGTTGTTAATAAACAGGGTTCAAATATTCCACAGATTAATTTTTTCGGGGTCCGTCCTGATATTAATGCCGTCGCACGAGCCCAGGTATTTTACTGGGATCCCAACCGCAGTCGAAGTCAACAGTTGCGCAATTTTAATCCGGATCGGGAACCGAATTTTTTCAATCCATTTTGGCGTGCCCGTTTGGCGCGAATGGATAATACTGGACGTTTTATTGCCGGAATGGTCGATTTGAATGCCTTTCTCTTGAGTCGACATTGATGGAGGTATGTGATGTTAAAATTGGCGTATGCAAAATTCATAAAAGATGAATCCGGACAAACGATGGCTGAATTTGCAATTGTTCTGCCGATTTTAGTTGCATTACTCGTCTGGACCATACAATTCTATGACATGTTTGCATTAAAACACAAAACGCAGGAAGCTGGTCGTTACGCTGCCTGGGAAACCGCATATGGACGTTCAGCAGGCGCAGTTCGTACGAATGCACAAAATATCGTTTCAAATTCTCAAACTATTATCGGATCGCCGGCAGGTGTAAATGTTTCAGCGAATAACACATCATCGATTGTGGGAAATTCAATTTATTTTAGTACGGTTGGTGGTTTACGGCTTCGTTTCCAAATGGGACTTGATCGTGATACATTTGTCAGAACGAATGCGCGTGCATCCTATACGTTGCGATATAGTGCCGGTATGGGAACTACAAATATTAGTAGCAACAGTGGATTGATATATAATTCCTGGGATTTACAAACCCGTACAGGCGGATCCTCCGGTGATGATATGGAAGATGTGGTCGCAGGCATTTTTTGGGGTACTTCAGGTATTGGAAGTTTTATGCAAAAAATTGATGATTTTCAGGATGCGTTGAATAGCGGGACTGTCGGTACGATTTTGAGTTTTATAGCTGGCATCCGTATTGATATTAATCCAATGGGTCACATCGATTTGACAAATGTTCCTTCTCCTTCAAATTAAATATGACGACTTATTTTATACGATATTGCATAATATTAGCCGGAATAGTCCTTTTGGTATATTGGGGGATCGAGCGTGGAGAGAAAAGAAATATTCCGCTTATGAAATCCGAGAGTCAATTCCCGGCGGACCAAATTTTACCGTGGGCCATTCAACATGAATTGGCAAGAAACAAGAATGCACCGGGAAATTTCCGCATAAACGGAATACCGGCTTCGCTCTCCCAGTACACGACTAAAAATTCGGTTCAAAATGTATTGATGGAATTACAAAAAAAGTCCGGGATGAACAAAGATGATCTTATAGTGCAAAAGCTGAACAATTTTATTTCATTAAGTTGGTTTGATTTGGAAATGGAATTGTATCAATGTTACCTTATTTCACCGGGTGAAGGAAACGTAACCAATGTATATCCGGCTACGCTCTTTTTTAGAAATATCAAAAAAGATATTCCCGGAAGAAATCTACAGGATATACCAAAATTTCAGGGAAATAAAAGCAGTTTTCGATTGGAAGCTGATGATTCCGGGAAGGAATCTACTAGTTTTATGCATATTGCTAGTGGACATGTTGGCAATATAATATCCAATCATAAATCTAAAATGCTTTCTATGGGGTGGAAGGAAAATGCTTTTTCCAAAAATACTGAAGTATATCCGAAAACGAAAATGTTGTATTTTATTAAGCAACAGCGTGAATGTACTATGAGCTTCACACAAATGCCGAATAGCACGGAGACATTGGTCTTTTATACAGTGATCCAAAAATGAGGACTCGTGATTATGAGTATTCTAATACTTTTATTAGCATTTATATTTGTGACCATAACAGTGATCAAAATTTTCCCCATGTCACTGTTAAATCGCAAAGCGGAACGAGAAGAGGGGATCATTTACCAAATCAAACCGATCCTGACAACTATCGGAAAATACAATAAAAAAATGGACATGCCCAAGTACCGCAAGAAATTCCAATCAAAACTTATTGCCGCAGGCGAGCCTATTCTTGTCGATGCAGATGAATTTCTGGCATTAAAGGAATTGTTATTGATAGTGGGCGGTTTGCTATTTTATTTCGTTACACAAAGCATTATCATTACCATCATTGGACTTGTTTTGGGCTTTATGATGCCGGATATTTGGTTAAATGATGAGCTGAAAAAACGGCAAAAAGTTATTTTGCGAACATTGCCGGATTTTTTAGATTTGATGACATTGACAGTGGAAGCTGGTCTGGATTTTGGCGCCGCGCTGGCTAAAGTGTTGTCTGTGAGTAAGACCAATGCATTGGTGGATGAATTTGCCCTTGCCCAACAGGAAATGCGGCTTGGCAGTACACGGCAGCAAGCATTGCGGAATCTATCGGATCGTATAAATTTAAGTGATGTGTCCACGTTTGTATCATCGCTAATTCAGGCAGATCAACTGGGGGCTTCGCTTGGGCCCGCAATGCGAATCCAGGCAGATCAAATGCGAATTAAACGGATGCAACGTGCGGAGAAATTGGGCGCGGAAGCTCCTGTTAAAATGCTCGTACCGTTAATGCTATTTATTTTTCCCTCGGTGTTTGTTATGTTGTTTGGACCAATCATTATTAAAGTTATGACCTCGGGATTCTAATATGACATTGAATAATTCATTTCTTGAAGTGATTCATGGACCGCTGAAAGGTCGCGTATTTCCGCTGGATCGAGCTACTGTTACTATCGGCCGGGAAGAAGATAATGATATCACTATTCCGGATCGAACTGTATCGCGCCGTCACGCCACGTTTGCTTTTCTAAATGATTACTGGAACATAACGGATTCCAGTGTGAATGGTATAAAAGTGAATGGCGCCCGCGTCAAAGAGCAAATATTAACAAAGCATTCACAAATTGAAATCGGCCCATGCATTCTTCTGCTTCGGGAAATGCTTGTGGAAGATACGTCGGTCGATAAAACATTACCATATTTATCGGAAACGGTACTCGATTCAACCTCAACTGATGCGTTAATGGCTGAAGAAAATGACGATGTTGATTCCAGTGATGCGGATAGCACGGACAGCAAAGATGCTTCACAATCGTTGTTCAAATCTCCGATAGGAATTGCAGTTATCGCGCTGTTCGCAATAGTGATATTGTTGCCATTGTTTGTAAAAAAGGACGAAGCGCCCAAAGGTTCCAATTCCGTGCAAAATGCAGATGCATTTTCTGATTGTACACGAGTCGAGATTCCGACAGGCGTGATTAATGGTAATGTACCAGGGGCTGTTCTGGCAGAAGCCGAATCAATTATTAAAGTGGCGGATCGTTATTACAAAGAGGAATTAAAGAGTCCTGTCAATTTATACGAAGCTAGTTGGCGATATGAAAAGGGAATTCGTTTGCTCGCTAAATACAATAATCGGCCGGCTTCGTTTGAAGCTGCGGTCGAAAATCTGAAATCCGCCAAATTGAAATTACAGGTACGTTATCGGGAGAATATTTTAAAGATTGGCATTGCCATGCAACGTGGCGAATATAATTTGGTGCTTAGCCATACGCGCATTATTCTCGAATCAATTCCCGATAAACTGGACGGCAGATATATTGAGGCAAAGCGTATTGAGACAAACACAAAATCAACATTGGAGCAGAATCCGTATTAACGAAAGGGCAATGTTTCATGTATCTGATAATTCAAAAGGGAACTCGTGTTGTCGATCGCATCTTGTTGGACCAACGATCTATTTCAATCGGGAGCGATGCCCGGGATGATGTCAAATTGAATGCTGCGGATGCTTCACCCAATCATGCCGAAGTAAAATTTGTTAATAATACTTACACCATCACCGATCGCGGCAGCGCTACCGGAATTTATGTTAATAACGTGAAATTACAGAACAGCGCCACAATTCGACCGGATGATATTATTAATATTGGGCAGTACACTATTTACCTGGATGCCGGGGAAGCATCGCAAACTGCGCCAGAAATTCCAAAGCAAATGAGTGAACAGCCACATGCGGCAGCACAACAGCCATCCGTTGAATTTAAAACTATACGTGAATCGGCTGTAGCCGCTATTGTTCAGAAAATTAAGGAAAACAGAGCATATCGAATCGGACTCATGGGAATTATTGTGATTTTAATTTTTGTAATTGGTATTTCAATGTTACCGGGTGACGACCCGAACTGGCCAGTGCTTGTTGAACATTACCAAAAAGGGGAGTATGGGCAAGCATTAAAGATTGCCGAAACCGTCTTACAAAAAGATCCAAACAATCAGGACTATTTAGCGGCGGTCAGCAAAATCAAGGAAAAAATGGGAGCGGATATTGATGCGCAGCTAACGCAGGCGCAAAATCTCATTAAAAACAATAATGAGGCTGATATTAACCAGGCCATTTCAATTTTAGTAAGTATTCCTGTCGATCACGCACGTTATCAGGACGCCCAGGAATTGTTAAAAGAAGCTGAAAATTCCAATGAAATATTGAATTTTGAATCGTCTGCAAAACAGGACATGGATGCGGGAAATTACACAGAGAGCTTGGCGGCTATTGAACACATATTAACAATCGATCCTACCTATCCGGCAGCGCAATCGTTAAAAATACAGGTGCTGGAAAAAGTCGGACAAAAGCAGGAGAGCGAAAACGAGTGGCGAGCAGCACTGGCCACCTGGAACTCGATACTGGCAATCGAACCGACGCAAGAAGATGCGCTGAAAGGGAAAGCCCGCGCTGAAACGGCACTACACGCGCCACGCGTGAAACAAAGGCAAACTGTGAACCGGCAGCCAATCATAAGTAGCATCATTGCCGGAAATAGCGAATTATCCGAACATGAAACCACGTGGATTAAAGCATCGGCATCGGATCCGGATGGTGATAAGCTTTATTACGAATGGGCCGCGACCAATGGGACGATTGAAGGAATGGGCGAAAAAATAATTTATAAGGCGCCTGATGTGCTAAATGAAGATAAAATCGATAGAATAGTTGTTTCGGTGAATGATGCCCGCAAAGGCGCGGCTGCCAAATATTATTCAATGAAATTAATAAAAAAGCAAGTCCAGTTAACACAACAGCAAAAAGATGAAGCGCGCGATATTTATTATCAGGCATACCGCGAGGAAGTTGATTACCAGAATTTTGCCCGGGCGCGGGAATTGTATGAAAAAACAATGCTAATCGCTCCCGATCCAGGTTTTGAATTTTATAAAAAAGCACAGGCGAGGTTACAGCAGTTGAAGGAAGATTAAAAACTAATCGCAGGTGCTTATTGGTGGGGGACTATTGGCTATTTGCTGTTGGCGTTTGGCGTAAAATATAAAACGGAAACGTAGGATTTTTTTTTGTGATTTGAGAAAACGAGTGGATGTTCTGATTGCAATTGAGTCTCAAATACCTTAGCGGAGCATTTCCTGATTCCCTCTATTGGAAAGGCCGTATTATCATAAGTTATCTCTGGCCACATCCTGAGCGGAGTCGAAGGATTATAACTTATAATAAGACAACACGCTTCAACTTCGTTTAGCATGAAGATTTTCCGTAAATCTTAACCCCCCTACAACGCATACCTGTATCGTTTCCTTAATATAATTTTATATTATATGAATGACCAGTTGAAAATTGATATGGCTTTATAATTATAAAGTTTCACAGTTCGACTCCGCTCACTGTGAAGATAGTGCTTCAGCCTGAGCGAAGTCGAAGGCTTGTGGTTCAAATAGTCATTCATATTATTAGTCAATTTCGACTGTCTTTTTCCCCGATGCACTTATTGTAAATGTGTTATTATAGATTTCGAGTGAGTTTAATTTTAATACCAAATTGTGCCTGCCGGGTGTCACTTTTATCCCTTCGTTGTAAATATTTAATGCTTTTCCCAGCGGCTTACCATCAAGAAACACATCTGCTTGTTTATTTTCAACTGACCAGATAACAATGTGAAGTGTTCCAAACGCTTGCTCTTCGTGTTGCGGTAATTCGGTCGTCGTTTCTACGGGTAAAGTTTGTTCAACGACTGGTGGTTGATGATTTGTTTCCGAAATACTGGTGGGCGCGGGTTTGCCTTTCCATAGCATAAACGATGTTATAATGATAACTAAAATGACAAATGCAGCCATAACTGACCAGAGCGGACGTTTTTGTCGCTTTCCGTAAATATCATGTAACAGTTTATTGGCATCGCTGATGATGCCCGGCGTTTCTTCCGGGATTGTTTGTGAAACACGGGAAAGCTTGTATGTCTGATTGGATACTGATACAACATGGGCGATGGCAAGTGTAATATTATCCGGCCCGCCGTTGTTATTAGCAGCAGTAATGAGTTGACGGGTCACCGACTGAATATCGTTCCCGCATCGAACAAGTTCTTGCTTTATAAGCTCATCGGAAACAGGCCCTGTTAGTCCGTCGGAGCAGAGCAGGTATTTATCGCCGGGTTGAACTTCTGAAATAAGGATGTCAATTTTAACGGTGGGTTTAACACCCAATGCCCGTGTAATTACATTGCGGGCATGAAAATTTTCAGCTTCGGCCTCGGTTATCTCTTTGTCCTGTAGTAATTCATTAACCCATGAATGGTCATCGGTTAATTGTTCCAGCGTCTGGTTCCGTAGACGATAAATTCTACTATCGCCAACATGCCCGATGAAAAGATTATTGCCGGCAAAATAGGCCACCTCGATGGTTGTTCCCATCTGTTGCCGGGCGCCGCCTTTTACGGGTGTGATATTTGTCAAATGTCGGTTTGCTAAACGAATTGCGCCCACAATATATTTTGCCTCATTGGGAAGCGTCGTGTTGATATCGACATACACGGGTGCAATTTTTCGTTCCAGATGCTTTTTAAACACATTGCTCACAATTCGGACAGTGGCGCGGCTGGCAACATCACCAGCGTTAAGTCCACCCATACCATCGCACAGAACTGCCAAATTGTGTTCAGGAACAACTGTAAAATAGTCTTCGTTCCGTTCCCGCTTTTGACCAACGTCCGTAGCTGCAGAGAAGATAATTTTCATTGTTCAGCCTGTCATCAAATATGCTGCATAAGTTTTTTTATTTTTGAATGTTGATAATAATGATACAACAGAATTAATATTAATAGGACAATGGCAATCAATATAAGTATTACGTCACTTGAGGCCGACGGAAATTTGTAGATTTGAACGTTTGCATGCGACGATGAATTATCCCGTTGATTCCAGACGATCGTACCCGGTAAGATGGACGCATTCGTCGAATATCGCATCACAGAAAAATCATTTGCCATGCATAGAATATCGAGATGATGATCATTATCAATATCACCGATGAGCGGTGTTGTGGAAAACTGCTGAGCTGCTTCACTGGTGAACATATTGGCAGCGGTGCTTCCGTTGATAATATATAATTTCCCTGAAGCGCCGCCAATAATCACGTCAGCGATTCCGTCTTTGTCGATGTCAGCAAGTGCAGGGTTGCTAAGGAATTGATCGTCAAACAATCGGCCATACTCCCAAATTCCCGGATTTTGTCCTGGCTGGCTGCCATTGTAACCTTTAATCACCCCATTATGACTGCCAAAAATAACATTGGGTGCACCCTTTTGATCGACATTATTGAACACAGCCGAAGGGATGACATCAGGAAATTGTGCGATTGGCGCCTCGAATGTGTCAAACCAAAGCCAACGATTTGTCAATTCTTCAAATGCAATAATATTGTATTCACGCGTGGGCACAATCATAATATGCCGTGACGGTGCGATTGTACCGTATGAAATTGTACTGCGAATCGTGTTATCCTCGGTCCATTTCCCTTTGGCGGCATTGAGCGCTTCATTAACATTGATACTGGAAAACGTTTGCCGGGAGATATTAAAAATATTCACTTTCCCGTTTTCAGTCCCGAACAGGATATTATCCTCAATAATTGTTGGTGTGCTCTGTGTGTTATCATCTGATGTATAGCTTTCCCAATCGATTCTGTTATCACGGGAGTAGCCAACATAAAGTTTTCCGGTTTCGGTACAAATAGCAAAATCAGCCATGCCATCATTGTTGAAATCACCGACTGCAGGAGAACCAACGAATTGACCGGACAGAAAATCGCTGCGGTCAATTAGCAAACCGTTTTGGCCGTCAAAAATATGAATACGGGAATTTCGCGCCGCCATAATTATATCATTCAAACCGTTTGCATTTATATCCGCCAGAATAATCGATGTTTTGTCGATCGCCTGAACATTTTCGATCTTCGCCCAAATCGGCTGTTTGGAAATGCAATTTAATGCATTCAGATGTCCATCCGCATCAAGATAAATAAATTCAGGCACACCATCACCATCGATGTCATCCAAAGCCGGATTGGAAACCAGCGACCGAGAAATTGGCAATTCAGCGGAAAGCCATGTCGATGCGGTTACGTTGAGTTGATCGGGTACATTTGTGATGACACGCGAACGAGTAAAGCTTGAATAAATCACTATTAGACAAATGATTCCGATGATCGCTGATAAAATTGCAGCATACTGCGTCTGATTACGAATCCACCACAGACCGGCCTTACGAGGTGGCCGGACATCAAATTCGCCATCCCGGACAAACCGAAAAATGCTGCTTTTTTTATCGCTCACAATTTCGATCTCATCGTTGGGGGACAGTGCCACAATATCCTGTTCGTCAAGTTTTTGTTTGTTGACATATGTACGAGTGTGACTGCGTTTATCCGAAACAAAATATTGACCCTGGTGAAAGTGAATTGTGGCGTGGCGTCTCGAAATACTGGAATCCTTTTGTCCCTTGATGGTTTTGTTGATTACAATATCATTTAAGTTCGCATCACGCCCGATTTTTGTATCGCCCATTTTAAGCCGGTATTTGGTGCCAATGTGCGGCCCATAAATAGCGATTAAGTAATGTGGCAGATCATTAGGGTCAGACTGATATTCCGCCGGCGGAAAATTTATGCCGCTATTGTCGATAAATTGAGTGCTGTCCCTATTATGATGGTCACCTTCATCCGGTGCAATAAATTGAGTCCGGTCATCTGTTGGAGATTGACGATGCGTACTTTCGGATTGCTGTGCCGGTAAATTGTGATCGATTATTTGGGTTCGATCATCGATGAGTTTAGTTTTTTCTACATAAGCATCTATCTCGGTGGTTTGATCGATGTCAGCAACTGGTTCCTGTACTTCATCATCAATAAAGGATTCAAGCGGTAGTTTTTTTATTTGAAGCTCAATTGTACCAAATTTTAATGTATCGTTTTCGGTTATTTTTTGCAGTAAATCCATCGGCTTGTTATTCAAATCGACTTCAATATCGTTTCCAATCGCATAGGCGTACATTTTGCCGTCAATCTCATCGATGGCAATGTGGTGCTGCTTGATTTTGGGTCCTTTCACGACAATGTTATTATCGGAAGCGCTGCCAATGGAAATGGGAAATTTTGTAATTGCCAGGTCAAGTTCCTGAATTATTTCATCGTGTCGTTTGATAAGCAATTTCCACATGGATTTATCTCGCTGCTAAAAGTGAAGTAATCAGTGTTAACACCAGGCTTGTTCCTGCCAATATCTGGGATGTTCGTACTTTTTTTTCCATATTATGATTGCCATTTATCGCCAGTTTGTCGAATTTACTTTCAACCGCACGAATTTTACCTTCGAGATCTGTGTTCTGCTGTTCGAGGCTTTGCACGGATTTTTGGACTCCCCGTAGCGCCAGGCTATTCGACAGATACGTATCGACTTCATTAAAAATATGGGTAAGCATTTTGGGATTGTTCATAACTGTCTGATCGTTGGTTTCCATTTGATCCAATCGTGATGTCAGATTGTTTACTGCCAGGCGCAGGGGTTGCAAGTCATTATCTACAGGGCTGGCTGGCCGGGTTTTTATCTTGTCAAGTTCACGCAAAATATGATATGATGCCAGTAAAATATCCGCGCGAATAGCCACCTGTTTGGGATCATCGGCAGTCTTGTTAACGAATGAATCCAGAAATCCACGCTCCTGGAGTCGTTGTATTGCCAGGTTTATTTCTGCTTGTGAGTACTGAGCGTGAACGACAGACTCGGGAAGAATTATTACTAAAAACAGACAAATGACACCAAGCATATATAGTTTCATGGATGCCTCCGCAACTTAAAAAGTAATCGCAGCATTTATACGATTTTGATTGCCCAGCCGATACTGGCCAAATGAATAATCAAGCGCGAGCGTGAGCTGATTTAAATTAAAGTTCAATCCAAATCCGAACGTCGGATTTACTGAGGTAATCAGGTTGGCGTCATTGTAGCGATTTTCAGTAAATCCATTATCAATTCCGGCTCGCAGCATGATAGCAGAATTTTCCACCAAAGTTGATGCCAGGAACAGGGACGGCCGCAATGTATATTCTGCTCCCCCGGACAATCGAAATGGCCATTCACGACGTTGTTCAGCATCAGACGATAAAATGAGTGAATTGTTGAATAAATGAACGGCAACACCAGCACGGGATTTAAACGGAATCGTGTCGCTTCCGCCATATTTCCATTTCAATTCCATATCATCGTCCACTTTTATGCCAACGGTAACATAATCAGAAACATGATACATCATGCCAATATTTATTCCTAAAGCGTCTGCCGATGCTGCGGCATCGAATGTGAACTTTTGCTGAACGTATACGAGCGAAATTCCCACAGCAAGTTGATTCTCAATGAGTGATTTCGCATATGTCAGATAGAAAGCATTTTCCTGGTCGTCGAACATATTTCCGGTGCTGCTCCAATCCGAGCCGTCCGAACGTATTTCAATATCACGAATGGAAAAATTTTTCCAGCCCACGGCAAGTGCACCATATTTTGAAACGGGCACAATGACACTGAAAAAATAATGTTGTGAACTAAGCTCATCCAGTCCGCTCCAATTTCCGGCTGTTTGGGAAAGCACCGAACTAAATAGTTGAGGACGCTTACTCCAGCCCACACCAGCCGGATTCCAATATAAGGCTGATCCATCCGAAGCTAACGCTGTATAGGCGCCACCCATGCCCATTGCCCGCGCTCCGACTTCAATATCAAGAAATGAGCTGGCATTTTCACCTGCCTGAATGCAGGGAGACGATAACAGGTATATTAAAATAATCAAGCATGCAATAATAGTTTTTTGCATTTTCGATTCCTTAAATGACTACTTTTGCGATATTACCGAGCCGGCATTCTGCCACCGTAAATGGCAATTTTACGGTACTTCCGTTCTTCCTGACCCGAATTAACACCGACAGCGACAACTTCGCATATGTAAATTCCATTTGCCAGGGTTTGATGCATGAAATTAGTGCCATCCCACATCACCTCATGGCCAGATGGGGAGTAGCTAACGGTTTTGTCATCATTCATCAATTCAAGAATGTGTTCGCCAGCCAGGTTGTAAATGTTAATTGAAACCGTTGCATCATCGGAAATTTTATACTTGATTGTCGTTGTTGCTCCGGGTGAAAACGGATTTGGATAATTAATCACATGTTCTATTAGCGGCGCTCCGGCTGCCGGTTTGTACGGTACGATGGAAAAACGCCATTGAAACGGCGTCAGCATAGTACCAGAAATGTCTGTTATTTCGTCGGTTAATGTTACCGTGATTGAATCTCCCGTTGCAAAAGCTTCGGTCGGAATAAATGTTACGCTCAGTGAATCCGTCGAAACATTCGTAGCGCCGGTGATGCTATGTCCATCCTGATTTGCAACGAGAAACGTTCCGGCATGAATGCTGTTTTCATCGACTTGACGATTAAATTTTACCCATATACTATCATCCGGAGAAATGTTAGTTGCTTGATCAGCCGGATAAAAATCAACAATATTAAATTTTGTTGTATCCACATAGGTCGAGCATTCGGCGACGCCGTTAAATACTTCCAAATTACCGGCCACATCCCAAGCGGCGGCCTCGAATGAATACAAATTGCCGTGAACACCGGTGAATGATGCGCTTGTGAAATCAACGGAGGATTGCCAATCAGTCCAGTCGCCATTATTTATTTTCATACGAACATCGTACGTTCCGGATAATCCGGAACCATTTCCGTCACTGCCACTGGTCCAACTCACTGTGAATGTTTCCAATTGGCTCACCGGAATTGAATGGGCAATTGTTCCGGTCGGCGCGGTTGCATCATAGCGTAAATTAACGGAAGCAGTATTTCGATAATCACTATTGCCTTTGCCATCTTCAAGCCATACGTAAAGCATTTGATGATTTTCCTGCGTTGCAGTAATGCCAAGCATTGCCGGAATAGCCGGAACTGTGGCGGTAGTGTCATTATTTTCGGTTGGTGCGTCATCCAATTTGTAAAAGCAGCGATTAATACCACTGGGATCATCGGGATTTTCCCAGGTAATGGTAAATCCGGGCTGATTTTGCCAGGGACTTGGATTTGTTCCATTCGCAACCAGATTTATCGGTGGCGGAGGTGGAATTGAATCGGTTGCAAAATTGTCAACAGTGGTTGAACACTCCGGTGTGCCAGTAAACTGTTCGCGATTGCCAACATTGTCCCATGCGATTGCTTCGAACGAATAGATGTGACCGTGACTTCCCACAAATATTGACTGGGTGTTTAACGTTTCCGTCAACCATTCATTCCAGCTACCATCATCAATTTTTATTTTGACGGAAAAAATGTTAGCAATGCCTGAACCGAGATCGGTTGAATTTGACCAATTCACTGTAAAAGAATCTGAAATACTTATTGCAGGTGAACGCGCTAATGTAACAGGAGCTGTGCTGTCAAGTTTGAGTGTGTCGCTCGCAGAATCTGAGAGACCGACCTTGTCGATAAGCGTCAGTCCGACAGGATAGATCCCGTCGGGTTGTGATCCGATTGGGATTGCCGCGGAAACCATATTGCCATTGTTGCTATCGATTGGAATGGTATCCGGTCCGGATGCAAACAGCGGACTGTTTATGATAAGCCGATCCGGATTTTGCTCACTGAAGTACACCAACAATTGAACAAATGGTTTGTTTGTATTACTGAACCAGTTCGTTGAAAAATCAGGTGACGGGAATTCTAAAGACGTAATCATTGGTGCGGATGTATCGATTTTAAATTGAAACGGCTGTGATGGCTCACCAAAAGATGCATTATCCATTGCCGTTACACGCCAATAATAAGTGCTGTCCTCCAGGGCTTCTGGAAATTGAAACCGGCATATTCCTTGTCCCGACGTAAATGGTGGCGGCGGAGTAAATAAGTGCGAATATGCCGCGTCACGACTTTCAAAAATAAGGGCATCCGTAAAATCATCATGCGTCGCAAGCTCGAACCGAAAATGTAGCGTGTCATCATCCACATCCACAGGTACGTTCCATTCGAATTCCGGTTGATGAATAGTAAGAATAGTATCTGTGGCAGGGGAGAGCAGTTTCGGAGTATCTGGTGGCTGATTGATTTTGAAATTCCACTGAAACGGAATGAGCGGCGTACCATCGGCAGCTTTGATTGCCGATGTCAATTCCACATGTATTTCTGCGCCCGGAGGAAAATCATCGGTAGGATCATAGTTCATTGTCAATGCATTATTTTCATAGTGAATTGTGCCGGGTACAGGCACATGTTCAGAAGTTTGTACAATGAATTCATCAGTAGTGACGAGTGGATCGACTGCATCGCTTAACATAACTAAAATGTGTGAACCCGGTGCAACATTGGTGCTCCCGTTCTCGGGATGGACTTCAACCACATGAAATGCTGAACGTGTACGAAACCAGGATGTAAATGGAGTCAATGGCGTGTCATCATCATTTATAATGTCGGAAGTGAGAATCACACTTATTGAATCGTCATAAGCAAACAAGGTATCCGGTTGGAACACGATGTCCGTGTCGTTTACGGTTATCGTACCAGCTATTGGTACGTCATGTTTATTCGTGACAATGAAATGAGCGGCAGTAACTGTGGAATCGACTATAGTATCGTTACACGTGATATAGATAGATTGATTTAAGGATACATTTTGTGTGAGGCTATCGGGTTCAATCCGAATGACTTTAAACTGGGGCTTGATGGCAAAAGTCCAGGAATAGGGTGTTAATTCAGTAGTATTTGTGCTTGTGATGTCTGCTGTAAGATTGACTGTGATGGTGTCACCCAACAGGAAATCGAGATCGGGATCAAAATGAATAATGGAATCCGTAATTGTATATGAGCCATCATAGGTGACAGCAGCCTGATTCATCACTTGAAAACTTGCAGCGCTTACAGACACCGGATCAACTTTCTTGTTAAAAAATACGCGGATGGTACTTGTATCCGGCACATTTATAGCACCAGCCACAGGGATTGTATTTTGGACGACAAATTCCTGCGCAATACCGATATGGGTGATCAAACAACAATGTAAAATCAGAACTGTGATTTTTATGCTTTTCATGAATTTAGTCCTATGGTAGGCGTTATTCCAAGCATTGAATCGTTATAAATACATATCACGAATTGGTTTTCGGATTTCACCTTAAAGTCTTCTCCTTTTTTCAAGAAGATGATTTAGGGGAGGTTATTGAAGAAAATCCGAAAACCAATTCAGCTTTCAAAAATTTTTCTCAACCTTCCTGAATTGAATCTGGAGCAACTTCCTGAAAATGCTCGGGAATCGGATCAAGCAACAAGTCGATAGAGTTTGTTGCTTTGTAGTTGATTAGAATATCGCGTTCGAACGGAAGATAATTTTTAGCTACAATTTTAAACACATAATTCCCCGGAGGCAATGTCCGCTCACTTTTGCCATCATGAATGACATCATAAAATTGAAATCGGCCCAGGTCCGGATCAACCGCTTTGAACAAAATTTGACCTTCACTAATTGGCTCCCCATTGCTGCGGTCGTTCAGACGCATGATAAACATGTGATTCATTGCCACTGTCACCGAATGCATTGTTTTTCGGATCAAAACTGTTGTGTCTTTGTAAGTCGCTTTTTGCAAAGTCACGTAATTATCAACATACTCAAATTCAAATTGTGCCGGTGTTTGCGTCTTTACCGGAAAATGTTGATTCCGATCGTTATAGATGGACCGGACAGTCGCGTTAATTTCAGTCGAAGGTTGGGCTGCATCGACAGCTCGAATCGATACTGTTCGGTTCAATTCCTGCCAAATTTCTTTGGGTGTATCTTCATTGATCTCCACGGAAAATGATCGATCGATAAAACTATCCTTTTGATATAGTACTTTGTATGAACCGATTGTCAGTCGGACAGGTGAATTGGAACCGGTATTTGCGACGGGAGCCGTTTCGCTATCAATGTAAACATTGGCTCCGGATGGGGATGATCGGAAAACGACTGGTTTGTAAAACGATCCTTCAATTACATAGGAAATTGCTTGATTGGATGTCTTATCCAATTCCCATATGCGTTTGTCGGCTCCGTTTAATTTCCCCGTTTCCGAATCAAAATTACAATCTTTCAGTGGTTCAAATCCATTCTTGTGCAACTCGATCGCCAACTTTTCACCGATCGGCCAGTCTGTTAAAGCATGTGGTGTTTCAAATTGACTCTTATCTCCGTTAATATAAATCGTTGCCCCTGGCGGATTCGAAGTAATCGTAATCGGTATATCGAACCGAACATTCACGCGTTTGGATAATTTTTGGCCAGATTGAGTGATCGCGCCACGGGGTGGAACCTCCAGCGCCATAATTACCGGACTATACCCATCAAGTGTGAGGCGTAGCTCATGCGAGCCGGGTTTTATTTTGGAAATTTCAATCCCGGCTGCTTGATTTGTTATTCCCAAAAAATCACCATCCAGGTAAACGTTGGCGCCAACCGGTTTTGATCCTACTAAAATCGATGGTGGAAAAAATGAATTATAAAAGAATTTCCCGATGGATGTCCAGTTATAAAAAGTATCAAATCCGATGAAAATTAAAAATGCGACGGATAGGCCAACGAGCGATGCAATAATTTGCTTTTTATAGGTTCGGGATGAGAGCCGGACAATATCGAAGATTGTGCGTTCCGTTTCGGTTTCCCTTGCTGAATCCTGCACTATCACGGTCGATGATGATGTACCTTGTTGGCTTAAATGCGTTGATTGTATCGGAGTGGTAGCTTGATCCGGTGGCACATCGATATCGGAGATAATCTGTGTTTTTACTATTTCAGTTCGATCCGTCGTCTTGATCTCCTGCAACGGCATTGACATGATTGTCTGAATCGTATCATCCTTGGTTGTCATTTGTGCCATGAATTCTTTCAGGTGCTTGGACGGATCGGCTATTTTATCGCAATCCAGAAAATCTTCCAACGGAGGAATAATATCATTTGCTGCCTGGAAACGCTCGGCCGGATCCTTTTTCAAACATTTGAATATGACTTCCTTGATTTCATCCGGAACGCGTAATGAATTAATTCGCTTGGGATCGATTTTGACTTCGGACACATCTTTCATTAACGTAAATGTATGTTCAGATTTAAACAATTTTTCATTCGAAAGTAATTCGAAAAATACAACCCCCAATGAGAACAGATCGGTGCGGTAATCTACTTCTGTTTTCCCCTCAACCTGTTCGGGTGACATATAAGGTAGTTTGCCCTTCACAAATCCCAATCCGGATTTCTCGATACTGCGAAAACGGGCTTTGGCGATTCCAAAATCGATCAGTTTAACAATTCCCGCTTTGGAAATCATAATATTGCTGGGTGAAATATCACGATGGACAATCTGCAATTCCTGGTCGGTTTTATCATCTTTTTTTGTGTGCGCATAATCGAGCGCTTTACAAATATGAAGAATTACGGCAACGGCGGTTTCTTTTGGTATTCGCTTTTTGCTATCCTTTAAGCGCTTGATTATCGTCAGCAAATCCAGGCCGTCGATGTATTCCATAATGATATAAAATCGGTTCTTTTCCGTTTTTCGTAAACTATAAACATGCACAATGTTGGGGTGATTCAGTTGCGCTGTGTTTTTAGCTTCGTCCTGAAACATGCGGATAATCAGCTCATCATCAAACAGAAATTCATGGATTTCTTTGATAGCCACCGGGCGTTCCAAAGTGATGTCCCAGCCAATATGAACAATCCCGAAACCGCCGGATTTCAGGTATTTCAGGATTTTATAGTTTCCATCGATGATTTGTGATAGTTCCATATTCGGATAGTTGGTTTTCAGATTCTAAGATAGACACTAATGCATTTAATTGAAAATTTACATGTTAACAAAATGTGAGAAAAGCTAAGACAGCTAAATTAATGATGATGCATCAGATGTTGTGGAGTGGGCAGTGCAGGCATCCGGAAATTAAATTCGTTACCTGATTATCGAACAAATATGTTTTTTTCGGAATAGCACACGAAAATGAGAGTGGAAGATGGCTTATAATAATGGTGTAACATAATTAACTTTAATAATAATAATTAAGAAAATGAAAAAAAGCAAGCAAAAAATCAGATTTAATAATCAAATAGCTAATGCATATTTTTTATCATAGTAAAATTATTGAGCCGTGGTAATTATCAGTTATGATCGGTTCGGATTACCAAAAAATATTTTGAATTTTGATGTGCTGTGATGTGATTAAATATTGACTTTCTGAAATATTATTGTTATCTTGATTATGCCGATATAAATTCTAAAAATAACCATTTGCACGCGTTCGATTAAATTATTTCAGGTTCGAAAAAAAGCAATTACCCGGAGGTCATATGCAACTAGATCCAACGAAAATGGCGGATTGGCAAATCGCTGAAGAAGCGGAAAAGACCATGAAGACAGTGTATCAGCTTCGTGATGAATTGGGATTAACCGATGAAGAGTTATTACCCCATGGACATTACATCGCAAAAGTTGATTACCGCAAGATTCTGGAGCGTCTGGATAACAAACCCGACGGTAAATATATTGATGTAACCGCTATTACACCAACGCCATTGGGTGAAGGAAAGTCAACATCGACGATTGGTTTGCTGCAAGGTTTTGGCAAGCGCGGCAAAAAAGCATCTGCTGCCATCCGTCAACCTTCCGGCGGTCCGACAATGAACATTAAAGGTTCCGCTGCCGGTGGTGGTTTGTCCCAATGTATTCCGCTGACTCCATTTTCGCTGGGTTTAACCGGTGATATCAACGCTGTGATGAATGCCCACAATCTGGCAATGGTTGCCTTAACAGCGCGCATGCAGCACGAACGCAACTATGATGATGCGCGTTTGGAGAAAATCGGTATTCGCCGCCTGGACATCGATCCCAGCCGCGTGGAAATGGGCTGGGTGATCGACTTTTGCGCTCAATCACTGCGAAATATTGTGATCGGACTTGGTGGTAAAATGGATGGCTACACCATGCAGAGCCAATTCGGTATTGCTGTCTCGTCGGAAGTGATGGCTATCCTCGCTGTGGCGCGTGATTTGCGCGACATGCGTGAGCGTATGGCACGCATTGTTGTCGCGTACGATAAAAAAGGTAATCCGGTCACCACAGCGGACCTGGAAGTTGATGGCGCCATGACAGCATGGATGCTGGAAGCGTTGAATCCGTCGTTGATGCAAACGATTGAAGGCCAGCCGGTATTCGTTCACGCCGGGCCATTTGCCAATATTGCAATCGGACAGTCATCAATTATTACAGACCGCATTGGCTTGAAATTGAGTGAATATCACATCACCGAGTCTGGTTTTGGGGCTGACATCGGATTCGAAAAATTCTGGAATATTAAATGCCGCATGAGTGGATTGGTGCCGAATGCTGCAGTGATTGTAGCGACTATTCGGGCGTTGAAATGCCATGGCGGCGCTCCGATTCCGGTTCCCGGAAAACCGATGCCCGAAGAATACAGCAAAGAAAATGTCGAATGGGTGGAAAAAGGTTGTCAGAATTTGATTCATCATATCAATACTGTGAAGCAAGCAGGCATAAATCCGGTTATTTGTATTAATAAATTTTCGGCTGATACAAAAGATGAAATTGCTGTGGTGCGCCGTATCGCTGAGTTAGCAGGTGCCAGGGTTGCCGTCTCCGATCATTGGTTGCGCGGGGGAGAGGGCGCATTGGAACTGACCGACGCAGTCATTGAAGCCTGCAATGAGAAACACAACTTTAAATTCTTGTATGAAGACGATTTACCGCTGCGCGATCGAATTGAGCGGTTGGCCAAGAATGTTTATGGTGCAGATGGAGTTGAATACACATTGGAAGCAAGCCAAAAAGCTGCCAGCATCGAAAAGGACCCGGAATTTTCAAAATTGACGACATGTGTGGTTAAAACTCATTTGTCACTTTCGGACAATCCTGCATTGAAAGGCGCGCCAACGGGATGGAAACTTTATGTAAAGGACATTTTAATTTATAATGGCGCCGGTTTTATTGTGGTTGTCGCCGGAAATATCAGTTTAATGCCGGGTACCGGTTCCAACCCGGCATTCCGCCGTATCGACGTGGATGTAGAAACTGGCAAGGTGAAGGGATTGTACTAAAACGAATGCAGTAATAATCGAGATTTTTTTATTGCATTAAAGATAAATCGTTCGTACTTTTTGAGCATACTTTTTCAATTGAAAATATGAGGTACACCATGAGCGCAAAAATACTCGATGGAAAAGCAACGGCTGCTGAAATGCGCAGTGAAATGAAACAGGAAATTGAGCAATTAAAACGTGACCATAAACTCATCCCCGGCCTGGCCGTCGTGTTGGTAGGTGAGAATCCGGCATCAGTTTCGTATGTCACTGGTAAACGCAAGGCTTGCGCCGAAGTGGGAATTTTCTCACGCGAAGAAAATCATCCGGCAACATTGGCGGAAGACAAACTACTGGCTCTGATTGATGAATTAAATCATGATCCGAAAATTCATGGTATTTTGGTACAATTGCCACTACCCAAACACATCGATGAAAAGAAAGTGCTGTACGCCATCGATCCCAAAAAGGATGTTGATGGCTTTCATCCGTTCAATGTAGGTGAAATGATGATTGGGGAAGATACGTTTCTGCCGTGCACTCCACATGGAATTTTGCAGATTTTAACGCGTAACGGCATCGAAACCGCTTCCAGGCATGTCGTAATCGTTGGCCGAAGTAATATTGTGGGAAAACCATTGGCAATGATGTTAATGCAGAAAAGCAAAACTGCAAATGCTACAGTGACTGTATGTCACACCGGTACAAAAGACATCGCGTATCATACCCGTCAAGCGGACATTGTCGTCGCTGCTGCCGGTCGTCCCAATACTGTTACCGCGGATATGGTGCGTGACGGCGTTGTCGTTGTCGACGTTGGTGTGAACCGGGTTGAAGATGCAACTCGTAAAAGTGGCTACCGATTGGTCGGTGATGTGGATTTTGAAGCAATCAGCCAAAAGGCCAGTGCGATAACGCCAGTGCCCGGTGGTGTTGGACCGATGACAATTACTATGTTATTATATAATACCATAAAATCAGCAAAAAAGACAATCACACAAAAATAGATATTTAATCCAATTGAATCTATATGAAAATATGAGTGAATTCTATGCCATAATATGTATATGAAGCAGACGGATTCCCGTATAAACGCGGATCGGCAAAATTCAATGAACGATAAAGAACCTTTCGTTCCGATTTATCAGAAACTGTTTGACTATTATCGGAACGCGATTATCACACAGCAATTTCGTGTTGGCGACAGGATTCCATCAATTAATGAAATGATGCGTCAGCATGGCATTGCACGGGAAACAGCAAAAGCTGCGTTGAAGCTGCTGGCCGACAATGGGCTGATCGTGCAGAAACCAGGCAAAGGCTCGTTCGTGACCAATTTCGGCCCGTTGAAAAAAGTGTGGGCGATTGTGGTGCCGTTTTTTTCCGCACATATTGAAGAGTTGATATTTTTGCTGCGATTGGAAGCGGCAAAATCGGGACGTGAACTAGAACATTACGTTGATTATAACAATTGGCAGGAAGAGATTCGGCTGGTCGGACAACTTATCAATCAGCAGTATGAAGCTGTCATCGTCATTCCGACCTTTGACGAAACCGAAACCGCGTCATTTTACACGCGGTTGAAATCCGGCGGCACGGTTGTGTCACTGATTGACCGCACCATGGCTGGTTCTTATTTTACATATGTTATTCAGAGTTATGATTTGGGCGTAAAACGCGGTGTCCAATATTTGCTGGAACGCACCAATGGTGCACTGGCATTCGTGAAAAACAACATCTGGCTAAATCGCAATATGGTGCAGGAGTTAATGCGGGAGACGTTTCAGGGCTTCATTGCAGAAGACAAGAACCGGCATCAATCTATTATAATCGATAACGTGCGCCAGATAACGCGGGAATTAATTGAACAGCAAAATATTAGCGGTTTTTTCTGTTGCGACGATACGGACGCAATTCGTGTGGTGGGTCGCTTAAAAGAATGGGGGTATGCGATTCCGGAACAGATATCCATCGTCAGTTATGGCAATACCGATCTGGCACGTTATTTTTCGCCGGCAATTACATCAATTCATCCCCATAGTGTGGAGATGGTTCATACGACCGCAACAATTATCCGACAGAAACTGGATGGAAAAGATGTGAGCTTTTCACAGTATGTTTTGCAGCCGGAAATTATTGTGCGGGAAACATGAAACTGATGGCTGATGGTTGAATTGTCAGTTCTTATGCCAAGAAAAACTAATTAAAGAAATTATCCGTCCAAATCCGTGGTACCCGTTTGATCCGTGTTCCATTCTTTTTCGGTGAAATCGTTGTTCGAAAATTTTATTATAAAAATAACAAATCAGGGAGTCATGTGAATGAGTATTTCAGGATTAACCATTATCGCTGAATCAATCAACGATTCGGTTCCTTCCACGCATGCGTTATTTGAAAAAAATGATATTAATGGTATTGTTGAACTGGCAAAATTTCAGGCAGAACGGGGCGCAACATATATTGACGTGAACGTCGGAATGCGGTCGCCCGGATTTATGGCTGATGTTGTGAAAAAAATTCAGAAGGTCGTTACGCTGCCGCTTTCGATTGACACTCCCGATCCCGAAATTGCCGCCGCTGGCCTGGAAGCTTACGATGCTGAACGTGCAGGGAATAAAAAGCCGATCCTGAATTCCATTTCTGAAGCCCGGCTAGAGATGTTTGATAATTATTCACACCAGCCGTTTATTCCCATTTTGCTTGTTACTGAAGGCAAGGATGAATCCGGTGAAGTGAAGATGAATAAGACTGCTGATAAAACCTATGCCACTGCAAAAAAAATGGTGAATATCGCCCTGGAGCGAATACAAAATGTATCCAACAATGAATTAATTCTCGATCCGGGTATTATGCCCATTGGCAGTGATTCCGAAGGCAATTTCAAACGTTTGATGGACAGCATTAAACTCATTCACGACGATTCTGATTTGGAGGCAATCAATATGTCTGTCGGCCTGAGCAATTTTACTGTGATGCTACCGCCGAAAAAAGCGGATGGTTCACCAGTCAAAGGCCCGCTGGAAAGCGCGTTTCTGACAATGGCTATGCCGCTGGGATTTAATACGGTAATCGGCTCGGTCAAACGAAAATATGAACTACTTGACGAGAATCATCCGGCGATGCAATGTTTGAGAGATGTACTGACTATGGACGGATTTGATGTGATTATGCGGGTGATGAGTTATTATTCGTAAGTGAGACGTCAGATGGCAGACGTGAAATGAAAAAATGAGTTTATTAACAAATCTGGTATTTCAAAAATTCCAGGTGTGTCGTCTACAATAAAAGGAAATTATAAAGCATGCCTAATGAACTGGCGTCGCTCCAAAAAATACCTGTAACTCCCCGGGAACGGAAGTTCTCGCGCCTGATGCTGTTCTTTGAAAGTTTGTTCAAGGTTCCGGTATTCGGGTGTCAGCATTGCGGTGAATGTCTGCTATCGTCGACCGCTTTTGTCTGCTGCCAGGGGTGTCCGAAACGGCTGCGTAACGGGCCGTGTGGCGGCACTGGAGAAGACGGTTCGTGTGAAGTGTATCACGAACGAAAATGTGTGTGGTATAAGATTTACTATCGGTCGAAACTATTGAAACGAATGAGCTTGCTGTACAAACTTAATAAAATCCATAACTGGAATTTGGAAAATACTTCGGCGTGGCTCAATGTGTTCCGCAAACGCATCGATGGCCCGATCTGGTTTGTGCATCATGATAAACAGAAAGTAAAGGATATACTCGCCGATGACGCTCAAGCAAAAAATTGAATCGAAGCAGTTTATTGTCTGTGGAGAAACCGGCCCTCCGCAAAGTTGTGATGGCGAGTTGATCCGCGAGAAATCACGCCATTTTAAAGGGATTGTTGATGCTGTTAACATAACCGATAATCAAACCGCGATTGTCCGGTTATCCAGCATTGCATCCGCTAAAATATTATTAGATGAAGGCGTCGAGCCGATCATGCAGATGACCTGCCGGGATCGCAACCGCTTGGCGATCCAAAGCGATCTGCTCGGCGCCGCTGCATTAGGCATTAATAATGTGCTATGTTTGACCGGCGACTATCAGAAATTCGGTGACCACCCCGAAGCAAAAGGTGTATTCGATCTGGATTCAATCCAGCTTGTCGCGACGGTAGCGCAAATGAACAAGGGCTATTTGCTATCCGGCAAGGAGATGAAAAAGCCCACAGAATTCGTGATTGGTGCGGCAGCCAATCCGTTCGCAGTGCCATTCGAAATGCGACTGATCCGTCTGTACAAAAAAGTCCAGGCCGGCGCTCAGTTTATTCAAACACAACCGGTATTTGATATGGAGTTATTCGCTCGCTGGATGGAAAAAGTCGTGGAGATGGGCCTGCATGAAAAATGCGTGATTCTTGCCGGGGTTATGCCGGTAAAATCGGTGAAAGCATTGCTGTATATGAAAAAAGAAGTGCCCGGGGTAAAGATTAGTGATGAATATATTAATCGCATGAAAGATTCGTGTGAGCCGAAAGACGAAGGCGTAAAAATTGCTGTAGAAATGATTCAGACATTGAAAAATTTCCAAGGTGTTCGTGGTATCCATTTGATGCCGGTGATGTGGGAAAGTATTACTCCGGTTATCGTAAAGGAAGCGGGGCTTGCATCTATCTTTAATTAATTCAAAATTGGAAATCCTATTAACGTTTTCACATTTAGAAGGAGTGATCGGTAATACGTTTACTGATAAATGTTCACTGATTACCGATTTTTAAACTTGGTCTAAATTGAAAAATTGAAAGTCAATGCTGCTGAACGTTTAAAAGACTACCAAAAAAGGAGCGGTGCTATGCAAGAGATTAGTGAAAAGATCGCAATGTGTGTCGAACGTGGTAAAATTTCTAAAACGTCCCCATTTCCGCCGGATATGAAAGATCAGGATGGTGCTGATGAAATTGCAGCCCAGGCGCTCAAGGATGGATTGCAGCCGGATGCACTGCTAAATGG
The DNA here is from genome assembly GCA_016931935.1 of Candidatus Zhuqueibacterota bacterium. Lineage (GTDB taxonomy): Bacteria > Zhuqueibacterota > Zhuqueibacteria > Thermofontimicrobiales > Thiofontviventaceae > Thiofontivivens. The sequence continues at coordinate 33,124 of JAFGDW010000082.1, read as the reverse complement.
TTGCATGCTGGGCATGGAACGAATCGGGAAAAAGTTCAGCGAAAATAAAGTATTTGTCCCAGAGCTTCTCATGGCCGCTAAAGCAATGACCGCCGTAATGAACCATCTGAAACCGTTTTTGGAATCCGGTGCGGTCAAACAGAAAGGTAAGTTTGTGATTGGTACCGTCTCCGGCGATTTACATGACATTGGTAAGAATCTTGTCTCGATGACCGTTAAAGGCGGTGGCTACGATGTGATTGATTTGGGCGTTGATGTATCATCACAGAAATTTCTCGATGCTGTAGCTAACCATCCCGGCTGCTTCGTGGGATTGAGTGCATTATTGACTACGACGATGATCAATATGGAAAAGAGTGTGAAAGCGATTAAAGAAGCACATCCTGATACAAGAATATTAATCGGCGGCGCGCCGGTAACTCAGGATTTTTGTCAAAAGGTTGGCGCGGATTACTATTCTCCGACGCCGCAGGGTGCAGTGGAATATTTGAATAAGTGTGTAGCGTGATTGCAGCAGTAATTAACAAACCAGGTATCTCCGGGATACCTGGTTTGTAAATCCCCTAATTCTTCTAATATTTTAGTATTTCTACACTCTCCGTCCAAATTAATTCACACGCGCCCGCCCCTGAGTCGGTACGACGTAATGAGCTTGTCCAGTTCCACCCATCTTTATCCACACAATGAACGAGATAACCTTTTAAATGAATCACATCATACTTGTGAATATTATCCAGCATATCGCGCACTATATCATTAGCCGGAATGATGTGCATATTCGCACTGCTGGAAATAATCTCCGGCCTGGGAATCGGCATGTGCTTGGCCGACCACCAGTAAAAGCGATTATTCTGACTGATAGAGAACGATTCTATAACCGCCAAATCCGACATACGCTTCCAGCCCATTGCCAGATCGTACGGAGCCAGTTTTGCTTCGCGGTCGAAACGATAACGTTCCTTTGCCAGCACTCGCGCCGTTATTTCGAATGACGCCAATCGATGAATACGAAATGATTTGAATTGAAAAACCTGTTCACCTTTTAATGTTTCCTGAATCGGATCGTTTGGCGCGACAATGCCAGGACGATTGTCGCGTGGATGATTGCCCCAGCAATTGGCCAATTGATATCCCAGAACAAGCATGAAGCTGATAACGAAGAGATGAAGCGGACGTATACGCATGATAGCAGCCCTCGTGATGATAGCGATGTTGTCATTTAAAGGATTACAATATACACATTTTTATAAACGGATGCAATAGCCTGTTTAAGAATCCATAAATTATATAGTCGGATAAAGCAGTACAAAAAATGAGTTGCAAATTTCAGAGTGCATAAAAAACAAACCTGTTCAAAATCGTAATCTTGGTTAATGTTGCCCAACGATTGGGCGATAATAATTATTGAAGACAAATGATGAAAACAAGATTACAGATGAATAAAAGCAAAACAGGATCGTAGTATGGAATCGATAACCTGGAATGATCGATTTAGCGTTAACGTTAGTGTAATCGATAATCAGCATAAAAAATTAATTGCTTTGATGAATGAGCTTTTCCATGCGATGCGGTTAGGGAAAGGCTCAGATGCAATAGGCTCCGTGGTTGATGGATTACTGGATTACGCTACTGAGCATTTTGAATTTGAAGAAAAATATTTTAAGGAATTTTCCTTTCCCGAAGCTGCGGAGCATATCGCCCAGCATCAGAGTTTCATCAAGCGGTCCGCTACTTTTTGTCGAAAACTTCGATCGGGAGATGCTCGATTATCCATTGAAGTGATGAATTTCATGACCAACTGGCTTATTGAACATATCATGAAATGTGATAAAAAGTACAGCTATTTTTTTAATGAACATGGTTTAAAGTAATTATTACTTACAAGCTTGCAGATTATTAAGCGCCACGCACTTCTGAAGTGCGTGGCACTTTTTTTCTCCCGCACTTTTACTCATCCCACAACCCATTCCGTCGAATAATTCGCCCAAATGGTCGAAATAATGTAAAAATATATCAAATTATGATTGGTTATAAATGATTGATATTTTGAGTCTAAACATGTGCAAGAAATAAATGGCATGCACTTTGTATTAAGATAAAGCAGAAGACAAAACAAACTTAACCAAAACCAATAATAAGGAGATCTATCATGAAACGATTAACCGCACTCACATTGTTCGGACTGGCATTTGCAGTCGCAGCACTTCCGCTTAAAGCTCAGGATGACACCACCCCGACCGATCCGGTCGTTCACGGCCCCAATTTTGTTGATGAAAATGGCGATGGTTACAACGACCTTGCCCCGGATTCAGACGGCGATGGTATTCCCAATGGTATGGATGCGGATTACACGCCACAAAATCCCGATCGCACCAAACGTGGCGGCTTCATTGATGAAGACGGCGACGGATTGAACGACCGGTTCCAGGATGCGGATGGCGATGGTATTCGCAACTGTGAAGATCCGGATTGGACAGCGTTGGGTTCACAGCGCGGCCAACGTGGCGCTAATAAAAGCGGGAATGCCAATGGCCGAAAAGGAAATGGTGTGCGCGGCAGCGGAAATAATGGCGCAGGTACCGGTGATGGCGTCTGTGACGGAACCGGCCCCAAAGGCAAACAAGGTGGCAAACGCGGCAACAAGTAATACCTCACTGAACAGGCAGGCATGGTTACGCAAACGTAACTGTGCCTGTTTCATTTACATCCCGGAGGCGGCCATGAAAAATCTTACCCACATTCTTAGCATCTCGATTGTACTTATCAGCGCTGTCCTGGCGCATGCGCAAACGGATATTCGTATCCATCAATCCACCGGTTATCAATCCAATGTATTTTATAATAACTACCAGTTGCCGGACATGACAAATCAGTTCGGAATATCACTTAGCCACACCACCAATCACAACAATACCGAGTCGCAGTTCTATTACGATGGTGATGTCAATTTATTTCGAACCTACACAGCACGACAATATTTTTATCATCAACTCGGATATGACGGTGCGGTATCCACTACATCCGACATATACTTTGGCGCCGGTGCATCATGGATTGATGGCAAGGATACATATGCACTCTATGATTACCGCGCATTCAATATCTACCTTTCCGGGAAAAAGTACCTGCGTTCAAATGTTATTGGACGATTGGGCGTTCGACTCGATCGACGGGCTTACACGGAGCTGTATGAATTCAACTATTGGCAAAACACGCTTTTTTCTCAATTGAATACGTATTTTCAGACCGGTACGTCGATGACGTTGGTGTTGAGCTACCAATGGAAACTTTACAGTCCGTATGAGATTAATGGATATTTATATGATGCCATGCTATCCGTGGATCAAGCGGTTTTGCGAATTGGACTTGCACAATCATTGGGGATGCAGACTGCAATAAAATTCCGTTACCAACTCCGTCAGCGTGTTGGATTGTTTGCTGGTGATCCGACAGCAATTGCAGACACATATTTAATCACTGAAGATGAACTGTTCGACGATCCGTTTGGCTATAACAGCAACGAAGTGGCGATGAGTTTGACAAACGCACTGCTGTTCAACTTCAAGCTGCAAACGACCACTGGTTATCTTGGCCGCGATTATCACAACCGGCGCGTTTATGATCCTGCTGGAATGACATACGATGATAGCGCCCGGCACTCGGATAACCGCATTTTTGCATGGACAACGCTCAGCCGCAATTTCGGCTGGGGCAAACAGCACAAATCCATTCAGGTATGGTTGACAGTTGGTTATCTCAACAATAATTCGAATGATGGGTATTATGATTATGAGAATATGTTTGCGAGGATGGGATTTGATGTGAAGATTTACTAATACCAATAGTGTCAATTGTTAATAGTGAATTAACAATTCATCATCATCCATTTACAATTCACAATTAGAAATTTCATGATAATCATATAATACGCACAATCTTAGAAACTGTAAAGGAAAAATTAAAAGAAATGTTACTTCATCCCATACTTCGCTAGCTTATACCGCAAATGCCGCTCGGTAATTCCCAGCGTTTCTGCGGCTTTGGTTTGTACGCCGCCTGATTCTTCAAGTGCACGTTTGATGAGTTCATGCTCCAGCGCTTCCACTTGTTCCGGGAGCGTGCCTTCGAATTCACAATCCTTCTTTTTTGTCTTGCGGCCGGCGCCTTTTACGGTCATTGGCAGGTCGCGGGAGCCGAGTGTGGCATCGCGGCTGAGCACCACCGCTTGCTCAATGATGTTTTCCAGTTCGCGAACATTTCCGGGGAAATTGTACTTCATCAATAAATCCAACGCCTCGCGGGAAATACTGGTGATGGCTTTATCATTGGTTGCAGCATATTTACGCAGGAAATGGTCCACCAACAGGGGGATGTCGGTTTTGCGACGCCGTAACGGGGGAATGGTGATACTCACCACATTTAGCCGGTAGTACAAATCGTCACGGAACAAGCCGTCATCAATCAAATCCTCCAGTACTTTGTTCGTCGCAGCTACAATTCGTACATCAACGTGAATCGTTTCACTGCCGCCGACGCGTTCAAACGTCTGTTCCTGCAGAACCCGCAGCAGTTTAACCTGCGTGCCAGGCGGCAGTTCACCAACTTCATCAATAAACAATGTCCCCTGATGTGCCAGTTCGAACCGGCCCTTGCGCATTCTATCCGCACCGGTGAACGCGCCTTTTTCGTGTCCAAATAACTCACTTTCAAGCAGATTGTCTGTCAGGGCTGCGCAATTGACGGCGATGAACGGTTGGTCTTTTCTGGGACTGGCAACATGAATTGCCCGGGCGATTAGTTCCTTGCCGGTGCCGCTTTCACCGGTGATTAACACCGTACTTTTGCTGGGTGCGGCTCGTCCGGCAATATTCAGCGCTTCTTCCATCACTTCGCTGGCAGAAATAATTTGATTGAATTTGAATTTCTCTGACAGTTGCTCGCGAAGCTGCCGGTTTTCGGAAACGAGTTGCTTGTGCTCCAGCGCTTTGGTAATAATCAGTTCCAATTGGTCCAGATCGACCGGTTTGGTCAGGTAATCGATGGCGCCGTTGCGCATCACTTCGGTGGCGGATTCGATGCTGCCGTATGCGGTCATAATAATTACATCGATGTCGGGATTGATGGATTTAGCCTCATGCAGTACGTCCAGGCCGCTTTTGTCGGGCATTTTGAAGTCGGAAATAATCAGATCAATTGTGTGCTGATTCACTATCTGAATGCCATCGGTACCGGAATTGGCCGTATGGACCCGGTAGCCCTTCTTCTTTAAAAATCCGGACAACGCCAGGGTCTGGGCAATTTCATCGTCGATCAACAGAATTGAATGTTCAGCCATGATAGTCTCCCGGAAATGTAATGATAAACTCAGTGCCGACACCCGGCTCGCTGGTAACATCAATATGGCCCTGATGTTGAGAAATGATCTGATGCACCATACTCAATCCCAGACCGGTGCCGGTCGATTTGGTGGTAAAGTACAAATTGAAAATTTTTGATAGTGTCAATTCATCAATCCCCGCGCCATTGTCTTTAATATGAAGTTTAACATCGCTGGATGTCATCTCGGTGCGCAGCCAAATGTCACCATTTTCGCCAATTGCATCCATACTATTTTGTAGCAGATTGAGCAGCGCCTGTTTCATCTGATTCACATCGAACAGCAAGTCCGGCAGCCGGCTCAGCTCTGCATGCAATTTAATATGCTGCTGGTCCGCTTGCGACGTTACCAGAAATGCAACCTCGCGCACGATTTCACTTAAATCAATCGGCGTTATATTTAATTTCGGTGGTTTGGCGAATTTTAAAAACTGCTGGATGATATCATTGATACGGCGGACCTCTTTCACCATGCTATTGGTCAATTGCAAATATTCTTCCTGATCCGATGTTGGTTCGAATTCCTTATTCAGGCGCTGGGAAATCATACCGATGGAATTCAACGGATTGCGGATTTCATGCGCCACGCCGGAAGCAAGCTGTCCCATTGCCACCAGTTTGTCCTGTCGCTGCAACGATTCCTCCAGCCGACGTCGTTCCGTGAAATCCTTAATCACCGCAAACGCTGTCTCAACCCTCCCGTCGGAATTTATAATAACACTGGTACTAATTTCCAGTACGTGCTGTTTGCCATCCAATGTAATGGTGTGTTCGATGTTCGTGATTGGCTGCCCGGTTTCCAGGGTTTCAAATAAGTGGGGGAGAAGCGTGCGTAGCTGCGTTGGCGAAGGAGTCTGTAGTTGCAATGAAAGTGATTTAAATAATTCGAGTGCTGCTGTGTTAATCATGGTCAAGGTTGTATCCGCACCGATAGCAACGACTGCATCTGTCATGCGTTGCAGGATATTACTGGAATACGTGCGAATCCGACGGTATGCATCGTTAATGAGCCGGTAATTTTGGTTGACAGTCAGAAAATTAATTACGATTAGCATTAAAAAGCCGGTGACAACCGACATGATAATCAACCGCCGTTTGATACGATCCTGCGCGTCATTCAGGTGATTTGTTACCAGCCCGATCCGCAGCAATCCGAGCGATTCGTTATCAATAACAAATGGACCAACAAATTCGAACACATTTTTATTCTTGAATGATGTAAAACGTGATGTCTGACGTTGCTGTTTGAATGCATCCATAAGAAAGCGGTCACTGGAAAAACTACTGATACGAGCGACGTCGGAAGATGCCAACAGAATGCCGCTCGAATCTTGCAGCACAAGATAGGCAATGTTTTTGTAATCGCCAATATCCTGCATCAACCGGCCTACGCCAATCGACCGACGGAAATCCAGCATCGAATGGGCATCGATATTTACAATGATTGCTCCGCCTGATGTCCGGGCAACGGCTACTGCAAATCGCTGTTCACCGGGATGTCGGCTATTGACAAAACCAAGCGCAGTTTCCCGGGCATCGCCATTCAGGATGTCCCGTAATGCAGCGGTATGGGGATCGTTCTGATGAAGTGAATCGTCACCGAGTGGTACGTTGGACAAAATCCGTTTGCCATGGCGATCAAACAGATTAATGCGATAGACATTATTGGCATCAACGATTTGTTGTAAGGTGGTTGATGTGAGTTTTGTATTTTGATCGAGCCGGGCAACCATGCGTGCCACTGTAAATAATCGTTCTTCCACCAGCAATTCAATTTCATCGAATGAATATATCGCATTGGTGGCGCTTTTCGTGATAGACGCCCACAACGTGGTTGCTTCTTCTTCCATCAGGAAATGAATTTCCTTTTTCGCCTGCCGCAACTCGATGACACCGGAAGCAAATAACACAACGATCAGCACAAGTGAAATAATCACAATATATCGTGGCCGAATGCCGGCAAATTTGGTGATGATGGAATTTTGGTTGGTGTTGGGCATTTAGAATTATTCTGATGTATAGGTTCTTCTAGTCTGTCGGCCGTGCGTATGAGCAGAATCGTGAAATGAGAGTCTCCGCAAGATTATGCTTAAATTTCAAAATATAATGAAAACCTGGCAAATCAACAATTCATTCATGTTTATGTCAGTTACGAGTAAATTGCGCACTTACAAAAATCAACGGAAATGCATAATCAAAATAATAATCGTTTGATTCATTTTTTATGTATTGGTACGAAACCGTCAGATTCGTTCGCAGTCCGAGCAGCGGAAGTGCAAATGATTTATTCACATCAACACCAAATATAAGTTCATCGTCCTTGCGATTGGTGGTCATGTCTTCCGGGGAATAATTGTATCGCCGTTGAGATGTATTGGCAAAGCACTTTAATTGAAATGATAGCGGCAACAGTTGTGTGATCATCACTTCCCAGGAATTGCCGTTGTAATTGTAAGGATTATCATAAAGCTCATCATCATCAGTGTAGTTATATTCCTGTCCGGACAAATAGCGAATCGGCGTATCGGATGCATATTGGCCGGTCCAATCAAACCGCAATCCCGTGGAGTTGGTAAGCGATTGCGCAATCCGAACCGATGCCTCCCAGCGTTGTGTGCTACGTTGCTGTGTTTGATGGATGGTCGTGATGAGAGTATCCATCATCATTTCCTGTGGGGATAGTGGATCAGTCGGCCCGTGTGGTTGGCCGTGACCGTGGCCTCCGCCTGCATTGCCGCTCCCCCCATCAGGTGATTGTGCTTTTCGTTGAATAATGACCTGTTGATCTTCTGTGGATGCGCTGTAATTTTTCCAATACAAATTTATATTTGCGATAACTGTTGTCCGGGTTGGGAAAAAATGCTTGATGGTGAAGAATGCGTTCTGCTCTGTGTAATTCAAATAATCAAGTTCATTGTAATGGCGTTGGCGTAAATAATATCCGACAACCAAAGGAGTTTGTTGAAAATGCAGAAAATGTAATTGTGGCGATAACCGCCAGTTGCGATACTCGTAAAGTGTATAATCGTCCTTATTAAAACGCTGATCATAGACAAATGAGTTCTCGAGCGATATTTGATGGGGAAGTTGAATGTTAGCTTGTGTATCGAATTGGTGGACATGAAAAAAACGATCAGTATGTTGATTGAACCAGATTGCCTGGCCATTGTAGGCAACATCCCATTCCATCTGCACGAAAACGAATTTTTTAACAGCCGTAAATGATGTTTGATGAGTCCAGTCGGCAATGCCCTGATCGTCTCTAAAAATATTTTTATCGTAGCCTGTTGTTTGGCGGAGGGATACCTGGCTAAAACTTCGAATGACGGGATTAAAAATTCCCAACCATAAAACGATGAAACCAATTTTCACATATAATTTATTTCCGATTTTTACCATGACCTACTCTCTGTCCTCGTCGACGATTCCCCAATCGTCCCATACCGCGTTCGTCGCTGATACCATCACCATCGTTGTCGATGAAATAATCGAATTGTTTGCCGTGACGCCATCCCTTCATATCCTGATCGAACCGATTGCCGAATCCGTCGTGCATTCCGTCATGATTATCATCGTCAAATTTTTTCATGTCTTCATCATTCTCTTCGTCCAGGTTGCCGTAACGATAGCCCCAAACATGTTCTTTATCGATTTGCTGGCTGGTGATGTCATTGATGTCATCGTGATTCTCATCTAACACAAATGCTCGTAAATCCGCATCATACCTTGGCTGAACACCCGGATCGCGGATACCATCGCCGTCGCGGTCCACCCATGGGTATTGTGGTTTTTTACCCATTTTTCGCAGTAGGCGAATCATGAGATCATTCACGCCGTCACCGTCACAATCAATCCACACGTCATTGATGCCGTCGTTATCTTCATCCTGAAATGCGAACGAATGTGCGTACTGCTTTTGGGTAACGTCATTTTTGCCATCGCCATTTTTGTCATGAAATACATCATTGATGCCATCGTTGTTTTTATCAATGAATCCGGGCAGGGCTTGCTGCAGGGAGTCAGGAGGCTGTGCATACGTCGGCAGGTACCCCATCCAGGCGTTAAACAGAATCAGCATGACGCCGATTATTTTCAGATTTGGTTGCACGGGTACCCTCCGTTTGGATTTATTGTTACGAGAAAAAATACACAAATCATGTGTTAAAATCAAGTGAATTCAATGAAATATGGATTTTAAAATCTATTTATTACATTAATTCGTTTTGCCACGGATTAACACGGATGCATATTTTATCCGTGTTGCATCCGTGTCAATTTGTGGCTAATTTAGGTTTTTATGTTATCGTTTTATTTCAGAAACATCATCTTTCGTGTTTGCGTTTGACCATTATCAAGCGTAAGCCGATAGTAATAAACACCTGAAGGTACGATCTGTCCAATATTATTTGTACCATCCCAGGTAACCTGATGCACTCCTGATGCAGCCTGACCGTTGACCAATGTTGTAACCTGTTGTCCCAGGCTGTTATATACTGTCAGGATGACACGGGATGGAGAAGTTAAATCAAATCGAATAGTCGTTTCCGGATTGAACGGATTGGGATAGTTTTGTCCCAGCTCAGCCGTCGCCGGGGTCATGACGGTGTTGCTCGTTACTGATGTTGGAATGTTTGTCGATTCAAATACTGCATAGTATACTTCAACAGCTTCGGGTTCCAGCGAAAATGAACCGCTAATCGGATCGTACATAGCGTCGGCAACCGGCAGCCATGTTTGCGATGTTTCGTTCCAGGCATAAAGTTCGGGTGCATCTGCGGTGGCTTTTGTGAGTGAACCATCATCGTCAGCATTCTTGAATTGCAATTGCATACGAACTTGCTTCATGAATTGCAGACCAGCGCCATTACCATGCATTGATTGGCCGTTGGGATCGCTAAAGTGAATTCGCCAGCCACGTTGCAGGGAATCAGCCGCACCCGGAAGGCTATCACAATACACTTCATGGAACTTACAGAAAATTGAATCCGGGAATTCGCGACCACCATGTTGACCACCACTCATTTTCATTGCGCCCGGGGGCACTTCCAACCATGAACATGTATCAACTGAAGAATGAACCCGGCGTTTTTGTTGATCTTCTTTATGAATCCACATGCCTGCCCAGGGTGCCGGCCCGGTTGGTTCGCGCCAGGTTTCGTCATTGATCGTAAATACTTCCACACAAGGAAGTTCATTAGAACCACGCAGTACGCCAGTGATGTTAACTGTTTCGCCTTCGACAGGAAGTATTACGCTATCGGCATTTTCGTACCATGGCGGACCAAACGACAGGTGATAATCCGGGGCGTTATCACCATCCACATCGAGATAATAGTGAAGGTAGAAATAGGTGGTGTCAACAAGCACGGTTCCGGAAAGTGACACTATTTCTGGATTTTCCGGCCACTCATCATTACCCCACCAGTTTTCCACAGCATCGCGCCAAACGAGGCCATCAAGCTCAAATATGATTACCTGAGGAACATCTGCCCGATCGTGCAGGGCGCCAACAATTGCAACACTCGCACCGTCTTCCGGCCGCACGGCGCCACTTTCCGGTTGATACCAATCTGGCCCAAACATTAAGTGGTAATCAGCGACGCCATCGTTATCAATGTCAAGAAAATAAACGTTCACATGTGATGAGTCAATAATGACTGTTCCTTCCAACGTTACTTCCTGCAATTCATCCGGCCATGCGCCGTGTTGATTTTGATGTTGATTTTGGTCGCCCTGGGCAAAACTGTTCAAGGCAACTGCAGCAGTAAAAGCCAGCCCAAATGCCAGCGTCTTCAGTCCGAACCATTGTTTCATGATGCACTCCTTTACAATTAAGTTGTGATAGAGGGAGAATTTATTACACTTAAATTTCTTACAAGAGATTTTTACTCAATCAGTTTTCACTCCGAAGCGATATTTGTTAAGTTTCAAACTGATTATAACAGAATCCCAATTTGTTGATTTGATAAATTAAAATTAGAAATTCAGGTTACACCTTTACTTATAGTGAAGATCTTCACAACGGATAAATCAAAGGGTATGCCACAGATTAATGGTCTATTTAATACCTTGTTTCCAATAAAGTAATTAAGATTGCATTGCGAGAATTTTTTATGAAAATCGCCCAAATGGTCGATGATGCTCGACGGTTTGGGCGGATATGATAGTAATATATTAAAGCTGAATTGGTTTTCGGATTTAACTTTGAAGTCGGGGCTGCATCAAAAGTCAAAATTCGTATAATTTCTTCATGCTGAGCGAAGTCGAAGTATTTTGCTTTATAGTAAGTTATCATCCTTCGACAACGCTCAGGATGAATCTTGACAAGACTTTTGATACAGCTCCATTCAGGTGATTTTAAAAATAAAAATCCGAAAACCACTTCGTTAGAGGATAAATCGAAACGGTAATTTAACAAATTGTTTGCATGGCTATGCAAAATGTGCTATCTTTAATCAACTCAGGCGTAAAAGGATGATTCGAACAATGCCCCAAAAAAAACGACTTATTTATCGACTCAAAGATTATCTCAATGAGCATTACCCGTTTACGGTACGTAAATTAGCAGTTCATACGCGGCTGGGCTGTCCGCATCGGGATGGCCGCCATGGGGAAGGTGGTTGTGTTTACTGCTACAATCCCGGATTCAGCACGATTGATGAAGCCACAGGATCGGTGCGGGAACAAATTCAATCAGGTATTCAGCGATCGAGAAAGCGTGGATTTGCGGGTAAGTTTATTGTTTATTTTCAATCGGAAACCAATACGTATGGCGAAGTGGAACAACTGCACGAATGGTGGGGGACGATTGAAGATTTTCCAGAAGACATTGTCGGGCTGGCCATTGGCACACGTCCGGATTGTATTTCCGAAGATATTCTCGATCATCTGGGAGACCTCGCAAATCGTTACATGGTATGGCTGGAACTGGGGCTGCAATCAGTTCACGACCAGACGTTGGAATTGATTAATCGAGGGCATGATTACCAATGCTTTCAACAGACAGTCGAACTCATACGTTACTTTCCCAAAATACTGATTTGCGGTCATATTATTCTGGGATTGCCTGGAGAATCGATTGATGAGATGCGCTATACAATTCATGAAATAAACCGCATGAATCTGGAAGGTGTAAAAATTCACCATCTGCAAGTAGTGTGGCATACGGCATTGGCGGAATGGTACGCCGAAGGAAGTGTGAAGGTATTTACAGCAAATGAATATGTCGCGTTGCTATGTGAACTATTGCCCGAGTTATCTGCCGATGTTGTTGTTCATCGATTGGTGGGGGATATTCGTGATGATTTATTAATTGCCCCTCGATGGGAACAGCCGAAAACACAGGTTATTCAGCGTGTAGAGAAATTGATGGAGGAAAAAGGTGTGTGGCAGGGATCGAGAGTGTGAGTTCAAGGAGAAACGTGCCACGCACTTTCGAAATGCATGGCAAATCTTAATTCCAACTATAAATTTAAAAGATAATAAATCACTTATTGCATCATCGCCAGCGATCCCATTGGATCCCATGGCGGCAACACAACCGGCGGTTGTTCCAGCGCTTGTTTTAGTTCATCCGGGAGATACGATTTTTCAATGACTATTTGATAATTGTATTCATCAAACCACGAATCGCCCATCACATAGTAGCCTTCTTTTCCTGATTTGTCACTCCAGCTATTTTCCACTTTCCAGCGATTGGGTTTGTCGTCGACCAGATTGACACCGGTAAACACCATCGCATGTGTTAGCAGACTTTCGCGATAATCGAGTCGGGCAGCTTTGTCCAGGGCGAATGCGGTTTCGAATGCAGTTTCATAATCGTACAAATCTTTTTCCATGATACCATTTTCAGTATCCAACATTTTGCCGACATCACAGCCGAACCACACCGGTTTTTTATCTTTGAGCTGAGCGACAGCCAACTGTTTTAAAATATCATTTTCCACATTTAAATATAGAATATCTTTTCCGCCAATTACATTGCCGAGATACTGTACGGTAAATGTCTGGTTAAATGGTTTATCTGCTGTCGGTGCATTGATCACACTAACAAAATTATCCAGATCCAGTTTCACATATTTTTTGAAATACTCCTGCGGTGTAAGATTACGTTCGAAATGAAATTCTTTATCTTCGTTGCGATATTCAAAATCGAATATCGTTGGTGGTTCGCCCAGAAAGTAAACAAGCATACGATAAATTTCGTTTAGCATATCCATTTTCATAGATTTCAAATCGACAAGCGAGCTGCCATCCTTATGTTTCTGACGCAGCGTTGAAGCATATTCACGTAGCTTCAGCGTAATTGCACGATTCATGATATATGAGCTGCTGCTGTGGAATGTCTCGGGCATAGCATATTGCGGTACCACTCCGTACTTGGTTATGAGATTGGCGAACATATCCCATTGACCTCCATCCTGAATTGGATCGGCAAGCAGCCACATGAGTAAGCGACTATAAATATCTTCATCTACTGTTGCAATGATATTTTCAAGAAAATAATTGGATTTCTCGAGTTTGTCCCAAAACATCGGGTAAACCTGGGAAAGTTCGAAATCCTTTATGTTAAGTTCTTCGGAAATTTTCTGTCGGAATACATTTAGCCCGGCAAACATCCAGCAGCGGCCGCTACTCTTTTGGGAGGTTGCCTTGCCGGTTTTTATTTCTTCAGAAAATGTGTGTTGCATGTTGCGCACCGCATTAGCATTTAATGTGGTGGCTTTGAGTCCGTTTTTAATGATCGAATTTTTGATGACCTGACGTGATTGATTCTTCAGATAATCCTTATTAAATCGATCAATCATTTGCGTGTCGATGTTGCCTTTAAGCGGCATGGGGATCTCCTTTTCTTCACAGAGCAAAATGTTTATTTACACTAAACGACGATTAAGCATGAAGGTTCCCAATTCGTTAGTGTCATGAATAAACGGCGGAAGGTAACGAATTAGCAACTTTTTAGTTATAAATTTATCAGTTGATTTGAACAACTTCTTATTGTGTAAATGGATCTCAATGTTCTGAAAATTACTGCTTTTACTATTCAGGCAGCGTTTATAATGCAAATTTGTCGTAACATCCGGCAAAAAATTACTTGACAAACATAATATATATCCGTATATTTATTTCCAATAAAACAAAATGAGACATCATCCCACAATGGATACAAATTTAAGTTTCCGATATTACTCCTATTATTTTTATTTTGGCTATCCGAACCATGGTGGGAGAGATACGCAACGTTTCGAGAAATAAAATAAAGCATAGACGAGCAAATCAAACCCACTATAGAAGATCTGTAGTGGGTTTTTTTATGTTATGGCTGCAATGTAATTGATTTATAAATTTCTAAAAAATAATTCAACCGAAATCAGTCATTTTCAATTCCTGAGGACATTACTATGACGTTAGAAACCTGTCGGCAGAATATTGATAAACTGGATTTGCAGATTCTTGAACTACTAAATGAACGTGCACAGTGGGTTGAAAAAATTGGCGAACTCAAGCAACTGCAAAATCGCCCTATTCTGGATGAAAATCGTGAACAGCATATCATGCAGGAATTGTATGATCACAATAAAGGTCCGTTGACGGATGAAGCAATTGCTAATATTTTCCGGATTATCATTCAGGAAGGCCGACGGTTGCAGGCAGCACCAAGAACTAATTGACAATGAAGGAGGAAACAGCCATGGTCATCGTGATGAAAGATCATGCCGAAGAAACGGATGTTAAAAATGTGACGGATAGGTTGAAATCACTTGGTTTCGATGTACACAGGT
Organism: Candidatus Zhuqueibacterota bacterium; assembly: GCA_016931935.1. Taxonomy (GTDB): domain Bacteria; phylum Zhuqueibacterota; class Zhuqueibacteria; order Thermofontimicrobiales; family Thiofontviventaceae; genus Thiofontivivens. Next base: position 17,966 of record JAFGDW010000082.1, on the reverse strand, counting down.
CCGATGGCGTCACCCGTACGGTTTTGGGGGCTGTCGGTGAAAAACGTCCCGAATTCGATCGACGCGATATTGAATTATTACCGGGCGTTTTGGAAGTCATTCCTATCACCAAGCCCTATAAGCTGGCCAGTCGGGAATTTCATGCGGATGATACAGTTATTTCGATTGGCAATTTAAAAATCGGCGACGATACCGTTGTACTTATGGCCGGACCGTGTGCCGTGGAAAACCGTGACCAGATTATGTTAATCGCGGAACAGGTGAAAAAAGCTGGCGCCCATGTGCTCCGCGGTGGCGCATTTAAACCACGTACCTCGCCATATAGTTTTCAGGGATTGGGGGAAGAAGGATTGAAATATATGCGCGAAGCTGGCGATAAATTTGGACTTGCAATTATTTCCGAAGTTATGGATGTCAGTCAGTTAGAAGTTTGCTTGAAATATGTGGATATTCTACAGGTTGGTGCGCGAAATATGCAAAATTTTATCCTGCTCCGTGAATTAGGCAAAGTCCGAAAACCCGTATTACTAAAGCGCGGAATGTCCGCCACAATTGAAGAATGGTTGATGGCTGCTGAATACCTGATGGCCGGAGGAAACTACGATGTGATGCTGTGTGAACGTGGCATACGAACGTTTGAAAACTACACGCGCAATACCCTGGATCTCTCGGCAATTCCGGTCGTTCAAAAGCTCAGTCATTTACCGATTATTGTCGACCCCAGCCATGGTACAGGGCGACGCGATAAAGTAGCCCCGATGGCGCGGGCAGCAGTTGCCGCTGGCGCAAATGGGCTGGAAATAGAAGTTCACTCCGATCCCGATCATGCCATGTCGGATGGGGCACAATCGTTGTACCCGGAACAGTTTGAAGAATTGGTGTCAGAATTAAAAATTATAGCTCCTGCAGTCAAAAAGAAAATTCAACCTTACCTGGATAATTTATTGTAATTCATTATGGAATCCAGATAGCTTGAATGGCGGATAGTTAAGAATTTTGACCTAATACTGAATTCCTAACATAGTTATAGCTTAGATCGATGTAAAAATTTACTTTAATTTATATTTGAAACAAATTCATAAATAATTCAAGCTTAGGACAGCAGCATGGATTTTAAAAATATTTGCATCGTTGGGGTCGGATTAATTGGCGGTTCATTTGCGGCCGCATTGAAACAAAAAAACGGTGATCTTCACATCATTGGCGTAGACGAACAGTCGGTCGTTGAAAAGGGTATTAAATTAGGTTTACTAAATGCAGGTTTTCCGATTTCAGAACTGGAAGACGCCGCTATAAATGCTGATTTAGTACTATTAGCTTCTCCAATAAAGCAGATTATTAACCAGCTTAAAATTCTACCGTCAATATTGAAAAAAGGGGCGCTGGTTACCGATGTTGGCAGTTCAAAATCACAAATTGTTGAAATCGCAGAGTCTGAGTTTAAGAAAGGCGCACATTTTGTAGGCGGCCATCCGATGACAGGTTCGGAAAAACGCGGCATCGATGCGGCGGATCACCTGTTATTTGAAAATTGCTACTATGTTGTCACTCCATGTTGTAATACGCCACAAAAAGTGATTGACCGCTTTGTACGATTGCTTGAACACATTGGCGCCAAAGTTCTGTTTCTTGATGCGGAAACTCACGACCGGATTGCCGCAACTGTCAGTCATTTACCACAAATGCTGGCGGTCAACCTTGTCAATTTCGTTGAGCACTTCAATCGAAAAAATCAACAATTTTTAAAACTGGCCGCTGGTGGATTTCGTGATATGACGCGCATCGCTTCCAGTCCGTTTTACATGTGGCAGGATATTTGTGAAACCAATCGGGACAATATTCTGCATGTAATGGATGAATTTATCGTCACGCTCCAGCAATTTCGCGATCATTTTGAATCATCCCGACTGGAACCGCTATTCGAGCGCTCCGCACGGACGCGGCTTTCAATTCCCCACGATACAAAAGGATTTATTAATCCCTTGTACGACGTAAGTGTTGTGGTGGAAGACAAACCCGGCATTATTGCAGAAATCGCTAACACGCTGGCGGAAAAACAAATTAATATTCGTGATATCGAAGTACTGAAAGTTCGTATGTTGGAAAGCGGCACGCTGCGGTTGTCGTTTGAAACAGAACAACTCCGTAAAACCGCGATGGAACTTTTACATGAAAGAGGATACATATGTCGGAAACGATAAAGATGGATATGCAAATTACTCGAGCGACTGGTTTGCATGGTGTACTAACAATGCCGGGCGACAAATCTATTTCTCACCGTTCTGTGATGTTGGGTGCACTTGGCAATGGTATTACGGAAATTACCGGTTTGTCTTTCTGTGATGATGTGCAGAGCACGGCACACTGCATGGAAAAGCTTGGCGTAGCGATTACTACGGGACCGGATATCACGATCATTAACGGGAAAGGTTTACACGGATTGCGAGCCCCGGATGGACGATTGGATGCCGGTAATTCGGGCACGACGATTCGTCTGCTATCAGGCATACTCGCGGGACAAGATTTTGATTCGGAAATTAATGGTGATGTCTCGCTTCAAAAACGACCGATGAAGCGTATTATTGAGCCATTGCAGAAAATGAATGCTCGTATTTATGCACAGAAAGGTAACTTTACACCACTGATCATTAAAGGACGTCCGTTGCACGGTTTCAAGCATGAATTGACGATTGCCAGTGCGCAAATTAAATCGTGCCTGTTGCTTGCCGGATTGTTTGCCAAAGGAGCTACAACGGTAACCGAACCAGCACAATCGCGCGATCATACCGAACGTATGCTTAAGCATTTCGGCGTTAATATTATAAAAGAAGGCCTGACAGTCGAAATTGAAAGTTGTCCGCATATGATTAGTGCGCCAATTGAGGTTCCCGGAGATATATCATCAGCGGCGTTTTTTATGATTGCAGCTTCAATTGTGCCGAATTCCGAATTAACGTTGCTGAATGTGGGAACCAATCCTACCCGGACAGGCATTATCGATGTGCTCAATCAAATGGGTGGGACTGTTGTGATAGAACATGAACGGATTAAAAATGAAGAATCCCGCTCGGATTTAATTGCCAAATCGTCCGCACTTCATGGTATTGAAATAGGCGGGGAAATGATACCGCGAATTATCGATGAAATACCGATCATTGCTGTTGCTGCCACACAAGCTCACGGAACGACAATTATCCGGGGTGCAAGTGAACTTCGCGTGAAAGAATCAGATCGGATTCGCAATGTGGTCGATAATTTACGGAGTATGGGCGCCGAAGTCGATGAACAGGAAGATGGCATGATCATTCATGGACCACAGCAATTAAAAGGTGCAGAAATTGAGACACACGGAGACCATCGCATCGCTATGGCATTTGCCATCGCCGGTCTCGTGGCAGATGGCACGACAACCATCCGCAATGCCGGCTGTGCAAATGTTTCGCATCCGGGATTTTTCGAACAACTGTTGAATATTAGCGGTAAATAGCAGGGAAAAGTGATGAGCGTAAATGCAAAAACCACGTTGTGTGGGATAATAGGTCTACCCGTGGATCATTCCATGTCGCCGGCAATTCATAACGCCGCGTATCAGGAATTAGGCTTGAATTATGTTTACCTGGCATTCAACGTGACCAATGTTGAACATGCGATTTGCGGCATGCAAGCGTTGAATATCCGCGGATTCAGCGTAACAATGCCTCACAAGCTGGAAGTGATGAAATATCTCGATGAGATCGATCCGGTTGCACAACAGATTGGCGCAGTTAATACAGTTGTGAATGACGACGGTCACCTGGTGGGACACAATACTGATTGGCAGGGATTTATCCGCGCCCTTAAACATCGAACCCAGATTCAAAATAAGAATGTGGTATTACTAGGCGCGGGTGGCGCTGCCCGGGCAATTGCGTTTGGAATTAAACAGGAGCATGGGCAACTGACCATTTTAAATCGCAGAGAAGAAATTGAAATGGCAGAATCACTGGCGGCAGATGTGCATTGCTCGTTCGGTGATTTGAAAGATGCCGATGTCATTCAACATGCGGATATTATTATTCAAGCAACCTCCGTCGGAATGGCGCCTTTGCAACATGTTGATGTCATCGATATAAAATTACTCCAATCGAACCAGATCGTGTTCGACATCGTTTACAATCCAATGCATACGAAACTATTAAAAGCCGCAAAACAAATAGGTTGTACTGTTATTCCCGGATTTGAGATGTTATTGTTGCAGGGTGTTATTCAGTTTGAACTTTGGACTGGCCGTGATGCGCCGGTTGAAATCATGCGCGATGTGTTAGTCGCTCGTTTGGCAAAATAAAATCGCATACGTGAAATGCGGATAGGTATGGAGATAATATAATGCTCGATCCCCAAAAGAACATTGTCCTGATTGGTATGCGCGGGTCAGGGAAAACCACAATAGGTGTGCTACTGGCAAGCAAACTTCACCGCGAGTTTATCCCGATGGATGCCATGATTGTGTACGATGCCGGCATGACAATCCCGGAAATTGTTGAACACTATGGATGGGATCATTTTCGCTCTGTGGAGACAAAAGTCACCAAACGCGTTGCTCAATTGAAGAGTACGGTCAATGCCACTGGTGGGGGAGTGATTCTGCGCCAGGAAAATATCGATGCCTTGCGTAGAACCGGAGTTGTCATTTGGCTGCGTGTTTCCGTGGACAATACACTGAAACGTATCGGAGAAGATCCCAATCGGCCTTCGCTTACCGGAAAAGCGTCGCGAATGGATGATATGTTGGCGACATTGCAGGAACGTGAGCCACTTTACACAAAAGCAGCGCATTACATTATTGATACCGAAGGTAAGACGCAGGATGAAATTGCTGATGAAATTGTGGCGCTGCTGGAAAATATCGAATAACAATATTATCGTTTTTATCGTGGGGCTGCATCAAAAGTCAAAATTCGTATAATTTCTTCATGCTGAGCGAAGTCGAAGCGTGTTGTTTTATTGTAAGTTATCATCCTTCGACTATGCTCAGGATGAAGCTTGACAAGACTATTGATACACCCCCATGCAATATACAAGACTCTGCCTTGTAGTCATGTTATTCGCAGCAGAGCCGCATATTCAACGTATCCAGCGAGACGCTGGATACGATATACCCTGATGAAATTGAATACATAATCGGAGGAGCCAGTGAGGACGGTTAACGTTGATTTAGGATCGAGAAGTTACCCGATTTACATTGAAAACGGAATATTAAATTCACTTGAAGATATATTTCTCAAACATCAGGTGCCTAAAAAACTGGCGATAATTACAGACACCAATGTACGTATGCTCTACGTCGATGCGATTGCACGACGGCTGAAAGATCGCGATTATGAAGTGCATGTTTTTGATGTCCCGTCCGGTGAATCTTCGAAAAATTTACAAGTGATGGATCATATCTGCGAAGGATTGATCAATGCACGGCTGGATCGAACATCACCGATCGTGGCGCTAGGAGGTGGCGTAGTTGGCGATCTTGCAGGTTTTGTGGCGGCTTCGTTTTTGCGTGGCGTTCCGTTTATTCAAATTCCCACAACGTTATTGGCTCAAACCGATAGCAGTGTTGGCGGCAAAGTGGCTGTCAACCATGCGTTGGGCAAAAATTTGATTGGAGCGTTCTATCAACCACAATTTGTGGTGATTGATCCGATGGTGTTGAAAACACTGGATATTCGTGAAGTCTGGGCTGGTTTGGGGGAAGTCATTAAATACGGACTGATTGAATCATGCGAATTGTTTACACAACTTGAAGATAAAATCCGGACATTAGTTGATCTTTCTGATCTGGAATTCATGAGTTCTGTTATCGAGCAATGTTGCCAAATTAAAGCTGATGTCGTGGAGCAGGATGAGCGGGAAGGCGGTTTGCGCAAGATTCTTAATTATGGTCACACCATTGGGCACGCACTGGAAGCCACAACTAAATATAAATTTTTCAAACATGGCGAAGCTGTAATTTGGGGGATGCTGGCAATGAGCTGGCTTTCCGCCGAGCAGAAAATGTTATCCCGTGATGAATTTCAGCGGATAGAAAAATTACTAAAGAGTGTTCCAGTTCCAAATGAGTGGCCTCTGCTTTCGGTTGACGATATTATGTCGCGAGTGTATATAGACAAGAAAAATATAAACTCAAAATTAACTGTCATTCTGCTCGATAAAATTGGTTCATCTGTTATTATAGAAAATTTTGATGAAACACTTGTGCAGCACGCTGTCGAATTTGTGCTGGACAGAGTGACAATCAATAAAGCATTATAATTAGGTGATTGACGCTTCCGATTCTTCATGGAGCTGTATCATAAGTTTTTTTATGCTTCATCCTGAGCGTAGTCGAAGGATGACAAAATATACAAAAACAATATGCTTCGACTTCGCCCGGCATAAAGAATTCTACCATTTTCAGATTTTTGATACAGCCCGTGGGGCAGTTAACAATAAAATTAGTTTCTTTCTGTTAGGAAAAATTTTATATGCAAATACTCCTCATTCATGGTCCCAATCTTAACCTGCTTGGCGAGCGAGAGCCTGACGTTTATGGCTCAACAACAATGGAACAGATAAACGAGATGGTGCGAAAAGTAGCTGAAACCCGGGGCATAACGATCATCGCGTTCCAATCGAATCACGAAGGCAGTATCATCGATTTCATTCATGCACATCGAAAAACTGCAGCCGGGATTATTATTAATCCGGGTGCGTACACGCATTACAGTTATGCAATTCGTGATGCGGTCGCCGGCGTGAATTTACCAGCAGTAGAAGTGCATTTGTCGGATATAAAAAAGCGTGAGCCGTTCCGGCAGATTTCAGTGATTGAACCGGTGTGTGTGGCGCAAGTGAGTGGACTGGGGGCGCAGAGTTATGTTAAGGGATTTGAAGAATTGTTGAAAGTGATTGAAAAATAAAATCTACAGTGAATTCATAATATTTTGACTTTATATCATTTTCATGTTTATTCAATCTACAAAAAGCCAGGTTTCTGCCAGAAACCTGGCTTTTAAATTTGATACCGTTTATCCCTGCACGGTTGTCTCCAGCTCAATACTAATCGGACAATGATCCGAGCCCATCACCTCCGGATGAATGGCAGCATTATTAAGTCGATCGCGAGTATGATCGCTGATGTAAAAATAATCTATTCTCCAGCCAATATTCCGGGCGCGGGCGCCAGTGCGAACATCCCACCAGGTGTACAGTTCCGGTTCCTGATGATATTCACGTAAGGCATCAATAAATCCTGCTGCAAGCAGCTTATCAATCCACTCACGTTCTTCAGGCAGAAATCCTGATGTTTTCTCATTGGCTTTTGGGTGGCTCAAATCAATTTCTTTATGCGCGGTGTTCACATCCCCACAAATTACCAGATGCTTGCCAGCGTCCTTCAATGGCTTGACATAATTTAAAAATGTATCGTAAAAATCCATTTTGTATTGCAACCGCTCCTTTGATTGCTTGCCATTGGGAAAATAAATGTTGAATAGAATGAAATCATTGTACTCTGCAATCAGAGTCCGCCCTTCGCTATCGAATTTATCAATCCCGAACCCGGTTTCTACCTTTAACGGTGCAAATTTGGAATACAGGGCGACGCCACTATAACCTTTACGTTCTGCAGATGAAAAATAAACATGATATCCATCAAGCTGATTTAGTGGCGGCTCAAGTTGTTCCGGGTGCGCTTTAGTCTCCTGAATGCAAGCAATATCAGGTTTTGTTTCAAGCAAATAGTCGAACGCGCCTTTGCGGTGTACAGCGCGAATACCATTTACATTCCATGATATAAGTTTGATTGTATGCATATGGGATTCCTTATTAAATGGAATATTGGGTGCTGACATGCCACGCACTTCTAAAGTGCGGGTACATTAACTCAAAAAAAAGCGGTGAGAGAATCACCGCTTTTCAAATTTATTCGATAATCAAGGAAGTGCCGGTCATCTTTTCCGGTTTTTTTATTCCCAAGAATGTCAACATTGTGGGAGCAATGTCAGCCAGTTTACCGTCATTCCGTAGCTTAAATTGCTTATTGTCAGGCGTTATGACAATGAATGGCACTTTGTTCAATGTATGTTGTGTATGTGGTTGATTATTTTTGAAGTCCCACATTTCTTCCGAGTTACCATGATCAGCGGTAATGAGAACAGTACCACCTTTGCCGGTAAACTTATCGACGATCTGCTTTACGTCTTTATCGACTTCTTCAACAGCTTTTACCGCGGCTTCCATGATACCCGTATGTCCTACCATATCTCCGTTGGCAAAATTCAGGATAATCACATCATATTTATCGTCATCAATCGCCTGTAAAAGTTTTTGTGTGACTTCAGGAGCACTCATTTCCGGTTGCAAATCGTACGTTGCTACTTTAGGCGACGGGACTAAAATTCGTCCTTCACCCTCGAACAGCTTTTCTTCACCGCCATTGAAAAAGTAAGTGACGTGGGCATATTTTTCAGTTTCGGCAATCCGAAGCTGAGTCAGGCCGGATTTACTCACAACTTCACCAAATATATCTTCCATTGCCTGTTCTTTGAACAGAACCGGGTAAGGGAAGTTTTCCTGATAGGTTTTCATCGTAACGTAATTTAGCTTAACACGATTGTCCCGTTCAAATCCATCAAAATTATCATCATTCAGGGCGATGGCAATTTCACGCATGCGATCGGCGCGGAAATTGAATGTTAACATGACATCGCCATCTTGCAGGGTTGTGATATCACCATCATTTTCGATTAGAATTGGTTTCAGAAATTCATCCATTACTTTTTCATCGTACATATCCTGCACGGCTTGTACCGGAGCATTGGTGAGAACGCCTTTGCCGTTTACAAGCGCATCGTATGCAATTTGTACGCGTTCCCAGCGCTTGTCACGGTCCATGATATAGTACCGACCAATGATCGATGCCAATTTCCCGGCTTTTTCTTCTGCCATGAAATTAAGAATATTTTTTAAATATCCGATGCCACTGTTTGGCGGTGTGTCACGTCCATCAGTAATGGCATGCAGGTAGACATTTTCAACACCATTCTTTTTTAATAAAACCATGATTTTCATGGCGTGATTATAATCGGAATGGACACCGGCATCTGATAACAATCCCATTAAATGGACGGGCTTGTTATTGGTTTTGGCATACGCAATGATGTCTTTAAATTCCGGAATTTTTTCAAACGATTTGTCTTCAAATGATATATGAATGCGTACCAAATCCTGCATCACTACACGACCAGCGCCGATATTCAGGTGACCAACTTCTGAATTTCCCATAATTCCATCGGGCAGACCGACTGCTCGACCGTGACATGCAAGCTTTGTCCATGGTTTTGTTTTAAAAAAGGAGTGTAGATTGGGCGTATTTGAGTTTTCGAGAGCGTTGAATTTTTTATCATTACGAATTCCAACACCATCTAAAATCATCAATAATAGTTTGTTCTTTGCCATAAATAACCTCGTCGTTAGAGCGTATGTTTTTCCCGTAACATTATCGTCGTATTTCTAAAAATAATAGCCATAATTGTACAAATATTTTTCGTTAAATGCAAGTAATAATAACGGGATTGTAAGAATTAGATGAATCAACAGGATGGAAGTTTCAAGTTGTCAGCGCGGGACATATTAGCTGAAATAAAATTCATCACACCCTGATGTAATATACCAGTGCATTAGTAGCAGGAGCGAACAGCCACAACAAGATTTCGTTAATGAGGCTGGTTTGGATGGTCAATATACGATATAAAAATAATGATGACTTGATTAAGATTATTCAATCGATCGATACAAGCAATTACATCATTTCCCATCAATTACGCGCTTTACTTCATCCAGGACAAACGGAATTGCCTCATCGAGTGTTTGGTTCAATAAAGCGCCGGCGGCAAAATTGTGTCCGCCGCCCCCAAGTTTAATTGCAATATCGCCAATCACGATTTTTCCGCTTGAGCGCAAGCTTATTTTTACTTTACCATCGCGCAGTTCAGTAAACATCAGACTGACTTCAACACCATCAATTGTGCGTGGCAGTTCGGGAAGGCCTTCCGTATCCCATTGATGTGCATTGGTTTCTTTGAACATTTGCCGGGACAAAACGAACCAGACAAGTTTCCTATTGCATTCATAATGGAAATCAGTAATGGCGCGTCCCATTAGGGCAATTTTTGTCGGCGAATTGCGTTCATAAACCCATTGATAAATTGAACGAGCATTTACGCCGCGTTCCATCAGGTCAGCCGCAATTGCATGAGTGAGTGCTGTGGTATTGGAAAAACGGAAGGAACCTGTATCCGTGAGAATACAGGTATACAATGCCTGACAAATTTCCGGGGTGAATTCACAGTTCACATAATTCAGAAATTCATAAATCAATTCCCCGGTAGATGATGCTTGTTCCCGGATTATATCAATTGACGCAAATGGCTCGGTAATATGGTGATGGTCAATACAGATCGTTGTTGCCAATGATGCCTGTATTTGTTTGCCAAGCTCTTTCAGTCTGTCCCAATCGCTGATATCAACAACAATGAAAACATCAGCCTGCCGAATGAGAGGCGCATGTGTATCGGCATCAAAAATGATAATATGATTCCGGGGATCGAGAAATGAGTAATTATTTTGAGTTGGCGAATTATTGACAATGTAAACCGTTTTACCACGTTGTTGAAGATAGCCGGCCATGGCAATTTCCGAGCCGAGCGCATCACCATCCGGATTGATATGCGTGGTTAAAATGAATATTTTATTTTTGTCAATGACCTGTTTAATTTCATCCCAGCGCGCCTGATCGATCATATTTAATCCTCAAATCGTATTTGATTAAATCCAATATTTTTCAGTTGATCCGTTGCTTTGATGACAAGTGTCTGATTTCCGTTTGAAGAAATGTCCAGGTCGATCGTAAAATGCTCTTGTCTGGAATCGCTGATGCCATCATCGGGAAAAATTGGTTTCCATTCCTGTCCATTATATGCATAGGAAGCATCCAGCAGGGGAGTGTACGCATCCTGCACCGTAAATTTTATTTGGACGGATTTACTACGTACAGTGGGTTTGGAAAATTGAATGACGGGACCACTATTATCGATTATAAATGAATCACTAATTTTTTCTGAAGAGGCTGCAATTGACGCTGGGTTGGATAGGGAATCCGTAGCAACCAGTTTCAGGAAATAAACGCCATCGGGAAATCGTTGCGTATCCCATGAAAAAGCGGTTGTATACCAATTGGATGCCAATTTCTTCCAGTTACTTTCATCTTCACATCGATAATAGATGTTATGTGTAAGCTGATCGCCATTCTGATCGTCAATATCCCAACTAATCGATTGATAGCCCTGCCGAAATGATTTCCGACCGAGATATGACTTGTTGCGCCGAGCATTCGACGCACTGTTGTCGTCATTATTCTGATTTGCATCATCGAGTGAAATGTTTTGATCCGCACCCTGATAATAATCGCCAGCCGGATATATAGTGAAGTAAATGATATCCGGAGGGATATTGTTAGACAAATATGCAACAGTGACTTCTTTTAACTGGGGCGTCTTTTGGCCACCATTTTTTAACATGGCTTTCCATTGAATAAAACGAGCGTCCGGACTGAGGATATTTTCCGCATCAGGATTGGTATAAGCAGCCGACCACGCTGACCATGTGCTGTTGGGTGTTTCGGTATTACCGGAACGCGTATAAAGCTGAACAGCCCCGCCGGTCGAAACATCCTGCTTCCATGAAATCGAACCCCACCTGGTTGGCATATAGCTATCAAATACCTCGGAAATATATTCTCCCGATTTCTGGTAATTTGATTGCAGGGAATACAGATTGCCCATATTGGCAGTGGCAATAATCAGTTGATTTTGAGGATTAAACGCCAGCGCGCTAATTTGAGATTCTTCAAGATCGTGAAGAATTGTCTTTTCCTCAGCGGCATTAATGAGTACTAATTTTGCTTCGTTGCCGGTTCCGACTATCAGATACTGGTTCTTGCTTAAGACGAAAGATTGCACGTGTTCATTGAACGAATCCCATACATTTTTCACACTTCCGTTTGGAGAAATTTTTAAAATTGCACTTTCACTAACGGCAGCGCCACTAGGCTGAGCGCGTGGCACCTCGATCTGAATTTCGCCGATAATCAATTCGTCGCCGCCATTATTGCCTTCATCGTTATCATTGTTTTGTTGCTGAGCTGGCGCTGCTTTCTTTTGGATGACAGGCTGCGCCGGGCCGGCAAAATCTTTGCCCAGTGCACCGGCGTAAATTGTACCATCCTTCGTCACTTCGATATGATGAATCTCCTTCAAATTGGAGTCGTAGATTACAAATCCTTCGCCCGATTTGGAAATGCGATACACGTAACCATTTCCATAACTGCCGGCGAGTAATTGATGTTGGTTATCCCAGGCCAGGCAACGGATGTGTTGTTCATCACTTTTATAAAAGATTGATGTCTTTTTATCGGGCGTGATTTTGTAAATATTGCCACTGTCGCCGGTAGCAACGTACATATTGTTTTGCGCGTCAAACAAAATATCCCAAATGTAGCGATCGGATGGATCGAAAAACATGGTTGCTTTTCCGGTAGCATCGATTTGGTACACTTTTCCGTCCGGAGAACTTCCCGCATACAGGCGGTTTTGCGAATCCAGTGCCAGACAGTACACTTCCACTTCATCCAGTTGGCACAGTTCTTTTGCTTTTCCTGAATTATCTATCTGGAAAATTTTGCCTTCATTGCCCACAGGAAAATAAATTATCCCTTTGCTATTCACAACGACATCCCAAATAGCCGGTTCGGTTGACTCATGAAGTTTTTTTAGTGCTGGTGCTAATTGAATTTCTCCCGACGATGTGAGAGAAACGCCTTTCAATTCACCGCGTTCAAAATCAGCGATTGTTGTATAAGTCCGAAATTTAGGTGTTGATGCAAATGTGTAATTCGTCCATACGACACACAAGACAAGTATCCACGAAAATATTTTCATTCAGTTACTCCGATTATTTTTTCATTTTCATTGAAATTGATTTTCCACCAAATACACCATAATCCGTGGGAATTACTTTCTCCACTAATAACGATTCCCGTAGTTTGTCATGTGTATCGGAATTCTTCTTTTCGGAAAGTATTGTCATTACCGTTGGCGGCAAATTAGGCAATTCCTGTCCCCCGATTAGCGCGCCGTCTTCAATCGCTTTTAATTGTATATACAGATTGTTATTTTGGCGAAGATTATTGAGAATTGAAACAAGATTATCAAAATTGGTCGGTCTGAATCGTGCCGGTGCGAACCGTTTATCCCACATGAGTAAGTATTCCGCGCTGCCAACAGTACAGATAAGTCGTTTTGCTGTCGTATTGGCTGGAATTACTATTTGACGCGCGATATGAATCGCTTTATTTTGATAAGCGCGAAGGTAAATATGGACTGTTAACGAATCACCTGGCAAAACTTCATCCTTACTGAACCACACCCGTTCAATTTGTACACTACGTTTAACGGGTTCAGCAGCGAATTGTAAATCAATCTTTTCTATTTCAGGATATTCCCATTCGTTTGCCAACAGCGGAATTAATCGCATAACAATATCGTACGCTGCTTGCATGATATCCTGCCCACCACCTGGTGATTCATTAAAACTGGAGCCGGTATACAGATCGTTGATAACAACATCCTCATGATTTTTAATGGCAATTCGACCGTTTAATCGCATACTGTAATCGCCGTTTGCCAGTCTGGCAGTTTCCAGTGTTGTCAATACGGTTAGCCAGAAATACACAGGCGTCGTTGCGCTTAATGATTGATCGGCGGCAATTTCATAGTGATATGTTTGTTTTTCATTAATAGGTGATGTGTAAGTAATTGTTACGGGAATGATTGGCGCTTTGCCACCAATAATACCCATGATCCCCGGCATCCGATCCTGTCGGATATTTCCGACGATTTCTCCAGTGGTGGCGAATTTATTGGAATGCATATAGCTCGATAGTGTCGTTAAGACATTGGCCTGTGCCATTGGAATGTTAACCGGGCCTTTATTGAAAAACGGATGACCAAAACCCAGTACCTGGTTGCCATTTACGTACGTGACTGTTCCGGTTGATGCAACGGAAATATCACCGGCGACTAAAACACCGGCAATTGCATCTCCGGGTTGGAATGGTTGTACAGATTTGTTCGTAGCCGATCCTCCGGAACCACCTAAAATTGGTTGCAGTCCCATGGATTGAAAGTAGGGGGTAAATCGATTAAGCACCGAAAGAGAAATGCCGGAACACATCAATGGCATCGTGATTGGTCGAATGTCCGAGAAAACTGTTGTAGCCGACGTCTGTTGCTGAGTCCAATAAGACAAAAACTCATCCGGGGTTGATGATGACAGCGTGTTGAGCAGAGTACTTGCCGAAAAGGATAGTGATGGTTGTTCCTTATCCCGTACAGCTTCTTTGGATGGAATCGCCATCATCGATTCAATCGGTGTAATACCGGCAATGGGGTCTTTCAGGAATTGCCCAAACGAATAAGCAAGCGCACCGATAAGTTTGCCATCAATATAAATCGGACTGCCACTCATGCCGCTGACGACGCCGGTGTGTTCAACATTTTTCCCAAGTAACTGTACCATGATGACATCATGTTGTGGAGCAAAATTTTTGATGATGTCCAGCACTTCAATTTCAAATTCGTCGATATTACTCCCCGCAAAAATTGTTTTTCCGACGCCTCGCATGCCGGGTTTAATATCAGATAACGACATGATGCTGACATCAGCAAAAACCGGAAGGGCGAAAATGATCGCACATATTGTAACGATAAAACGAGTTCCAAATTTCTTCATGTTTGTTTACATCCGTGTTAATTACGTGATAAAAAAAATTACCTGTCCCGAAATTATTAAACGACAATTGAAAGCGTACAGTCCATGTTGAATTGTTATACTAATTCCGGTCTCGGACCATTAACAGTGAACGATCCGAATGGTGCGATATAAATACACAACTTTCCAGCACATAAAGTTCCGTTAAAGTCCACCCGAACTAATTTTTGTGAGTTCAAACGGTATTTTAATCGATATTGCGTGGGATTGGTTCTCCTTATTAAAAATAACGGCAGAAATACAAATATATTTACCGGATTCTTTTTTTTGAATCAGTTAACGAACAATCGGAACTTAAATATTGAAAGGAATATTCATTTGACACCATTGTTCGATAAATATATAAAAAATACACAACGAATCCAATAATTTTTTCTGAAAGAATGGGATTAATTTTTTCATGATTTGTCTGCTGATACATTTTAGTGGCAACACGCATGCCTCATGGTTGAACATCAACCGGATAAAACCGGAAAAAATTTTTGCTATTAATGATTCTGTTGCTAAACCACCCTTGCAAAGGTTGTGGAAATAATAAGATATCAATATCTTGATTTATAACCTTGTTGTTAGTCAACATATTGTGTTACCCAAAACCTTCGCAAGGGTAACCAGACACAATCAACAGAATCATGAATTTGTTACTATAATTTTTTACATGAATAATTATTTATGTTTCTGTGAAGCCGATAGTTATAGTAAATAATAAAAAAATGGTGATAATCATGAAGTTTTGGTTACGGGTAATAGCAATTGTGCTGGTCATAAATTGTGCGTGTTTCGCCGGTGATCCGGCATCGGAAATTCAAGCAACTGTTGTCAAAATGCAGCAACGTTTTTTACGCAAGCGTGGATACACAACTCTAGCTATAAAACATTTTAAAGTACTTGGTTTTCAACAACAGCAGTTTGAAATTGCGCAACTGGTAACTCGCAAATTACACGCAGCGTTAGCTGAATTGGGATATTGTGAAGTTCTTGATGTTGATATGTTTAATGCATCCATAAAAAATATGCTTGAAAAACAGGTCGTACATAGCAAAGACTACCTGGCTGTAGCTCGCGATCTGGGAGCAAATGCCATTCTTGATGGCGTTGTTTTTGATAATGGCGTCGTCCATATTTTTATTAATGATGCGAAAACGGGCAAGCAACTGTTTGCTGATAATATTGTGTTTTCCGAATCAGGAAAATCAATCGGTGCAGCCGTATTGCGATCGGTGTTAGTACCGGGATGGGGACAGATGTACCTGAATCAGCCGCGTAAAGGATTTACGTTAATGACTGCCGAAGTCGGGCTGACAACGACAGCGCTCGTTATGGCAATTTTGAACAACCGTGCTATGAATCAATTTAATCGGGCGCAATCGGTTGCCGAACAAGAACGATTCGCGGATTCAATTACCAGAACACATCAGATCCATTATGTTTCCTTGTGCGCAGCGTTAGCCCTGTGGATTTATGGGGTGATCGATGCCAATGCATCCATACCAGCGGATTTGCCGACGATACAAAAAATTCCGGCAGAAAAAAAGCCGATCGATATTGCTGACAAGGATTTGGATTTAATGTTTCGTGTGCAGTATCAGTTCGCAATTAGATGATAGGGGCGGAGTGTGCAGAAGTTTGATTGTAATACAAATTGTAATACAAAGACGAAAACAAACATTACAGCCAAAATGCATTTTCAATATGCTGTACTTTCCATGTACCCTTGTCCCACATCAGGGCAATTACATCAAATCTGAAATTCAAATACTGGGGATTAGCGCTTAGCAGATATGCCTGTGCCACTTTTCCGATTTGGCGTTGCTTTCCTTTAGTCACCCATTCGATTGGGTTGCCAAAATCACCGTGCATCTGGGTTTTTGCTTCGACAAACACCAATGTGTCATCCTTGGCGACAATAATATCAATTTCACCGCGACCGGCACGATAATTTCGTTTAATAATTTCATACCCCTTTTCCTCGAGATAACGTGTTGCAAAATCTTCACCCGTATTTCCAATATCTTTGGTGGATTTGTTTTCCATTAATCTCCTTTCATTCGGCGCCGATTGATTCTGCAGGTCAATTAATTTCTGAAAATAACACAGCTTTAAAAATCGTTGACACATCAATCAATACATATTTTATCTTTAAAATGCGTAAAGTATTTCATTAATTCGCGGTATCATTTTAGATGAAAACTGCGGCGGTGAATCGGACACAATCCATATTTTTGGATCGCCTGCCGGTGAAATTCAGTTCCATAGCCTTTATGCCGAGCAAATCCGTACTGGGGATACTGATCGTCATACGAAATCATCTCACGATCACGCGTCACTTTTGCGATAATCGAAGCGGCTGCAATTGAAAAACAAAGTCTATCCCCTTTGATAATGCTGGTTTGTGGAACATCAAGAATTGGATTCCGCCGGCCATCCACTAATACATGATCGACATTAATCCCTAAATTTATTAACGCTTGTTGCATCGCCCGGTAGGTGGCTTGTAAAATGTTGATTTCATCGATGACTTTTTCAATTACGCTGCCGATTCCCACTGCGATAGCTTGCTCCATGATTTGCGGATATATTGCTTCCCGCTGACGTCCTGATAATGTTTTGGAATCAGCCACGCCATGAATCGTAATTCCCGGAGCAAAAAGAACTGCCGCTGCAACGACTGGTCCGGCAAGCGGCCCGCGACCGGCTTCATCAATCCCTGCAACATTTAGAACGCCTTGGGCATGTAGATCAGATTCAAATGGTTGAAAGCAATTTGATTGATTTTTTGATTTTTTCATTATTTCTGTAACAGGAGTTTGATAGATTGGAATAATCACGGATGAAAAGTAAGTAACACTGTCATGTTTAGTAATTTGTATTCATTAAGGACGTGCACAAAATTTATATGTTGTTTTGGAGTCACACTTCGATTTCGCTCAGTACAAAGTCGAAGCATGAAAGAATAGCGTGAAATTTTTGCGCACTGCCTAAGTCATTGCGTAAAAATAAAATGTAATTCTTCAGGATTAATTGGGAAAGATCGTGTAATTCCATTGTCCCAATTGATCGTGGTT